>NZ_JAKNRA010000039.1:0-1131 GCF_022213125.1 Oceanobacillus alkalisoli | reverse complement strand
ACCGTCATCTATTCTTAGCTTCAAAAATTGATTCAGGGATAAAAAGCTTTCGTTAGATCAATCCAACGTTTTACTTCTTACCTCTTTTTCATACTGGTTGTTTTGTTCAGTTTTCAAAGAGCAAATTAAAAGTCGCACTCAATTTCAGCGACTAAGAAATGTTATCATATACTTTCGGATATGTCAACTATTCTTTGTAGATGGTGGAGCCTAGCGGGATCGAACCGCTGACCTCCTGCGTGCAAGGCAGGCGCTCTCCCAGCTGAGCTAAGGCCCCTTTATGATATGAATGGTCGGGAAGACAGGATTTGAACCTGCGGCCCCTTGGTCCCAAACCAAGTGCTCTACCAAGCTGAGCTACTTCCCGTTTATATATGGCGCGCCCGAGAGGAGTCGAACCCCTAACCTTTTGATCCGTAGTCAAACGCTCTATCCAATTGAGCTACGGGCGCAAGATGGTGCCGAGGACCGGAATCGAACCGGTACGGTAGTAACCTACCGCAGGATTTTAAGTCCTGTGCGTCTGCCAGTTCCGCCACCCCGGCAAGGGTTGGAGCGGAAGACGGGATTCGAACCCGCGACCCCCACCTTGGCAAGGTGGTGTTCTACCACTGAACTACTTCCGCTCGTTTTTAAATCATATATAAATGCGGGTGAAGGGACTTGAACCCCCACGTCCGAAGACACTAGATCCTAAGTCTAGCGCGTCTGCCAATTCCGCCACACCCGCGCATTAAAATGGTGAGCCATACAGGATTCGAACCTGTGACCCTCTGATTAAAAGTCAGATGCTCTACCGACTGAGCTAATGGCTCGCAATAAATCAAAATTGAGTATTGATTAAAAGTGGTGCCGGCCAGAGGACTTGAACCCCCAACCTACTGATTACAAGTCAGTTGCTCTACCAATTGAGCTAGGCCGGCTAAATGGTGGAGGATGCAGGACTTGAACCTGCGACCCCCTGCTTGTAAGGCAGGTGCTCTCCCAGCTGAGCTAATCCTCCGTTTAATATGCCTGGCAACGTCCTACTCTCGCAGAGACAAGGTCTCAACTACCATCGGCGCTGGAAAGCTTAACTGCTGTGTTCGGTATGGGAACAGGTGTGACCTTTCCGCCTTCATTACCAGACAT
>NZ_JAKNRA010000038.1:0-1388 GCF_022213125.1 Oceanobacillus alkalisoli | reverse complement strand
AAATCCGTCTGGCAATTTCAAGCTGTGATGGGGAGGGAAATTGAGTACCGAAGTTCCTGATTTCACACTGCCGAGAAAAGCCTCTAGCCAGATCACAGGTGCCCGTACCGCAAACCGACACAGGTAGGCGAGGAGAGAATCCTAAGGTGAGCGGGAGAACTCTCGTTAAGGAACTCGGCAAAATGACCCCGTAACTTCGGGAGAAGGGGTGCTTCTTTTAGAAGAAGCCGCAGTGAATAGGCCCAAGCGACTGTTTAGCAAAAACACAGGTCTCTGCGAAGCCGAAAGGCGAAGTATAGGGGCTGACACCTGCCCGGTGCTGGAAGGTTAAGGGGAAGAGTTAGCCGTAAGGCGAAGCTTAGAACCGAAGCCCCAGTAAACGGCGGCCGTAACTATAACGGTCCTAAGGTAGCGAAATTCCTTGTCGGGTAAGTTCCGACCCGCACGAAAGGTGCAACGACTTGGGCACTGTCTCAACGAGAGACCCGGTGAAATTATACGATGTGTGAAGATGCACATTACCCGCGACAGGACGGAAAGACCCCGTGGAGCTTTACTGTAGCTTGATATTGACTGTTTGTGCAGCTTGTACAGGATAGGTGGGAGCCGTGGAATCGGGAGCGCTAGCTTCCGTGGAGGCACCCGTGGGATACCACCCTAGCTGTATGAACATTCTAACCCAGGACCGTGATCCGGTCCGGAGACAGTGTCAGGCAGGCAGTTTGACTGGGGCGGTCGCCTCCCAAAAGGTAACGGAGGCGCCCAAAGGTTCCCTCAGAATGGTTGGAAATCATTCGCAGAGTGTAAAGGCACAAGGGAGCTTGACTGCGAGACCTACAAGTCGAGCAGGGACGAAAGTCGGGCTTAGTGATCCGGTGGTTCCGCATGGAAGGGCCATCGCTCAACGGATAAAAGCTACCCCGGGGATAACAGGCTTATCTCCCCCAAGAGTTCACATCGACGGGGAGGTTTGGCACCTCGATGTCGGCTCATCGCATCCTGGGGCTGTAGTCGGTCCCAAGGGTTGGGCTGTTCGCCCATTAAAGCGGTACGCGAGCTGGGTTCAGAACGTCGTGAGACAGTTCGGTCCCTATCCGTCGTGGGCGCTGGAAGTTTGAGAGGAGCTGTCCTTAGTACGAGAGGACCGGGATGGACACACCGCTGGTGTACCAGTTGTTCCGCCAGGAGCATGGCTGGGTAGCTACGTGTGGAAAGGATAAGTGCTGAAAGCATCTAAGCATGAAGCCCCCCTCAAGATGAGACTTCCCATCACTTCGAGTGAGTAAGATCCCTCAGAGACGATGAGGTTGATAGGTTCGAGGTAGAAGCATGGTGACATGTGGAGCTGACGAATACTAATCGATCGAGGACTTAACTAACTTCTATAT
>NZ_JAKNRA010000037.1:0-1511 GCF_022213125.1 Oceanobacillus alkalisoli | reverse complement strand
ATGCCTTGGCACTAGGAGCTGATGAAGGACGGGACTAACACCGATATGCTCCGGGTAGTTGTAAGTAAACGTTGATCCGGAGATCTCCGAATGGGGCAACCCACTGTCCGTAATGGGACAGTACGTATACCTGAATACATAGGGTATACGAGGCAGACCTGGGGAACTGAAACATCTCAGTACCCAGAGGAAGAGAAAGCAAATGCGATTTCCCAAGTAGCGGCGAGCGAAACGGAACGAGCCCAAACCAGTAAGCTTGCTTACTGGGGTTGTAGGACACTCCATTGGAGTTACAAAGAAATTCTTTAGATGAATCGATCTGGAAAGATCAGCCATAGAAGGTAACAGCCCTGTAATCGAAAAAGAGTTTCCTCCGGAGTGTATCCTGAGTACGGCGGAACACGTGGAATTCCGTCGGAATCCGGGAGGACCATCTCCCAAGGCTAAATACTCCCTAGTGACCGATAGTGAACCAGTACCGTGAGGGAAAGGTGAAAAGCACCCCGGGAGGGGAGTGAAAGAGAACCTGAAACCGTGCGCTTACAAGTAGTCGGAGCTCATTTATGAGTGACGGCGTACCTTTTGTAGAATGGACCGGCGAGTTACGATTACATGCAAGGTTAAGTGGAAGACACGGAGCCGCAGCGAAAGCGAGTCTGAATAGGGCGAATGAGTATGTGGTCGTAGACCCGAAACCGTGTGATCTACCCATGTCCAGGGTGAAGGTCAGGTAACACTGACTGGAGGCCCGAACCCACGTATGTTGAAAAATGCGGGGATGAGGTGTGGGTAGGGGTGAAATGCCAATCGAACACGGAGATAGCTGGTTCTCTCCGAAATAGCTTTAGGGCTAGCCTCAAAAATAGAGTACTGGAGGTAGAGCACTGATTGGACTAGGGGCCCTCACCGGGTTACCGAATTCAGTCAAACTCCGAATGCCAGCTACTTCTTTTTGGGAGTCAGACTGCGGGTGATAAGATTCGTAGTCGAGAGGGAAACAGCCCAGACCGCCAGCTAAGGTCCCAAAGTATACGTTAAGTGGAAAAGGATGTGGAGTTGCCCAGACAACCAGGATGTTGGCTTAGAAGCAGCCACCATTTAAAGAGTGCGTAATAGCTCACTGGTCGAGTGACTCTGCGCCGAAAATGTACCGGGGCTAAACGTATCACCGAAGCTGCGGATTGTTCTTCCGAACAATGGTAGGAGAGCGTTCTAAGTGCTGTGAAGTCAGACCGTGAGGACTGGTGGAGCGCTTAGAAGTGAGAATGCCGGTATGAGTAGCGAAAAAAGAGTGAGAATCTCTTTCACCGAATGCCTAAGGTTTCCTGAGGAAGGCTCGTCCTCTCAGGGTTAGTCGGGACCTAAGCCGAGGCCGACAGGCGTAGGCGATGGACAACAGGTTGATATTCCTGTACCACCTCATGATCGTTATGAGCGATGGGGGAACGCAGAAGGATAAGGAATGCGCACGGATGGAAGTGTGCGCCCAAGCAGTGAGAAAGTCAGATAGG
>NZ_JAKNRA010000035.1:0-1603 GCF_022213125.1 Oceanobacillus alkalisoli | reverse complement strand
GAGAAAGTAATGAAACACACATTGGATGAAAGGGTTCAAGCTGTATTGTGCGTGCTAGAGGGGGAGCTGCCTGATAGTATTGTTGCAAGAAAATACAATGTTAGCGACACTACCATTCATGCTTGGATGCGCAAATATCAACTACATGGTGTAGAGGGCTTAAAAGAATCAACGAGCCCGAAAACGTACCCTAAAGAATTGAAGATGCAAGCAGTCGAGTTTTACTTGAACCATGAGGGTAACTTAGAAGAGACCTGTAAAAAATTCGATATTTCAAGTCGTTCTGTTTTATCCCGGTGGGTAAAGCATTATACTAGTGGGAAAGAGTTTAAATCTACTGGGGGAAGAGAAGAAATGAATAAGGGGCGCAAGACAACATTTCAGGAGCGCATAGAAATTACTCAATACACCATTGCCAATAACTTGAATTACCAAAAGGCCACAGAGAAATATCAGGTTTCCTATCAACAAGTCTATAGCTGGGTTCGTAAATACCAACAGGATGGGGAGCGAGCTCTTCAGGACCGACGTGGAAAGTCGTTAGATTCGAAGCCGGTATTGACAGAGGAAGAAAAATTACAACTTCGTATTCAGGAGTTGAAGCATCGTAATCAATACTTGGAGGCGGAGAATGGTCTATTAAAAAAGTTAAAGGAAATCGAAAGGGGGATGGGTCGGGAAGATTAGGCATTCATTTAGCTGAATTTCAGGCTATTCATGACTATCATGAGGAAACAGGCATCACGATTTCATTACTCAGCGAGATCTTAAATGTATCCCGTTCTGGATATTATAAATGGCTGAAACACGAACCTACAGATCAACAAAAAGAAAATGAATGGCTGATGGAGAAAATCCAGAGGATATTTAAACAGCGCCGAGGCACTTGGGGTTATCGGCGAATAACGATGGCGATTAATCGCCACTATAAGAAAAAGTACAGCCCCAAACGCATTCGACGTTTAATGATTGAATTAGGTTTGAAATCCTTTATTCGCCGTTCAAATGGCTATTCCACCAAGACTAGCTTTGTTCATATCGAAGAGAATGTTCTTAATCGGGAGTTTACTGCGGACAAACCAAATGAGAAGTGGGTAACAGATATCACGCATCTAAAATTTGGTCTGAACAGGAAAGCTTATTTAAGTGCGATTAAAGATCTCTATGATGGATCCATTGTCGCCTATGAAGTCGGAAGGTTTAACGACAATCCTTTAGTAATGAATACGCTTAAGAAAGCGATAGAATCCAATCCAGATGCATCTCCGTTAATCCATAGTGATCGTGGTTCACAGTACACATCGAAGGAATACCGTCAGATTACGACTGAAGCTAACATGACCCGTAGTATGTCCCGGATTGGTAAATGCATTGATAATGCACCGATAGAAAGCTTCTTTGGCCATTTTAAATGCGAATGTTATGACCTAACGCATTACAAGAACTATGAAGAATTAGTGGACGATATTGACGCTTATATGGAATTTTATAATGAAGAACGATACCAAACGAAATTAAACAGCCTAACACCGTTAGAATATCGGTACCAGGCTGCGGCATAGATTTTTATTTTTTTACTGTCCACTTGACAGGGCGCAGTTCA
>NZ_JAKNRA010000034.1:0-2515 GCF_022213125.1 Oceanobacillus alkalisoli | reverse complement strand
TGTAACCGTCAAGTAGAATTAAGCAGTTTTTCACAATTAACACTCAACAGGTTTCCCCAATTAAGATTCAACACCTGTTTCTTGAAACAAAGCACGTCTGTACTTCATTCTGATGCTGTCTTGGTTCTCATCGAATGTGATAATTTCACTTCTGTGGAGAAGGCGATCTAGGATCGCCGTTGTTAATGTTGTATCTCCAAGAAATTTACCCCATTCCCCTGGACCTTTATTGGAAGTTAAAATAAAGGCCGTCTTATCATACATATCGTAAATAAACTGGAAAAAGAGCTGCGCATCTTGCGTTTCATAAGCCATATACATGACATCATCAATGATAACCAAATCTGATCCTGTAATTCGTTTATACCTCGTTCTAGACTTACTTATATATTCTTTAGTCTTTAATACGTAAATTAACTGATCCATGGATACGAAAGAAACCTGATACCCTTGGTTGACTGCCTGGATTCCCAATCCGGTTGAAAGATGAGTTTTTCCGACGCCAGGAGGCCCCATCATAATTAATGTGAAATTCTCTTCGATCCATGATAATTCCTTTAATACATTTAATTGTTTCTCACCAATCGCAGATTGCTCTTCGAGTTTAAATTGCTCTAATGTTAAGTGTTGGGGGAACTCTGCCCATTTCATTAACTTGATACGATTCTTATCCTCACGACAAGCCAATTCATATCCTAGTACCTGATCAATGAATTCGGAGTAAGTTAATCCCTTTGATTCAGCTTCTCTAAGCATGCTTGGTAGTTCCTTTGCTGTTTCTGCTAATCTTAAAGCTCTACATTTTTCTTGTAGCTCCTGATAGAATTCTGTCATCTTATTTACCTCCTTGAAGAACATCTAAGTAGATATCTTGATTACGCTCTGGAGCTACGATATCCTTATATTTTTCATTGATTACTTCTTCATGAGGCAAGTCTCTGTAACCTTCGATTTCTAAAGAAATCGCAATATCTCTTAAATCATTGGCACTGGTCAATCTAAGCCTTCTCATTTCTTTCAAAGCGTCATTGATATACTTTGGATATTTCTCGCTAGCTTTAAGCACAACCTTTAATTGATCGATTGTATGACGAGGATAGTGCTCCTGCAACGTCTTGATTAACCAGTTAGAGTCTTCCCAATCACCTAATCTCTCCATAACTTCTTCTGCTAAAGTATCTCTTTTTGTCTGGGAACGACGGCGATGTTTAGGATCTGTGATGACTTTTCCTTTTTCTTTTGATATTTCATGAATGGCAATTGGGTTATCACTCGGGTGAAGTGAGATGCTCAAACTTTGCTCTGAAATAGCCAGATAAGCAATGTTTTCTGCACTACTTCGAAAAGTTCCGAGCGGAACACTATACCGATTTCCTTTATAACGAATAACGTTGTCTTTATGAATCATTCTTGTTATATTAATAGATGAGATATTTTCAAAAATGTAATATCCATTGACCTTTTGAAGATGCTGCTTTTCGAGGGCGTGCGCTTCAAAGGGTCTTTTCTTTGTATTGTGATTAATTTTATAGTTTCCAGTTCTCTTTAGCCACCTTAAGTTAGAGTCCTGCCAAGACTCTAAATCTTGGAAAATACGGTGGTTTGCGAAGTTATTCTTCACAAATTTTATAAGCTGTTCAACTTTGCCCTTGGATTCTGGATCACTTTTCCGGCATAAGTAGATCTTAAAGCCTCTCGTTTCATGATACTTTGTAAAGGATTCGGTAAGGATTAAATCGCCTGCGTTTTCACTTACTGCTAATAAACGGTCTTGGTCATACACAATTTCTTCCGTCATACCTCCAAAATATTGAAACGCATTCTCCTGCATTCTAATTAAGTCCGAGGTACGAAGAGGACGATCAATCCACTCTACATATTTGAAACGTGAATGAGATAGAACAAATCCAGCTGCGTAAAGCTTCTTTCTTGATCCAAATTCAGTAGGAACAAACATTTCTCCGAAATCTACTTGCATTTGTTTACCCATCGGAAGTTCTTCTACCGTTCCATACTCACGACCAATCGTTTCTTTAGGAATATGATATCTATCCCTTAAATCATTCACATAATTTCGTACTGTATTCTCGGCTACCGATGTAACCTCAAACTTTTCCTGCAACCAATCATATACTTGGGCGCTTGTCATATCTGGGTGCTCTTTCAACCACCCCAGTATGTAATCTCTGTAAGGGTCCAACTTCTTCGCCCGGTTTTGTAAAGATGCCATAAACACTGCGAATTGATCTGGTGTCATCTTTAAATAATCGATAACTCTGTTTCTAGAAATCTTTAATTTCTTTGCAATCTGGCTCTTTGAGAATCCTTTTTTCTTTAAACGATGTATCTCTTGGTAAATCATCCACTTTTCCACTCCTTATTTCCTCCCCCTTCGACATACTCCGATTTAAGTATACCGAAAGGGATATGGAATTAGTAAACCGTTTAGTCTTAATTGGTGAAAACTGTTTACTCTTATTTGTGGAAAACTGTTGAGTCTAGTTTAGCAGTTACA
>NZ_JAKNRA010000033.1:0-5357 GCF_022213125.1 Oceanobacillus alkalisoli | reverse complement strand
TGCTTTTGTAACATGTAATCACCCGCTACTTTCATCGTTATTACTTTGATTATAAAATAGAACAGCTAACAAATCATTTTTGTTAGCTGTTCTAAGGAGACTTTTTCAGTGGCCTCGCTCTGACCCCCTGTCCCGCTCAATTTGTGCGTTTGATTGTGTAGTTCAGGAAGTGGGTAAGGAAGTTTGTTTTCAAGTTTGCTTTATTTAACGTTTCAGCAGCGAGGGTATAGTGATCCCACATCGCTTTCTTTGCATTCTCCACTCCTAAAACCGTTACAAAAGTGGATGTTTCATTTTCCATGTCTTGTCCGGCAGGCTTCCCAAGTGTTTCTACATCACTTTCCGCATCAAGCAAATCATCCTTAATTTGAAAGGCAATGCCTGTATGATAGGAGTACTTTTTCAGAAATGAAATGACCTCATCATTTTTCCCTGCCAAAATTGCCGGCATGACAAGGGACGCTTCAAAGGCAAGTCCTGTCTTATAAAAACAAATGGTTTCTAATTGTTCGAGCGTTACTTTTTTTCCTGCAGCCGCCAAATCCATTGCTTGCCCTTTACACATTTCCGTGATGATCCCGGATGAATATTGAATCAGTTTCAGTATATTTCCTGCATCAAACCCGTCTAAGCTTGCCTGTTCAAAAACGGCCTGCTGGGTTAGATAAAGTCCGGTCAATTCTGCTGTTGCTGTATTATATACTTTGTGCAACGTTGGATGACCTCTCCTTACTGAAGCGTTATCCTGTGCCGGTAGGTCATCAAAAATCAGGGAGGCGGTATGCATATATTCCAATGATTTCAGGAGCGGAATCAAAGCATTTTGCTCCAAACCAAATGCCTCTGTCCCCATAAAGGCTGTTAATATCGGCCGTAATCTTTTTCCGCCACTTTCCAAACTATAATTTGCAGCTTCGACGATTGGTATGCCGACTTTGGAAGCTTCCGTCAATTGATTTGTTTCTTCGACCTGTAAGATTTCATCAATCATCGTGCGGAGCTCTTTTACTTTCCCTACAAATTCTTGTTTTTCTTTTTCTTCCTGCTTGTAGTTTCCAATCATATGATCACGTATGAGCTTATCCAAGAAATCGACATCATCTATTCTTTTCGTAAGCTTTTGTACATACTCCCAAAATGTTGGGTCCTTTGGTGCGAAGACCTTCATTACATTCTCATATGTCGCTTTATCTGCCCGGTTTCTAAATCGCTTTTGACTGTTGATCGCCCGGCTTAACAAGGCCTCCCGCACTCTTTCCTCCGAACCATATACTTCATGAAGCAGATAGGAAATAACGGCCCAATATAATTCAAACGGATTCAGCAAGTCATCTCGTTCTGTATGGTACGTCAAATAATACGTATATGGTGTAACCGCTCCGGATTCCAAATCGGCAAATAAATCGGTGAAATCATCTGCCAGCTGATTATAAATTCCATAATAAAATGTCCGTTCGTCAAACCCGTCATCAACCGGTGCTCCAATAATTGACCGGACGATGAGACGGGAAAATGCTGATTTTAAAATAATCGAGATATAAATATCCTCATTACTGTAATGTCGATTTTCGAGCTGTTTGGCTCTGTCCTTCTCCTGAGCTTCAAAGAACACATAAGCTTGTTCAAAAAAACGTTCACGCAGAGCTTGTGGCTGATGCCCCTTTATATATTCAAAACCGCTTTTCAGCTCGGAATGAATCATGCGGATGAATGATTGGTTGGAGCCAATCCAGCCGGTGATGTCAGGTACTTCACCAGTAAGAAGGGTTTCTCGGATAAATGCGGTATATTGTTTTTTATCTTCCTCATTCAGCAGATTGGAATCGAGCAGATCGTCGATAAACGGATAGGTGAGCCCGTAAGAATATCCCAGTCGAATTGCTTGATCTAAAGCTTCTTTCCGCTCATCTTGCGGCACATCCTCAGGAAGCATGTCCAGCTGGTGCATAAGTACACCGGCTATTAATTTCATCAACTTCCGCTGGGCTTCCAAACCGTCCATGCCTTTAGGAAGTTTCGCGTGAATTCTATCCCATCTTTCTACCAGCCAAATAAAAGAATGTTCAATACCCTCTTTCTTGGCGAGATGGTACAATGCTTCTGTCCGGAACAATCCAGGCTCGTTTTGTTTCATTTTCTTTTTAAGAAACGTTTTGGTGCTTGTAATTTTATCCAATGTATCTTGATCTTCAAAGGATTTGCCAAGGTCACGCATAAAAATATAGGAAACACTCCGATCAAGATAATGATCCAATTGTTCGGTGTCCCCAAGCCATTTTATATAGCGATTATAATCAGCTAGGCTTGGATTACTTTTTCTGCGTTTCATCCATTCTAAAGCAAGGTGTTTACCTGAATGCTGCTTTTCCCATAGTTTAAAATCATTCCCTAAATTTGTTATATATTTCTCTGAGTCTAAATAGCTGGAGAGCTTCCGAAAATACTCACCCGCTCTTTTTTCATGGATTAAAAAGCTCTTTTCTCTATTTATACTTGTCTCGTCATTCATTTAAAATACCCTCTGTCTGTAAATTCTAATACTGTGAAATTTTATCCCGGTTTAACCGTCCGTAAACTTCTACCTCAAAACTTTAGGGTCTTCGAGAAAGTTTAGGTGGGAAGAAACGTGAGCTAACACCTAAGGTTTCATTCAACTAACAATCAGCGGGGGATGAAGAAAAAATCCTCACAGATTGAAGTTCCATTTTATAATATCAACGTAACATGAAAATAATGATTTAGCTACCGGGGACATGGGGGTCAGAGCAACTGTCCCAATAAAACGGGACAAATGCTCTGACCCCCATGTCCCAAGTGCTCTGACTCCCAGCCTAGGAGGAGAAGATGACAGATTTAAAAAAACGATGTATTCTAGTTTCAAATCATGATTAGGGGGGATACGATGCAACTGTATGAGATAAGGCAGAAATATAAGGAGACAAAAGTGATTGATGTAAAGACAGTAATTAGAACAGAGCTTCAAAAAAATCAGAAATTGAATTCCTTACCAGACCAAGCTGAAATTGCAATCACTGCGGGCAGCAGAGGGATTGAAAATATTACACGTATCTTAAAGGAGACGATTGCATACCTGGAGGAAAACAATTACCGGCCGTTCATCGTTCCGGCGATGGGGAGTCATGGCGGTGCAACAGCAGAAGGACAGCTGGAAGTGCTGCATCATTTAGGGATTACGGAAGAAACGTTTGGGGTGCCGATTCGGTCAACAATGGAAGCTGTACACTTAGGGAACACCCCGGAAAATCTGCCTGTTTATATGGATGAACACGCCTACGATGCAGATGGAGTTCTTATCATTAATCGAGTGAAAGCCCATACTGCTTTTACCGGGAAAGTTGAAAGCGGTTTAAGTAAAATGGTCACTGTTGGGTTAGGGAAACAAAAAGGAGCAAGTTTCGTTCATGCCCAGGGTGCGGGAGAAATGGAACATAACATTTGGGAAGCGGCGCGGTTGGCTGTTGCGAACCACTTGACGAAAGCACGAATCAAGTTGAACGATCATCGTGTCCTGGAGCTTAAGGAAGGAGAGGAAAACAACAACCATGGAAATTAAGAATATATATTGTATCGGACGTAATTATAAAAATCATGCACTGGAACTTGGAAACGAAGTACCTGACAAGCCTTTAGTATTTTCAAAACCGACAAGTGCTCTTGCTGTTGCGGATGGAAGTGTCTTATCCTTCCCGCATCATCGCGGGGATATCCATCATGAATTGGAAATTGTCCTTTATATTGGCAACGATGTGAAGGACGGCTTCACCGTAGAGGATATTGTGACGCAAATGACGCTCGGAATTGATTTGACATTAAGAGATGTTCAATCAGCTCTAAAGAAAAAGGGACATCCATGGCTTGTCGCTAAAGGATTCAGGAATGCAGCAATTGTGACGGATTTTTGGGATTTCCCTGGTGTGGAACAAATAAAAGATGTGGAATTCACCTTGGAGCGTGATCGGGAAGCGGTTCAGCAGGGAAATATCCAATCTGTTATTTTTGATTTCCAAACGCTTCTTACGTACATCCATCAGGAAATTGGCCTGACAAAGGGTGATCTTATCTATACCGGTACCCCAGAAGGTGTCGGGCCGATTATGGACGGGGAAGTGTATACGCTGAAATGGAACAATGAAATAAAGGGGAGTTTTACGGTAAGCAAGCGGTAATAAATAGGAGAAAAAAGAAACAGGAATCAAGTTTCTTTTTTCTTAGCTTCTTGTGGACTGTCCACCTAGCCACTAGGCAGATCGGAGGCTTTCTATGGAATTTGCACCAATTAAAAAACGGAAAAGACAAATCAAAGAATCTATTGCAAATGGACAAATTTTACCAGGGGAGAAGCTTCCGTCCGAACGGGCACTTGCAGAAATGTTCCATGTCTCCCGGACATCCGTGAAAGAAGCCGTAACGGTTCTGGAGTCTTCCGGTATTATTACCGTCCGGCCTGGTGTCGGGATGTTTATCAATGAAGATTCGCAGCAAGACCTATTGCATAAATTTTCCGTGACAATGGACGTGAATGGAAGAGATTTTATTAATCTACTGGAATTGAGACAGGCAATTGAGGAAGATGCGGCATACCACGCAGCAAATCGCATGAGTCCTGCCGAACAGGAAGAGTTGACGATGATTTATGAAGAGCTGCTTGCAGTTGAGAAACGAGGAAATATCGCGTTGGAAGAAGATTTTGCTTTCCATTATTGTATTGTTGAATTATCACATAACCCGGTCATGCTGGAAGTGATGAACCTTGTTTCAGATAAAATCCGTACACTTGTCATTTACAAAAGAGATTAATAAGGTCATTACCTATCAGCCTTCCTGTCATATGACGAACGTGCAAAAACGGGTGAATGAACCGTTAGAGATGCTAAAGGCTATTCCAGGGATTACTTATCTTGAACTTCCAGACAAAAATATGTGCTGTGGTTCGGCGGGAATCTATAATATCGTTCATTACGAGGCGTCAATGGAAATATTGGATGAAAAAATGAAACATGTGGAGAAGGTTTCCCCGGAAGTAATCGTTACAACCAACCCAGGTTGCCACCTGCAGATGAAAGTCGGCGTAGAAAAAGAAGGACTGACTGATGTGATAGAAGTCGTTCACATCGTGGAACTCCTAGCAGAAGCATGTAATATCGAATAAATCGAGTTGAGTGGGACATGGGATCAGAGCATCTGTCCCGGTTGGGACAAATGCTCTGACCGAGGCCACTGAAAAAGTCTCCTTAGAACAGCTAACAAAAATGATTTGTTAGCTGTTCTATTTTATAATCAAAGTAATAACGATGAAAGTAGCGGGTGATTACATGTTACAAAAGCAAGAGAGTCTT
>NZ_JAKNRA010000032.1:0-5547 GCF_022213125.1 Oceanobacillus alkalisoli | reverse complement strand
GCACAATACAGCTTGAACCCTTTCATCCAATGTGTGTTTCATTACTTTCTCAGACATAATAAAAACTCCCTTTATAGTAGTAGAGATCTTTTATTATTTCTCTGTCTACTATAAAGGGAGCATATCATGCCCCCCCATGTCCCGCTATTTATATTTCCGTTCGCTTTGGGAGTCGTCTTTTGTTTTGTGTTTGTCTTTTTCATCTTCTTGTTCGATTTTCAGATCTTCAAGAGGTATGTCATCAACATGCTGCTGTTGTTTGAATTCATCGAGTTCGGTGCGGCGTTCTTCATTCCATTTTGGCTTCTTTTCTGGGACTTTTTCAAAATCTTTGTCTTTATCATTCATCCTGATCACCTCAGATTCCTTTTTTATTCACTTTTCCCACTTCAAGCTCGTATAAACATTAAAGGTGGATTAAAAGGGCTTCCTTGTTATAATGGTAAAAACAAATCTAATTACTTGGGTGGGAATAGCATGCGCGAATTTCAAGAGCTTTATTCTATAGAAGAAATCGATGACTTTATTCAAAGCAACAGCTTAGCGTTCCTCTTTATTTCACGGACCAATTGCAGTGTCTGTCACGCCTTGCTCCCTAAGGTGCAAATTCTGATGGAAGATTACCCCCAAATCCAGACAGCTCATATCAATGTTGATGATGTTGAAGCAGTGGCTGGGCGTTTTTCCATCTTTACCATTCCTGTTCTCTTATTGTTTGTGGAAGGGAAAGAATATATTCGGGAAGCTAGAATTGTCCATATGGATTTACTTGAGGAAAAGCTTGATAAAATATATAAAAACGTGGCTCTAGATTAATGCTTGAGCCACGTTTTTCTTATCTCTTTTCATCGACATTAAATACTTCCACGTTATAGACATGTGTTTCTTTCGGCGCGTCGGTAAGCTTGATTTCTCCCTCATAAACGATTTCACCATTTACAAGATCAACCTTAAACAACTTCTTCATCTGATTCCCATCTTCTCCTGCATTACTATAGAAATACAGATGATCTCCTTTGGTGTACACTCCGGAAAGCCCGCTAAGGATGTTCTCGTCAAAGCTGATTTCCTTTTCCTCTAGCAGCTTATTTTCTTGTAAATGATACGGATAATAGTTTATTCCATCTGAAGTAAACGTAATAAAGTAAAGTTCCTCACTTCCGACACTTTCATGATTGGTCGGATAGATTACTTCTTCTGTCGTATCTTGCTCTTCCTCCATGTATTCTTGCTCTGTCGACTCTTCTGCCATTGCAAATTCTTCTGGCACTTCAAATACTTGTTTTTTTCCAGTCTCTAAGTCATAAGTAAAATATTCTTCATCGACGACTTCTGAAGTGTGCATACCCTCATTCCATTCGATATACTCTGCTCTAACGATAATATTTTCTTGTCGCTTGAGCCCCATTCCATTGTTTAAAACAATAAAATGGCCATGAATGGTTCCTCCTGCAATTGCACCACGATCCTCAATCGTTTCATCTTGCAACGAAATTTGATAGATATGCAATTCCTTATCTTCCATTAAGTAGTTAGTCGTTGTCACATAAAGCATATCATCAAGAAGCTGAACGTGATCCACATAGATATGATCCGTTCCGTCACTATCGGGGATATCAAGCTTAAACGATTTTTTCTCCCGAATTTCCCGGTCCAATACATCTACCTCAAATTCAAACGAATCGTTAAAAAGTGCAGACGGCCCGACATATGCTATCTGCTCCGCGTCCTTACTATACAAATGCGGATCGACTTCTTTCCCTCTCATGAAACCTCGCTCTTCCTCACGTAGCTTTTCCATTTCCTGTGACTCGAAAAATTCATTAAACTGTTCCAAAAAATTACGCTCACTGGAATACGAAATTCCATCTGAACTAAGTCTAAATGATTCCCAAACAGAACTCTCATCTGCCACATAATTACCGTATATAATGATATCTTCACCGATTCCTTCATCATCTGAAACATTCACCAGCTCAAACTGCGGCAAACCTTCCTTGGCAATTGCGTGATGCACATATAAAACGCCAAATGTAATAACGATAAACAATGGCAGAATGACGATTTTCCAATATCTCTTCACAAAGCTCCCCTCCTATACCGTGACCTTTTTATTCAATAAATAATTGCTGACCCAAATGCTTGAGCCTGTTACAACAATCCATAAGATACCCTCTAAAATAAATAACTCCGTCGGGAACAAATAGTTTCTTCCAATAATAATTTCCACGACAAACGGCGCAAAAAAGACAACGAACGCTACAATCGCATAACCAACTCCGTATGCAATTCCTTTGAACCTGTAACTTCTTTCAAAAAGAATTGCCGTGAACAAAATAAACACAACCATAAAGCCAACCCCATAATGGATTAAAAATTGAATGAAGCTCGTTGGGATAATAACTGCTAACATAGACCCACCACTGTGTAACCCCCCGATTGACTCCATAATCCCTAAATCTGCCCGCAAATTTGCAGGAACCATCCACTTCAACATGCTGGACTCTACATTTAATAAAACAACCTGCAATGCGACAAGCCCAAGCACCATCAGAAAAATAGCACTCGCCTTCGCTAAATAAATATTAATTCTCGCGGTCGGGAGCATCAGAAGTCGGTAGATAAACGTATTCTTCCCCAACCAATCGCGATACCAGATGAAGAAAGAATAAATGATTAAAACTGCCACTGCAAAAGTAATTGGCAGATTAAACCATTGGGAATACTGTAAATTCAGTAAGCTTATCTCTCCGTAGTATTCAACAAATAGTTCTATTGAGGTTCCGTTCGTATAAACTTCTTCATTAAACATCTCTAAATAATCATTTGCAATAAGTGCCATCCCGATTAGCTGAGAAGCAACCGTAATCCCTGCAAGTATGAAATAGACTTTGATGAACCGGCCCAGCTCGAAATTCACCAGTTTCAGAAAATTATTCATCCGCGATAAACCTCCCTCATCACGTCAACTACCGATTTCCCTTCTACTTCCCGCATCTCTTCTGTAGCGAATTCCTTAAATACAATCCCGTCATCAAGGAGAACAACTTTATCGATGAGATGCTCGATATCGTTAATTTCATGGGTCGTAATAATAACGCCACGCTCCTCAACTAAATGACTGGTGAACACATCAGCAATCTGTTCCCGGCTGAAGATATCGATTCCGGAAAATGGCTCATCCATCAATAAATAATCCACATCAAGGGCAAGACCTAATAACAGATTCGCTTTCGCCACATTCCCTTTCGATAAACTGGAAATACGATCTTCTTTTTTCAATTTAAAAAACCGTAATAATTCCTCTGCCCGCTCGTTATTCCAGCTATCGTAAAAGTCCTGCATAAATTGCATCGCCTCACGGACTCGCATACGGGGGAGCATGGTGATCGCATCTGGAATGAAAGCAATTTTTTCATACGTTTCCTTCGTAAGCTTCTCACCATCAATCAGGATTTCTCCACTTGTCATGGGAGTGAGGTTTACGATACCGTTTAAAATTGTTGTTTTCCCAACTCCATTTACTCCAATCAGGCAAGTAATTTCCCCTTTATTCGCTGTGAAAGAAACACCTTGAAGCACATTTTTCCTGCCAAATTTCTTCGTCACATTCTTCACTTCGATCAACGCTGCTCCCCCCTTTGTTCTTCATATTTCGCTTGAATTAGCCCGATCAATTCGTCGATTGGAATATTGACTGGTTCAACAGCGGCTATCAAGCGATCCACTGCACCTTCTATTAGTTCCGTACGCAGATTACGTAATACTTGCTCATCTTTTGTAATGCGACTCGGATTATTTCCCTCTGTAAAAATCAAGCCCGCTTCCTCCATTTCCTTATATGCTCGTTGTGCCGTATTCGGATTAATTTTCAATTGATTCGCCAGCTCACGCCGGGATGGAATTTCTTGTCCCAGCTCATACTTGCCACTGGCAATCTGCTCTTTGAAATGCTGCACGACTTGTACGTATACGGGGTCCCGTTTATTAAACGTAATCTTCAATATAACCCTCCTCATTTCTTGAAGTTAATATCTTTTATGTATTAAACGCTTAATACACTGAGGGTATAATTGTGTATTAAGTAGTTAGTACATGAAGTGTAGACGGAGCGTATTACGCCATTAATACACCTGATACGCTGTATTATATGATTAATACAGATAACTGTCAATCCTATTTTCAAAAGTATTTTCTGTACTTCTTATCCTTTGAACCGCAATTGTTTATGGTACAATAGGCTTTATGTAAGATGGATCAATTAGAGATAAAGGGAGTTTATATAAAATGAAATTGGTTTCATGGAATGTAAATGGAATACGTGCTTGTGTACGTAAAGGTTTCTTGGATTATTTCGAGGAGATAGACGCAGATATCTTCTGTATTCAGGAATCGAAAGTACAAGCCGGGCAAATAGATTTGGACTTAAAAGGCTATCATCAATATTGGAACTATGCCGAGCGGAAAGGCTATTCCGGGACGGCTGTTTTTACAAAGGTTAAACCGATTAACGTTCGTTACGGCGTTGGCGAAGCGAATTCGGAAGTCGAAGGTCGTATCCTCACACTCGAATACGAAGGTTTCTATCTCGTTAACGTGTACACGCCAAATGCAAAGCGTGATTTAACACGACTTGATGAACGTTTGGAATGGGAAGATAAACTATTTGAATATCTGCGTGAACTTGATGCATCAAAACCCGTCATCTATTGCGGCGATTTGAATGTGGCACATGAAGAAATCGATATTAGAAACTTTAAAACGAATAAAGGAAATTCCGGCTTCACTGTGGAGGAACGGAGCAAAATGACGCGAATCTTGTCCAATGGTTTCATTGATACATTGCGGTATTTCCATCCGGATACGGAAGGAATCTATACGTGGTGGTCTTATATGCGTACAGTGCGGGAACGGAATATCGGCTGGCGGATTGATTACTTCATCGTTTCGGAACGGCTGAAAGATGCCCTCATTCAGTCCGTAGCACACCCGGAAGTGATGGGGAGTGACCATTGTCCGGTGATGCTGGAGTTGGATGAAAATCTAATTAAGTAATAGTTGGTTACGGGAAAACTTTACCAACTGAATGAATTTCATAATTACCTAAGTCGGCTATTCCATCACCATATGTAGTTGGGAACGAACCAACTCAACTACATATGGTGATGGTGAAGCATTAAATACGTATTATGAAATTCATTAAACTAACTACTATTTAAAGACAGCCAATAGTACTCATTGCTTCTTCCAAGCAATTACAAACGGCCTTTCAAAAAGCTCTATGTATGTTGAACTAAGTTTTTCACTCCTGTATAGGAGCGGGTCCATCTATTAGAAAGTTAGGGTGCTTTAAATTCGTTTTTGTCCGATGGAGCTCGTCTGTGAGACATTTTCACGGATATAGCAGACGATTTGTCTTTGAGAGATCGGCTATGAGACAATTTCACAAATATAGCAGACCATTTGTCTTTGAGAGATCAGCTATGAGACAATTTCACAAATATAGCAGACCATTTGTCTTTGAGAGATCGGCTATGAGACAGTTTC
>NZ_JAKNRA010000031.1:0-9339 GCF_022213125.1 Oceanobacillus alkalisoli | reverse complement strand
GATTTTTTGTTTATACTGCGCGGCGTTATCTTCCGTGCTTTCTTTGTCAAAGAACAATATATATGAAAGGGAAAACCTAACCATACAATCAAATCTTGAAATCTAAAATGCCCTGCATAAGCTTCGAACGTAAACGATCATGTGTGTCTACATCAATGCCCCAATACGTATTACCACGCTCATTATAAATTTTACGCATAGACAAACTTGCCATATAGCTTCCATAATGCAAAATAACGTAATTCATCGCTTCTGGATCACCCTTATTTGCAGCTAAAATAATTGGATACGGTAATAAGCCACATTCGTTGTCTTTTGTGTTAGCATCAATCATCCCAGTCATCTGCATGTTCCTCCAAAAATCGCTTTAACCTTTTAAAAGAGCTTGTCCGTCTTGTCTATACTGAACCGTACTACGAGGAATCTCTAATAGTTCGGCTATTTCTACATCTGATTTATCAAAAAAGTAATATAGTAGGACTGTCTTACGCTTTTCTATTGGCAAATTATGCAGCGCTTCAGCAAGTAATTTTGGAGTGATTTTCTTTCCAGCCACTTGAAAACTTTGTCCTTCTTCTCCTTCATATTGCTTATCTAAGGTAAAGAGTTGATTTTCTTCTTGTGGCGTGAGATCCGAAAATGTCATCTCCTTTGTTAGACGTTGTTGCCTTTCGTTATAAATGTTGATTGCTTCATTCTTCAATACACGTTTACAAAAAGCATTAAATGCACAGCGAACTTGCCACACGGTACAATCTGGTTCTATCATGCATTTCCTCTCCCTTTGCAACTGCAAAGGTGGGTGATGATTTCCCCTTTCATAACCTTCAACAAGATTTTTTATGAAATGCCAAAAATAAGAGTAATTTTCTTAAAAAATTATGAAATTCACAAAAAGCCCAACTGAACATAAGACAGCGGGGCATAAAAGTTGATATATTTTATTAGGAATTGTGTATTCGCACATTGCAGCCATAATAATCCCATAGCACTTTAAGACCTTTCTTGATAGGTCGAGTGATATTAAATCAGGGTAAACATAAATAAACACGGCGATAACCTCCTTCATATCGCCGTGTCCTTAAAAAAGAGCGAACTTAATACACCTGTTGAGAAAAATTCCTTTGTTAGTTGAAATGATTCCATAATAATTTAACCTCCATTTTAAGATATGAGATAACTAAGTCTTCTTTTCACTAATGTATATTCCTTCATTTAATATTACATATTTATTAACCTGATTTTCGGTGACATTGTAGCCGTTATCTTTTCTTCGACACTGGTAAAACCCGAATACTTTTTATGTCTGCCTATTATTCGAGTTTAGTTCTATTTCACTGTTTTCTAAACTTATATTTTTAGGATGTTGTTTTAATGGCTTATCTTCTTTACTAACATATAATGCCCAAACTATAAATATTGGCTGAAAAAAGATACGTACCCATGACATGGTCTGATTACTAAGTGTGCCTGTTATTTCTATCGTATGAAGCGCTTTATAAATATTTGCCGGAAGAACTGCAATAAAGTAAATCGCTAAAAGAATACCACTTAATTTTCTACTTGCCGGATAGATGAGCCCAATTGCAAGAACTATTTCTATGATACCTGTGATAAAAACAATAAACTCAGGAAATGGTATAAACTCAGGAAGCATTAATATCAATTCATTTTGTTTATAAAAATGACTTAGCCCAAAAAATATAAGAAATGCCGCCATGGCATAAGTCGCTAAACTCCGATAAGATTTATCCTTAAAGATAAGACCTGTTCGTGATAAAAAAACTAAAGTAAGGAAACTTCCAAATAAAATGATCAATGTAATCATCTTTTTCCCTCCAAATTCTTAATGGATACTATTCTGCAATATCTCTTTCATAAAGCGAATAAAAATATTTCTTTTTTAATAAAAAATGATAAGAAAAAACCTTTATATTTATAATTGCTATCACAAAAAAATCTAATCTTAATATAAGTATTTGATTTATTTTATGACATTTTTCATAATGCATGTTTATTATCAAGATGATATATAAAATTTAAAATACACATGATAAACTTAGTAGAAGAATTGACAGACAGTATTGAAGACCAATGTTTTGAACCATATTGGCTGAAAAGTAATGAATCATATAGTTGTTGATTCCACAAGTTATCTTACGGAATAAGGAGGGGAATAGATGAAGCTTACCAATCATAAAGGCTATATACGATTTTAGCTCGCTTCGACAGTTTCAGGATTTGGTACGTATATAACGACACTTGCTCTTCAAGTCTTAGTAGTAGTTAACATGCAGGACAGTGCTGTCGACGTAGGTTGGGTTAATTCTTCGAGGTGGATTCCTTACGTGTTGTTAGGTTTACTGGCGGTAATTTATATTTTGGTAGTTTTTGGAGAAATTGGTATAGGTAGTTTAATAGTTATAATGATAATTTTTGGGTCTATGTCACTATTTAACGATGCGGCGAGTCAATCTTTTGTACCCCAGCTAGTACCGAAAGGGTTGTTGATGCGTGCACATGCTCTATTGGCGCAAAGTACAGCCGTATCTGAAACTAGTGGACCGACTGTTTCTGGACTTAATTGCTTGGCTGAGCGCTCCGTTTGCAATCTTAGTTAATGGATTATTCTATTTGTATTCGATATTAGTCATTGCTTTTATCAGACATGATCCAATACGAGTAAAAACTTCAGAAAAGCGACTTGGAATACAAATAAAAGAAGGTTTACGCTGGGTGTACAAGCATGAATTTCTTCGTACATTAGATTTAAACACACATGTTTGGTTCCTATTCCATAGCATGATTGGTACCGCTCTCATTACCTTTGCTCCTACTGAATTAGGATTTAATGCATCGACTTTAGGTTTGGTTCTTTCTGCTACAGGTATCGGAGCAGTACTTGGTTCCACACTTTTAACCAGTGAGGAAGCGTTGGGGACTTGGAGCAGGTATAGCTTTTTCACGTTTGCTATATTGTCCTGCAGTCACGCATCTCCTCTTTACTTATAAATTTATCCCACCTTATTCCCTTCAATGGAACATGAGTTGAATTTATAAAATAACAAGCGGCTTCATTATAATTCATACAATACATGGCTCTTTAAAATATTTCAAAACAGTAAACTCCAATTATTTTACTAAATTGGTTCTTTATTACGCCACTTGTGGTTGGAATAAATGAATGACAATACAGTCGCTCCAACAACAGATGGTAGCAAAATAAAGGCAAAAAATTTCAGTGTCATCAAACCACTTACATCAAAATGATTATGGAGGGGACTTAAAATTTGAAATGCAGTCATAATAGCTACGTGGAATCCAATTGATGTCCACACATTACCTGAAATTGCCCTAACCAGACCTAATATGATTGCAAAGGCAGGAAGAAACTGAATCTGTTCAATGGAATACATGGCTCCTATAAAATATGCAAATAATGAGAACAACAGTGTTTGCAAGATGATCGTTATCCAATGAGGAAATAAAGCATTTAAATACCGGTATATATATCCTCTAAAAATAAACTCTTCAGGTAATGCTTCTATCAAAAATACAATGAAATAAAATAAAAATGCTGAATAATAGGTAGTTTAAATCTGAATGAATTTTTATTTCAACCAATCCAAACATGAGACTAATAATTGTCCCAATAAATGCAGGAATTACCCAAATAAGTAGGCCTAGAAAAAAAGAAAAGATATTCTTTTTTAAAGTTCCTTGTCCCAGTTGTTTCCACGAAACTTTATCAATTTTAAGTGTTGCTTGAATGAGTATAAAGGTTAAAGTCGCAGTGGCTACAGCCGTTAAGAAATGATTCAATTAAACTATTTACAAAATCAGTTTCATGCCTTCGTGGCTTGCCAAGAAACCTAATTTTTCATAAAAGCGATGAGCGTCGCTGCGTTGTTTATCAGTAGTTAGTTGAACCATTCCACATTCTTTCAATTTAGCGATTGAAATAGCTTCTTTAAATAATTTTTCACCAATCTTTTTTCCACGATATTCTCGATCAACTCGTACACCTTCAATTTGCGCACGTTTCATTCCTTGTCTTGCTATTCCAGGAATGATTGTCAGTTGCAGACATCCAATTATCTTTTCATTTTCAACAGCTAAAATAATTTGATTGCCATTCTGTAATTCAATTTCATTAAATGCCTCCATATAAGCAGCTGGTAACGGCTCTTCAAACCGTTCACGTTGTGAGCCTAATTCATCATCAGCAAGTAATCGGACAATTGAATATAAATCATTTTTATTTGCTTTACGGAATTCCATTAATCATCGCCTCAATTCTTTGATTTGTCCCTAAATATAAGTGAAGTCCTTACTATGATCTGCTATCTTGATACTTTAGTCCCTAGAATAAAACCAGCTCCTTTCAAATTAATATCGATTTATGGTTCTGTCATATGAGACACTCAAGCCATTAGCCCTAAATATTGCATTAATCCAAACCATCTAAAAAAGAATGACATATCCGGTTAGATTACCCCTTCATCATAGACTCATATCGTGTATTATCGATATATTCATCTATTTGATCCGCGGGAAGAAATACCGATTTGCCATGACAAACCTCCAGACGTTCAGGTTTTAGCTGGCTCACAACCCGACTGCTTTTCACTGCTTGGTTCATATCGGCAGTGAACATGGGTATCGGTTTGTGGAGTTTCCCCTTTTTCGAAGTGAAAAGGTCCCCCGCTAATAAAACCCGGTCTTCATGGTGAAAAAAAGCAACATGTCCTGGTGAATGTCCCGGCGTGAAAAAAGGGGTGAGACTGCCGAACGTTTGGAGGTTTTTATTTTCATCCTCTGAGAAAGAATGAATCAACCCTTTTTTGACAGATGCTGTGGCTTTTTTTCTGCCAGGATAAGGATAGTCACCTTCCATGTAGGGAATTTCTATTCGATGAGCAAACACTGGTACTGTTTTCACTTTTAAAATCCTCTTTATTGCCCCAACGTGGTCGGAATGCCCGTGGGTTAAGACGATCCTTTTCAGTGGACCAGCGTTTAGTTGTTCAATAAAATTAAGAATTCCCTTAGCCATCGATGACAAACCTGCATCAACTAAAGTCACACCGTTCTCTTCCACAACAACCCAAACGTGAATGGGGATGAGCATCCATGTTTTTAATGACCAAATATGGTCAGATACTTGGTCAATTTTCATTTGTGTTCAGCCTCCATCCTCATTTTTTGATGAAAGCCATAAAGCAATACATCGATAGTATCGTCAAAAGTCCCATCTAACCGTTTAACCAATTCCTCTGCGGACTCTTCAGAGTTTTCATAGGTGCCCACAATCCCATGTAGAGTATAAAAGTAAATACGACCAAAGGACAACATCCTAGGATCATTCTCTTCGATTTGAAGACAGGTCTGAAGACTTTGTTTAATCAGGTTAAAAAGTTCAATCCTTATTTTGTTCACTTCAATCTCTGGGTTTTCCTCATCAACTCGGCTTGGCTTCGTATGGAAAAATATATGAACCATGGTGCGATTTGACAGACAAAAATGAATGAATTGCTGACTAACAGTTTTTAATTTGCTTTTTGGCTGTAAGTTTGTTTGTTCTATAATTTCTTCCATTTGTTGTTTCAAACTCTGTAATGGTGGCATGGAAAGATAATGAAGCAACGCTAGTTTGTTTTCAAAATAAATATAAATGGTTGTATGTGAGCATCCTGCCTCTTGCGCAATTTCTCGCATTGTCACCACCTCAAACCCCCGTTTACTAAAAAGTTTCCTGGCGGCATTTACTATGTCTTGCTTTGTTCTTTCAGAACGTGGAAGTTGCTTTTGAACCATTTTGAATCCCTCGCATTTTTCAAAGTCTAATAATCATCTGCCACTAGATAACCATTGGTTATATAATAACCAATGGTTATGGAGATGTCAATAAGCAATTTTGTTAATCAATAGAAGGGATGGTCGTATGAGTAAAGTAATTCTTGATATTTCTATGTCGTTAGACGGTTTTATAGCTGGTTCAAATGATGATCAGAAGCAACCACTTGGAGATAGGGGAGAAACCATTCACAGTTGGTTGTTTAGTGGTGATCAACCGAGTCGCTATAATGATTTTTTTAAGTTATCAAGCATAAATAGAAATGTTTTCGATGAATCTATCCCAACAACAACAGGTGCCATGGTTGTTTGGAGGAGAACATTTGATAATGTAAATGGATGGGGAGGTAGCCATCCCATTCAAGGTGTACCCGTTTTTGTCGTGACCCATAAGGCACCAAAAACGTATCTTGAAGGTAACACTCGATTTACGTTTGTGACTGATGGTATTGAAAGTGCTGTCAGGCAGGCAAAGAAAGCTGCAAACGGCAAAAATATAAGTATTGGTACGGCTAGTATTGGAAAGCAGTGTATTCAAGTACAGCTTCTTGATGAAATGCATCTTCATGTAGCCCTTATTCTTCTTGTGAAGGGTATTTGTTTATTCGATCAAATTGGAACTGAGCTTATCAAATTAGAAAGCGAAAAAGTTGTAGATGGTTCAGATGTCATACAGCTTAAGTATAAATTACTATATTAAAAAGTGTTTCTAAGGATTCTTTATTTTATTATTAGCTGGTTTTATTACTATTTTTGATCTTCTTGTCGTAAATGTTGCCATTCCAAGCATTCAAGGTGACTTAGAGGCAAATTTTTCTCAAATAGCTTCATTGTCGCAGGCTATGAGCTTGGTTTCGGAATACTCTTGGTTACTAGCGGAAGGGGCAGAAGCAGAATTGATTGCGACTCACTTGATCTCCGTCCTTATTTTTGTCGGTATCGGTCAAGGGCTAGTCATGACGGAAAATTGGGATGGATAGAACTCGCTTTATACTTATTCCCTACACAAAAGGTCTATTTGTTGCATGATTAATAAAAAATGTAAAAGTTTTTATTAGCTTAAGTTCAGATAGCTGTAATTTTTTTGTCTTCCGCTATTATCACAAATGGGACTGTATATTTTACCAAAAGGATAAGCGCTTTCTTTAAAAAACTGAAAAAGCCCGATTGACTTAAAGGTTATTCGAGCCTAAAAAATTTGCTTTCCTAATTGATTAATCCAGTTTTTTGAGAAGTGGGAATGAAATTAAAGTGCGGTAACAATGTAGTATTTGGATAAAATAACCAAAACAAAAAGTTTTCACAATATATACTCACATTAGAAAAAGATATAAATTGGATAATTGTAGAATAAAAAAATTTTATTTGAAACACCACGACTTGTTACATTTCTTGATCAAGTCGTGATATTAATAACGTTTTAGTATATCAATTAACAAAATGATATTGAATTAAGTTATTGATGGTATTTGGTATAGTGTGTAACGGGGTAATATACCTGTTTAATATATGTTAAACTGATATAGAATGATTAGTTTAAGGAATTTTTTATTCCAATATCGGGCCAGTATGCTGAACAAAATTTGGAGAATAGAGTAGGTGATTGTGATTAATAATTTTCAAATTGAATCCGAGGGAAGCAATTTAAATGTTTTAGATTTCGGAGGTAATGAAGATGTAGATTTTTTATTACTACATGGATTAGCGGGTCGTGGGAGTGAATGGAAAAGCACTGCGGAATGGCTTACTAAATACGGTCATGTAATTGCGCTCGACCAACGTGGCCATGGTCAAAGCCAGTCAATAATTCCTGATTTTTCGCGTGAAGCTTATATACAGGATGCTATTAATGTAATTGAACAATATTGTGATGCTCCAATCGTCCTGATTGGTCAATCTATGGGTGGACTTAACGCATTTCTTGTTGCTGCCAAACACCCAGATCTTGTAAAGGCTCTTATTGTTGTAGAAGCAACTCCTGAGCCGGATCCTAAAGCACAAGATAATATAAGAAATTGGTTAGAAAGTTGGCCAGTACCTTTTCTTAATTTTGATGATGCTAAAAGATTTTTCGGTGGAGACACCTTATATGGTCGAACCTTCGCAGAGTCGTTGGAGAAACAACCAGATGGGTATTGGCCAGCATTTAATAATAGGGACATGATTCATTCAATTAAAGATGTTGTTTCCCAAAATTACTGGGAGGATTGGGGGAAAATCAGTTGCCCAACATTAATTGTTGGAGGAGAAAAAAGCTTTATTTCCCAAGACATACTAAGGAATATGGCTAAAAACATTACAGATGGGCGCTATATCTGTATTTCTGAGGCTGGACACGATTTGCATTTGGAGGCATCTTCTACATTTCGCGAAGTTGTTGAAAGTTTTTTGAAAGAAATTTTTATAGACAAGTAATCTTACATTAGCAGAGCGCGATTGCAGAAGATAGCTTTACATCCTTTATGCCATATGGGCGAGTTTGTAGCATAAAAGAAACCTCTGAGGTACTAAAGAATTTTACATTCTAATTATAAGTTTAACATAAGGAATCCATTGTCATGGGTTCTCTTTTTATAATCAAAAAGGTGGTGAATATACAAAGCAATGAGAAAGCTATATGAAGATTTATCAGATATTCTAGATATACAGTGGGTGGCTGTATGATGATCTTCTTCGAAATATCGGTAGGGAATCATATAGCTTTTAGTATTGATTAATGATTGGATTAAAGGCGTTACATAAGAATATACATTCTGTATGCTCCTCCATGAATTTTTTAATAAAAGCTAGTCTACTAGTTCGGTGACGATAGACTGTTGAACGATTTAATCTCAATAACTCTGCAATTTCGGTATCGCTCATATCCATAAAATAATAAAGTATAATAATCCTGCGTTTTTCTTTGTCAGGTTTCGTAATGCTTCACTTAACAAATCACTTTTTACACCAATGTTAGAACCGTACACTGTGAACATTTGCAAATCCGTGGCATAGTGATCAAAAGTAAATAATTGATTCACAAGAGAATTCTCTGCATTAGAAAAGGAAATTTCTTGTTTTGAAATGATTTTTACGCTCATCTTCCATCGCACTCTTACAGATATAATAAAATTGATTTTCTATGGTTGGTTGAAAAGAAGATGGTTTCATTTTTCTCACCTCCTTTCGTGTCATAAAAGGAAGTGAGCTATTCTTTTTTCTCCCTTTGTACTAAGTCCCAACACAAAAGAGATGTTTGTTGCATAATTGAAAAAACTACTTAAAAAATTCTCAACAAACAAAAAACACATAAACAGATTGCTCAGTCTATTTCTATTGTATCGCCAATAGAAACACAATTAAGCCTGTACTATCAGAAATGATGCCATATTTTTTCATTAATTTATTTTGAACCATGTAATATTCTTTCTCGGTAATTATTTACGGGTTAGCAGTTGTTTTAACATAGCAATTTGCATACCATAAGTAATCAAGTTCTGTTTC
>NZ_JAKNRA010000030.1:0-12903 GCF_022213125.1 Oceanobacillus alkalisoli | reverse complement strand
ACTAAATCGTGAATCGCAAAGGCAATATCATTTTCTTGTAGTTTCATTTCTAAATCTAGCGGCAAAACAACTTGATTCATGTTATAATGTTTAAACATAAGGACACCTCTTTTGTGATGAATTATTGCTGTGGTAACTTTAATTTTATCAAAAGGTGTCCTTTTTGTTTTTGTTGAGTAAAATAAGAGTAAATAGAAAATCGCTTCACGCTTTTTGCGCGAAGCGATTTTCTATTTACTGGGGTTTTGTCCCAGCCTCATTTTTTATGTTATTTTTCCAAAAATCGCATACACTATACCAATAAGCGGAAAAGGGTGTGGGTTAGTATGAAGTCTAATAAAAGAACATCACCGCCGCGGAATCCAAACAAGCGACCTTGTATAGCAAGAAACATTACTTTTTTAGTGCAAAAAGAAAATGAAGACTTGCTCCGTTTGTTGTCTAAAAGACCGCGGTTCATGGACCGAATGAAGAATGATTTATTAAGGGAATAATTTTACTTCTTCACTAGGAGGTCGACTTTTGACCTTCTTTTTTTGCTTTCATTTTTTAGTCCAAATATAAACTGTAAGTTTTTGTGAATAGTTGTAAAATGAGGTGGTAGATAAAAACTAGAGGGTAGGGAATAACAGCATGCATGAAAAAATTATTTTTGCTTCTTGTTGTTTCGGTTTTATTATTATCCGCTTGTTCTAACGAAGCTAAAATCGAACAGTTATCAAAAGAAGTGGATGGATTGGCTGCTCAAGGAAAGTATTTAGAGGCAGCTGAAGTTCAAAAAGAAATTAATGCTTTGCGGAGAGGCGAGAAATACATAAAGGATGAAAATCCTAAAAAAACTGCTGAGATTGGATGCAAGAGTAATTTCGAAAAATTAGAAATTACAAACACATCTATTAATTGGTCCAGGCATTCAGATGTTGGTGATCTCACCGGAGAAATTACTAATAATGGTTCTAAGACACTAGATGGATATTTTAGTGTTTATTTCTTTGATGAAGACAATCGCATAGTTAAAGATTATATGACACATATTCCCGACGGGGGTATTAGCCCTGGAGAAACAAAGTATTTTAGTATCCCAATCAATAAGTTTGATTTTAGTTACTATGAATTTTAGGGAGAAACAATTACAGAAAAGTAACTTAATTAAATTGTGCACAAAACCACAATTAGAAGGCTAAATTAGCCTTCTTTTTTGTTGCACGCAAACAACCAACCTATCTCAAAATAAAATCTAATTGCGAAAATTTGCGCTTCTCACGGATATGGCGCATTATATAAAAACCCACCTTATCTTGTTAAACTAACCTGCCCCGTTAGTACAATAACTTCAACAAAAAATCGTTAAAACTTCTTGATTGATCACACCAGAGGATTCAAGACATCCTATTATGTTTTATCAACAACATTTCCCCAAGAATATATGACACTGAATTCCACCGAGATACCCCATACAGATTCTTCGTGTTTTTCTCACTGAATCCCTCTGAAGTACATGACTTGTTCTATATCTTTAATTACGAACTAGGCTTCTGTTACGTTTCGATATTCATATACTTTTTTACTTAGCTAACCTTCCCATTACCAAACCCACCACCAATAACCTAAAATCTCCCTAACAAAAATAGCTGGTTCAAATTCAATAGAACTCAAACCAGCCAAAATTTCCTTTGAAAAATTCTATTTTTTCCATACTTTAGCCGACAAACTCAATTCCTGACGTATCTGCTTTATATCAGTCTGTTCAGTCAATTTACTCACGACAACGATAACAATAAGTGAAATTAATATCGCTGGTAGAGCTTCAGTCATGATGAAGGGAACATCTGGTGTAAATCTACGCCAAAACACTACGGTTAGGAATCCTGCAAACATCCCTGCAACTGCGCCTTGGTTTGTCAGTTTATCCCAATATAAGGAAACAATCAATACCGGTGCAAATGTTGCGGCTAGTCCCGCTGAGGCATATACCGTAATCCAGAATACAGACTCTGAACTGTATATTGCTACCAGCGTAGAAGCTATCCCTACAATACCGATAAATAATCTGGTTACCATAATAATTTGTTTATCAGTTGCATTTTTATTAATATATTTTCGGTACACATCTTCCCCAAACGTAGAACCTGCGGAAAGCAGCTGGGAATCTGCCGTAGACATTAACAAACCAAGAAATACTGCAATCATGACACCCGCAAATAATGGGTGGGTAAACTCGACTAACGCAACCGGGAATACGTATTCCGGATTATCGATTGCCGGTAAAAGTACTCTCCCTGCATATCCTACCAGGAAAGCCCCCCAGTATGTAATAGATAGAGCACTTAATGTAATAGCAAATGATTTGCGAACTTCAGATGAACTTGAGATTGCAAAGAAACGTATCGTATCGTGTGGTCTTCCTACGATTGCGACACCAAGACTTAAATATCCAAAAATAAGACCAAACAGTGTAGATCCTGCTGCTCCCATGTTAGATGAGACCATCCCTGGATCTTGTGCACCTACCGTAGAGACGATATTAGACCATCCACCTGCTTCAATAACTAAATATATCCCTAAAATAGCGGTACCTACTACTACGAGAATCCCCTGAAAATAATCCGTAATCGATACACCGGCAAATCCACCGAATAAACAGTAAACGGTAACTGCAACACCAGCTATTAAAACAGCCACAGTAGGATCAATATTAAATACGGTTTCAATCGTCATTCCACCTGCAGCAAGCTGAGAGCCTACATACACCGACATAAAGACAACGATGGAAAGCGCGGAAATAATCCGAATCAAGTGCGGATTGCCTCGTACCCTTTTTACAAAGTAGTCCGTATAAGTATAAGCATTGAGTAGTTCAGAATAATTTCTAAGTCGCTTGGCGATCACCAAGTAAGAAAACATAAAACCTAAATTATAACCTATCAATGTGTAAAAAGAAGATGGTCCAAGTGTGTAAACCATGCCAACAAAACCGATTAACACAAATGCACTCATCCCAGAAAAAGCATAACTGATCGCCGTGACCCAGCTACTCATCGCCCGGCCACCCAAGTGAAATCCTTCACGCGTATCCGTAAATTTATACGTATACAAACCAATCCCGATAAGGATGATGAAGTATATGATAATTGGTATTAACATAAGAAAATTCACTTCATATCCCCCTCTTCCCCATATACTTCGTAATCTTCATTTTTCCCTATCAAATAATAAATAATGGAAAAGGCAGTTAAAGCCCCCGGTATAAGCACAACGACCGCCCATGCCCCTAAAGTCCAACCCAGAAACATCGTAATCTCCCCTTATCTCATCTATATTTTGTCAATCAAAACTTGTAAATTGTCTTCGCTCATCTCACGTTTTCCATCTTCAATTTCCGTAATTAACTCAAGAAGTGTTTTCAGCAATGTCATAGAGAAACCTTGTTTTTCTCCTTCAGCAATGATTGGATTCAATTGCTGAGGCACTTCTGTCTTCCGCTTGCGGACCGCCAAGTCTCTCCAGATTCCGGTTCTTGTTTTTGTATAACCTCTTAGCCTGTTTTCAAGTATTTCAAATTGTTCGTTCAGCTTGTCTTCCTGTAATTCCGGAAAAACATAAGTCGGTTCCCAGTCATCAAAGAACTCCGGTTTGATTCCTTTTTTATCGGCTACTTGCAGCACTTCTTTTCCTAATGCCATGACCAACGGACGATATTTTTCACTAGCAATAAAGTCAGCGATAGTAATGTTCGAAGTAGCAGTTGCAGTCAGAATTGTGCCATATGCCAGCTTACTCCATAAATAACCGAAGATATTATTTGTTTTCTTCGCTTCACCCCAATTCTGGAGTGCCCGAACAAGCTGATTTACCCGTTCACTGTCCTCTCCATCCACTTCACCAATATAGAGACTGCCTACACCGCCATATGAAATCACTCCAGGCTCCAGGTAATCAGCAAACAAGTTTACAAAACACCCTACTGTTCTTTCTCTGCCTACTTCCTCGGCGATAATCTCTTCATTTAACCCATTTTGGAATGAAACGATAAATCCATCTTCAGCAAGCAAATCGGAAATTGATTTGACTGCTGCTTCTGTATGCTGCGCTTTTACCGCCAATAAAACAATGTCAAGTTTTTCATTTTTCTTTTTAAATCCATCTACTGTATAAGCAGTTGCCTGTACCGTAAACGTGTCATCAACTGTTTTAATCGTAAGACCGTCTTCATTCATCTTTCGTACATGATCTTCATTTACATCGAGGAGCGTGACACGATAGCCGGCTTTGATAAGATAAGCACCAATAACTCCGCCTATTGCACCTACACCAAGAATCGTAATGTTGAGATTATCTGTCTGCATTTACTCTGTTCCCCCCCCTTACATGTATCCTAAATTATATTCACCAGGTAACTCTAGACTGTAGCCTAATTTTTCGGCTGCTTCTTTTGCCCAATATGGATCTCGCAGCATGCCTCTACCGATAGATACCATATCTGCGTGCCCTTCCTTAATCACCATTTCAGCTACTTCCGGAACTTCCAATCGGCCAACGGACATCACTGGAACTTGAAGCTTTTCCCGGACTGCTTTTGCATAGCTCGTCTGATATCCAGGATACACATCGGGCCTATTTACCGAATCGCCACCAGTGGAAACATCGAACATATCTACACCTGCTTCAATAAACGTCTTACAATATTCCAACATGTCATCGAACGTATAACCTTTTCCGTTGTACTCGACTGCAGAAATTCTCATAATCAACGGCATACCGCTTGGAATCTCCGCTTTCACCGCCTGAATAACCTCTTTGGCAAATCGTACGTGTTCGCCATATTTATCTGTTCTTTGATTTGAGGCTGGGGATAAAAATTGATGAATTAAATAACCATGTGCGCCATGCAGCTCGATCGTGTCGAAACCAGCTTCCACAGTGCGCTTTGCCCCTTCCGCAAATAACTCTACAATTCTCTCTATCTCTTCCGTTTTCAACTCGCGCGGCAACGGGGATTTATCTGAGAAAGAAATGGATGAAGGAGCGACAATATCCCCTCCTTCAATCACCGATTTTCGGCCGGCATGCGCTAATTGCAGCCCACTTTTCGCGTCATACTTATGGATTTCTTCATTTATTCTCTTGAAAGCTTCCACTTGCTCTTCATTGTAAATACCTAAACAATGTTCTGTAATTCTTCCCCGCGGTTCTACATTGGTCATTTCCGTTAAGATCAGTCCAGTTCCTCCAATAGCTCTGGAAACGAGATGAATCATATGCCAATTTTCAGGAATCCCTTCTTTATTCGTTGCCATGTATTGACACATTGGAGAAAGAGTAATTCTGTTCTTAAGCTTCAAGTTTTTCAGTTCATATGGATCAAACAAGGATGGCAATCAAATCACTCCTTAATTATTTTTTCATGATATTCATCTGAAAGATGGATTAGCGATCGAAGGATAAAGTTCACTTTGTTCGTATTGCGAATCACCGTTGTCTCAATGACTTTGCACTCTCTAAATGGTAGCTCTTCACTATATCTACTTGCATCTTGAAGTAATGGCAATGGGGCAAGAGGTGATGCTGGATCATGATCGAATTCATTTTCTTTTACATAGTTCAGCCTTACTAAGCCCCTTGAGATTTCCATGTTCCATTGGTTATACAACCTGATTTGTGTTTCACTCTTCTCATCCAACACTTGGAATCCATCTTCCAGTTTTTGGATGGAATCCTTTAAGCTTTGAAGTCTTTCCTTCGTCCTTTGTAAAACAGGCAGTTTCGGCATATTTTCGGTATAAGATTCTACATAACCTTCTAGCTCTTTTACAGCTTCCAATTGATCTATTTTTAATACGGGGTGCATGCAAACATCCAAGACGATGGAGAGGTAAATCCTGCAATCTCTTTGCAGAAATGCTGGACTAATTTTATCCAACGTGTCCTCAGTCGTATGCCACCACCAACCAAATCCACCACCTTTTCCTCCACCAAATAATTTACTAAAAGCCGCACTCGCCGGAGTGTCCATCGGCTTTTGTTCTGAAAGACCCATCAGCAACGAAGGTACCCCAGGCCCCCAAAACGACTGATCGCCTGCCCGTCCATAACGGGTGGAGGTAAAGCCTTCCCCAGTTATGTCCTTAATTGCATCCGCAGCAATTTGTTTTGTCTCCTTCATTGCGTTTCCTTCAGATAGTACAACGGCATTTTTTCCACCGACAGAGTCAATATTTAGATGGAGTACACAATGATCATGCAAGTCCTCCCAGTTTTCATCTGCATAAAGGGCGGAACCGGCATAGCGACCGTGGGAATGTCCCGACCAGAAAGCCAGTTTCAAAGAACGATAGAGTTCAGGTTTTTCTTCTCCAATAATCCTAGCAATCTCAAGCATCACTGCATTAGCGCTTCCATTATCCATTGCTCCGTAATGCCAGGAATCAATATGTCCAGAGAACAGGATGTATTTTTCAGGTTCTACAGTTCCTTTATAATCTGCAATTAAAGTAGGTATCTCACACCATGTTGTCTCTACTTTTGTTTTCAACGTGCAAACCGCAGATTGTTCCTTTTCCAACAGTTCCCTAATCTTCTGGCCGTCTGCGTAATTTACAGATAGAACGGAAATTTCTGGATAGTTTTCCGCTTGATCTACCGTAGGGTTACCCCAAACGGTAGATACAATCATTTCATGGGTATATTCTGCATTGATAAAAATCGCTCCCGCGGCGCCGTATCTCTCAGCCGCTTCTACCGCTCCCGGAGTGGCTAGTCCATTAATTAAGACCGCTTTTCCTCTTGTATCTTTAGCTTGAAATTCATCTTCCGTTCCATCACCAACATCCACCAAGTCAGTATGGATGCCAGACTGCGGTGTAGACCCTGCCATGGAATGGGTAATGGAAGGAAACTCCAGATGATTAATCTCCAATTCTGCAGAAACGGGAACGCTAATATATCCATGTCTTTTATAGAGGTTGGTTTCAAAGCCGAAATGGCGTAAACGTTCCTCTGCATATTGGAAAGCCCGCCATTCCTCTGCAGATCCCGACGTTCGAACTTCTTTGGATATATTCCTTGTGAATTCCATTAAGTGCTCCTGACTAACTTTTTCCAATAGTGCTTTGTTGTTTTCTTCCATGAAGCGAATACTCCTTTCAACTAGTTTCCATATGTAGCCAGTAACATTGCCAAGAGCGCACTCCTCTTTGGCATTTCACTTAAAATCAAATACTCATGATGCGCATGAGCCCCATCACCTACTGCACCTAAGCCGTCCAGAGTCGGTGCAAGCGGAGCGGTAAGGTTACCATCACTTCCGCCTCCTGTTTCCTTTTCGGTTAAGTCCATTAAGATATATTTTTTAGCTAAATGCCGAGCTGTTTTGAATAAGCTTATTACTTCCTCCGTGCGCTCCAGAGGCCCTCGGTTGGCACCCCCTGTTACTTTTATATTGGAACCAGGTAATTTAGGTTTTAAGTTGAGCATCGTTTCTATTGCCCTTTCAAACTCTACTTGTGTTTTCGCTCTTAAATCTATTTCAGCAGAAGCTTTTTCCGGTATCACATTACTGCCGGTTCCACCAGAGATTTTACCGACATTAAAAGTAGTTCCTGTCTTAAAATCATTCAGACCTTCGATATCAAGTATTTGCAGAGCAAGTTCATGAATGGCACTTACTCCTTTTTCCGGGTCGATTCCGGCATGTGCTGGAAGACCGGTAGCTTCCACATTAAAAATACCAACGCCTTTTCTTGAAGTTTTCAAGCTTCCTTTCTCTGTCATACCCGGTTCCAACACAAAAACATAATCACTTTTCGCCGCTTCTTTCTCGATCAACTCCCTGGAAGAAGGGTTACCAATCTCTTCGTCCGAGTCAAATAAAAATACAATTTTCTTATTTAGCGGGATATTTAATTCCTTCAACGCTTTCAAGGCAAATAACCCTTGAATGATTCCTCCCTTCATGTCGAAAACACCCGGACCTACAGCTTTACCATTTTCCACCTTAAAAGGTCTTTTGTTAATTGTTCCTTTCGGCCAAATGGTATCAAAATGCCCTAAAATAAGAATCTGACTTTCTCCACTCCCCCATTCCCCTCTGATATGATTTCCATATACATCGTCTGGAATAATAGTTGTGGTTCCACCAGTAAGTTTTTCATATGTTTTAGCGAGCCAACTTCCTAGCTCGTCCACCAATTCCTTATCATGGGAAGGTGATTCTTTATTAACGATTTCCTCTAAATATGCATACATTTCTTCTTTTTGCGCTTCCAAATGTTGATAAATGTTTTGCATGCTATCCCCCTTAATTTTTCTCGGTCATCGATTAAAACTATTCGAGAACCTTTTTTTCTCTAGTAAATAAACTTAGAACGCTATTGACACGATTAGCAATCTTGGATTCATATTTTTCCTCAATTCCAGAAGTTAATAAATTTAAGTAGGTCATTACAGTAGAGATGGAGATCATTACTTTTGAATGCTCTTCAATAGCTGTGGTTAGACAAATATCAGCTATCCGCCCTACAGGTGACAAGCGTCGATCTGTCAATACAATAATCTTAGCTCCTTGCTCTTTAGCAATTTCAGCCAGTCTCAACGTTTCTGCAGAATAACTAGGCATAGAAATTAAAAAAACAACAACGTCTTTTTTCTCTTCCATAAAGTTTTTAAATGGACTCGTTTCTTCTGACAGAAAGGTTACATGATCTCGCATCAGACTCATTTTTAGATAAAACCAATGTGCTGCAGAGTAGGAGGCGAGATGGCCACCAACTTTTACCTCATCCGCTTCCATCAGCAATTCAATAGCTTGATTGAAACTTTCTTCATCCAAGTTTTGCAACATGTTTTGCAAAATATGTATATCCTTTTTTATGATTCCTTGAAGGGTATTCTTTTGGCTATTATCTTCTGTATTTTCCACTTCTACTGCGTTTAAAGCTCCAGCAGATTTTAAGAACTGACTTTTCAGTTTTTTTTGCATCTGCGAAAAGCTGGAAAAACCGAGATTATAAGAAAGCCTTATTACCGTTGTTTCACTTGTATCAACTTCATTGGCTATTTTCGCAATGGTGGACATGCTGAATTCAAATGGATGACTGGACAGATATTTACCTACCTTCTTCTGACCGGGCGGCAGCATATCATACCTTTCAGCTACTAATTCTTCCATATCCAAGCATATCTACTCCAATCTGAAGAATTTTATTCTTCTTTATTTATTTAGAAGTATTTTATAATTCTTTTATTAGTTTTATATAATACATTATTCCGATAATTAATGCAACAACTATTTTTATATTTTTGATCACTAGCGTTGCATTAATTAGGATTAAATATTAACAAGACCCCGAATTTTCGCTAATTTACTTTAATGCAAATAAAAAGTCCTTTATAATGGATTTAGTCAGGTGGTAACCCATCCAAATCCAAAAATAAAGGACAAAGCTCATGGATAAGGTTACACGAAAAACTTCATTTGGACAATGGTTTTCACCAATCAATCTTCAATTATTTGAAGAAAGTGTGAAACGTTGAAATTAGATTACTATACAAAAAAACTAACGACAGAGTCATTTTTAAAATTACTTCTTTTTGCGCAGCTGGAAGAGGTGGAAAGTTTACATGAACTAGCGGATTATCTTTTTGATGACGATCTACAAAAAGAAACCGATCTTGATACGATTAGTATTTCTCAGCTATCTCGGCGCTTGAATGGGATGAATCCGGATATCTTTCAGATACTTTTTCTTGATTTAGTGTCTCAAATTCATAAGAAAACACATTACCCAAAACTTATGATGCCATTGAAGATCATCGACTCCACGACACTGCCATTGAATTTAACCAATCACAGGTGGGCTGAATTTCGTAAGACGAAAGCAGGTGTGAAAGTACATTTAAAACTCGTATTTATGGAAAATGGCTTGTCGTATCCTGAAAAAGCCGTTATCACGAATGCGAAAGAACATGATCGCAACCAGCTTGAAGTGCTAGTCGATGACAAAGAATGCATGTATGTGTTTGATCGAGGTTACCTGGATTACGAGCGCTTTGATCGCATACCGATGATGGTTACTTTTTTCTCTCAAGACTTCGAAAAAATGCGTTTATACGAGTAGTTGGTGATGATTTTGAACTCCCTCATGATTCAACGGTACTGTCGAATGGTGTTAATTGGCACCTCACAAAATCGTGCGGAGAATTACTTTCGACTCGTAAAGGTTGAAGATACGAAAGGAAACGTACTTCACTTAGTTACAAACCGTTTTGATTTAAGCGCAGATGAAATTTCCGAGATGTACAAATCACGTTGGGCCATTGAGATATTTTTTAAATGGATGAAACAACACGTGAACATCAAAAAATTCTACGGGCAAAGTGAAACAGCAATCTACAGTCAAGTGTTTATTGCACTGATCGTATTTTGTTTAAATGTAATCGTTCAAATTAAGACGAACAGTAAACGAACCCTCCTACAAATCAGCCGTTATTTAAGAGCTGCCTTATGGAAACCAGGGCATATCTGGGTACGAAAAATCGAAGGGAAAGGTGCTTCTTAATTCTTAAAATCTGGCTGTCGCTCAAGTCTAATTGTATATTGTAAAAAAATGAATGGAGCCACCTTTAGTTGGGTATTTACTTTTTTGGCTCTAATAGAAAAAATACTAAAACTGAAAATTCTGGTATTATTTATGCAACGCTAGTGATTTTTGATATATGTAAATAGATTTTTGTTATAATTTAAATAAGATTAATATTACATTTTTGCTTTTATTGTGGTGCTATGGGTTGCTGCCCTGCATCACTTTTTTTTTACTTTTTCCTACTAAATATAGTTTTTATTTTTATTTCATCCTGTCTATTTTTTCTATTCTTCACCACCTCCCTAAGCTAGTACTTACTCTAGTTTGTTTTTACTTCACCAAAATAGAAGTTTTCTAATACGTTAATGGCAATTACATATGCTTTGATTTCACGCTTTATATTTTCTTATTGCAAATTACTATAATTACTTAGCAAGCATATACTCTTGCAGACTTGAACTAGCATAATCGATTATTTATTTACCTCCTTTAATCGTTCGAAAAATTTAATATCGTTATTTGTGGCTGTCATGCTCATAGTCATTTCATCCAAGAACTGATCTACCTCTGGATTTCTAAACAGATATTTTGAACCTTGCTTATAGTAACGTAAGCCATTCTTAATTAAACGGTCCACAATTGTCGGCTTCCTCAAATTCAAGTATTGTTCCAATTCGGCAAACGTCATAAAATACTTTTCATGTACCAATTCTTCTACACGTTCATTTATTGCTCTTTCTAGCATTCTTCTAACTGTTTTCTCATCAATGTCAATGTTTAACAACGGAATCTCCTCCCTATGCTTTTATCACAATTCCTATTAATAACGATAACTGATTAATAGCATGGCCCATCTCTTATTTAACTAATTGTGTTGTTTGATGCTAGTATAGTTTCATGGACACATCTAAGTTAAATTTTATACAATGAATTTTAAGGAGGATGTGTCCGATGAGTACAAGAAATAACAGCAAACGGTATAACGATGATTTTAAAAGGATGATTGTAGATCTTTATCAATCGGGAAGTTCTGTAAAATATTTAAGCAGCGAGTATGGCGTATCTGATGTAACGATCTATAAATGGATTAAAGATTTAACTCCGATTGAAGGGACAGATGGCAAAGAGATTACTCCAAAAGATGTAGACGCCATTCAAAAAGAGAACCTTCGCTTGAAACAGGAGCTTGAAATCCTAAAAAAGGCTATGGCCATATTCGCTCGAAAGTAAATGACACAGAACTAACTGAATTTATTACAGAACATAAAGATGATTATCCCATTCGCACGATGTGTGAAACCCTTGATATGCCTAAAAGTACGTACTACCAATCGCTGCATAAAACAGAATCAAACCGTGATCGTGAGCGTCGTGAATTCACAGAAAAGATCATACAGATTCATGAAGATAGTAAGAAACGATATGGTGCACCTAAGATTCATGAAATCCTTGTAAAACAGGGCCACAAGATCAGTATAAATCGGGTTCAACGCTTGATGAAAAAAGCTGGAATCCAATCGATCATCGTTAAGAAGTTTCGGCCGACACCTAGTAAAGAGAAAGTGGAAGAACGAGAGAACATTCTTAAAAGAGACTTTACAACGACAGCGATTAACCAAAAATGGGTTGGCGATATCACGTATATTCATACGCTTCGTGATGGCTGGTGTTACCTTGCATCTGTATTAGACTTGCATTCAAGAAAGGTTATTGGGTATTCATTTGGACGTTCGATGACGACTGAATTGGTAGAAAAAGCTTTAGAAAACGCTTATGTCACACAGAAACCTAATGATGGCGTCATCTTCCATTCTGATTTGGGTTCACAATATACAAGTGATGCCTTCGCAGAAAAGATTCAGGACTACAAGATGACACATTCCTTCAGTCATAAAGGCAGTCCCTATGACAATGCTTGTATCGAGTCTTTTCATGCGATCTTAAAGAAAGAAGAAGTAAACCACGTACAATACTTAGATTTTAACGCTGCGCGAGTAGAGTTATTTAAATATATTGAAGGCTGGTATAACCGCAAAGGAATACACGGCAGTATCAACTATCTAACGCCACAAGAGATGGAAGATTTAGCGCTCCATCAAGCAGCATAATTGCACTAATTAACATAAGAGCACGGCTTTACTTGGAGAGGTGCGCGTGGTAGGCTTTCACCTTGCGAAAGGTCTATTTACTAACCTTTTGTAACTGCTAAACTAGACTCAACAGTTTTCCACAAATAAGAGTAAACAGTTTTCACCAATTAAGACTAAACGGTTTACTAATTCCATATCCCTTTCGGTATACTTAAATCGGAGTATGTCGAAGG
>NZ_JAKNRA010000002.1:0-264660 GCF_022213125.1 Oceanobacillus alkalisoli | reverse complement strand
ACTAAATCGTGAATCGCAAAGGCAATATCATTTTCTTGTAGTTTCATTTCTAAATCTAGCGGCAAAACAACTTGATTCATGTTATAATGTTTAAACATAAGGACACCTCTTTTGTGATGAATTATTGTTGTGGTAACTTTAATTTTATCAAAAGGTGTCCTTTTTGTTGAGTAAAATAAGAGTAAATAGAAAATCGCTTCACGCTTTTTGCGCGAAGCGATTTTCTATTTACTGGGGTTTTGTCCCAGCCTCTTTATTTTTAATTCGATGAAGGGTTAGCTAGTTGTTCAAGGTTACCATTTTTATCCATCCGGAAGCTCGGGGAGGTGAAAGAGCGTTCGTCTTTCAGAACGGTCATTCGTCTCGCCCTGTCCATAATTTGAATAAATGTTTGGTAATCTTCCTGCATTGTTTCTAGCTGTTTTTCCGTCTGTTTCAATTGTTTTTCGAGTTTAGCAACTTCTTCTTTTAATTGTTCGTTTTCTGTTAATGCTGCTTCTGTTGTAGCTTTTGATTGATTGGAAACATAGTAGTCTTGTTTTATTTCATTCAAGAATGCAAGAACCATATCGAATGTAATCTCATCAGCAGTAGTTTTCACGGCGATTGTTTCTTTGCTCGGAATGGTTTGCTTCGGAACAGGTGTGAAATTTTGTTTTGCTTGTTTTCGTTTCATTTCTTTCCGCTGCCGTTTAGCTAAATCAATTGCATTGATATATTTATTACGGACTTCCGCATTCCACCTGAATCCACAGGCAGCTGAAGTCCGGTTTAATTTATCCCCAACTTCTTCAAATGCATTCAGTTGGGTGCTGCCTTCCCTAATATGACGCAATACGGTTTCTGCCAGCAATAGATCATCCTCATGGGACCAGGCATCTTGTCTCACTTTGGCCATTATTATCCAACTCCTTTTTCTAGGGCAAAACAATAGATTATCATGTTGCTAGTTATTATTGCCTCAAGAAAAAAGATTTATACGTCATCTTTTTGTAACTTTCATTTCTTGTTCGATTTTTTCATAGACCTGTTTCATTGCTTTTTCAAATTTACCGGTATCTTTCGGATTGTAATATTTCATATTTTTAATCCGATCTGGTAAATATTGCTGCGCGACCCATGCTCCGTCATAATTATGCGGATATTTATAGTCGACCCCTCTGCCTAAATCTTTTGCCCCTTTATAATGGCTATCCTTCAGATGTAATGGAATATCGCCGCTCTTTCCGTTACGCACGTCAGCGAGAGCCCCGTCGAGAGCTTTATAGGCTGTGTTCGATTTCGGGGAGAGGGCGAGTTCTACAATTGCAACAGCTAATGGAATTCTTGCTTCCGGGAATCCGATTCTTTCAGCAGCTTGTACAGCTGCAAGAACACGGGGTCCTGCTTGCGGATTAGCTAAGCCGATGTCTTCATAAGCGATAACAAGCATTCTTCTTGCGATACTGTCTAGGTCGCCCGCTTCAATTAATCTAGCTAAATAATGAAGAGAAGCGTTCACATCGCTGCCGCGGATCGATTTTTGGAATGCTGAGAGTACGTCATAATGCGCATCTCCTCCCTTATCATGGGAAAAACTTTTCTTTTGCATGCATTCTTCTGCAGCTTCAAGTTCAATTTTGATGATATCATCTGTGTTTGGTGGTGTTGACATTGCCGCTAGCTCAAGGCCATTTAAAGCAGCTCGCATATCCCCATTTGAGCTATCAGCAAAATGATCGAGTGCTTCTGAAGTGATTTCAATCTTCATTTCACCTAGCCCGCGTTCTTTATCCTCGACTGCTCGAAGTAATGCTGTTTTCACATGTTCTGGCTCTAATGATTCAAGTTCGAATAAATGACATCTGCTCCGGATTGCCGGATTGATGGAATGATATGGATTACTTGTTGTACAGCCAATCATCGTAATGAGATTTGTTTCAAGGTGGGGGAGAAGGAAGTCTTGTTTTGCTTTGTCCAAACGGTGGACCTCATCTAAGATAAGCACGAGATTACCACTTAATTTCGCTTCTTCGACAACGATCTCCATATCTTTCTTTTTATGCGTCACTGCATTCAATAATCTCACCTGAAGGCCTGCTGTCTTGGCAATGGCAAATGCTGTAGAAGTTTTACCAGTTCCTGGCGGCCCAAACAGAATCATTGACGCGAGCATGTTCGCTGTTACCATTCGCTGGATTAGCTTTCCATCTCCAACAAGGTGTTCCTGGCCAATGATTTCATTAATATGAGTTGGCCGCATTCGTAGTGCTAAAGGTTGTTTTTTCATATAAACCGTCCTTTTAAGTTCTTATGATATATTCAACTTTCGCAGTCTAAAACAGTTAGCTACCCCCATGGCCCAGTTGTTTCTTCTATTTACCTAACAACTCTGTCAAAAGTACCGAAAGAAACAATAATCGCTTTCATTCAGCGTAAGTGTTTGCTCGTTCACTTTGTTTGGAACTTTTATCGCCGTTCAGTTGCCCGGCGGACGGATGCTTTCCACGGGCACGGCCTCAGCCTCCTCGGAAGAAAACCGCTTCCTGCGGGGTCTTCGGACACGTGCTATTCTCGTAGGAGTCACCGTCCGCCGGGCAACTGAACTGGTAAGAATTATTATTATGAATGGAAGTCATTCCATCTTTCCTAATAAGAAATAAGGTTCCATATCAGGTATTTCCTCGTAGCAGTCCAGACACCTCGAGACTCCTGTGGGAGGACAGGCCTATGTGAGACCCCGCAGGGCGCCAGCCCGAGGAGGCTCACCAGCCGCCCACGGAAAGCGAGAGGTGTCTGGACTGCGGACCTCCAGAAGGGAGTGGAAGTTGCATTTACGCCTGAATGAAAGTAATAAATAATAAAGACACTGGGCGCTTGATAGGGATAATTTGCTTACCTATTTGTAGGTGTGGAGGTTGAGTTATATATAAAGCTTAGACTTGAAATTAGAGAAATGCAAGAGAGAGACGGTTCATGTTATAATAGCAAATAGAATAATACAACTGAATGATCAGAAGCTAATTGATAGACAATGGAAAATATATTCCGTATAGTAGTGATTTAATTATAAAGAGGTGCAATGTAAAATGAAAGTAACAACAAAAGGAAGATATGGACTAACGATAATGATAGAGCTTGCAAAGGAATACGGGGAAGGTCCTAAATCATTAAAATCAATCGCTCAGGAAAATAATTTATCCGAGCATTATTTGGAGCAGCTGGCTGCACCTCTTCGGAACGCAGGATTAGTTAGAAGTGTAAGAGGAGCCTATGGAGGCTACAAACTTGCAAAGGAACCGACAGAAATTACTGCAGGAGATGTGATACGGGTACTCGAGGGACCGATCACACTAGTTGAAGGATTAGAAGAAGAGAAACCTGCCCAACAAGCATTATGGATTAGAATCCGCGATGCAATCCGCGGAGTGTTAGACCATACAACACTTAAGGATTTAGTCGATTCCAGTGATAATAATAAAGAAGAAGCCTATATGTTCTACATCTGACAAGAAAGGAATTCACATCATGGAAGTAATCTATTTAGACCATGCCGCAACTACCCCAATGGATCAGAAAGTTGCAGAAGCAATGACCGTCATTTTTCAGGAAGTTTATGGCAACCCTTCAAGCGTTCACTCGCAGGGAAGAAAAGCAAGGAAACAATTAGATGAAGCAAGACGACTCATCGCTTCTAGTATCGGTGCCAATGAAAAGGAAATTTACTTTACAAGCGGTGGCACAGAAGCAGATAATCTGGCGTTGATTGGAACAGCCCTTGCGAATAGGGAAAAGGGAAACCATATTATAACAACAGCGCAAGAACATCATGCCGTTCTCCATACAGCAGAATATTTGGAAACCCTTGGGTTTGAGATAACCTATTTACCGACTGATGAATCTGGCCGTATTTCTCCTAGAGCAGTTGAAGCAGCATTACGAGAAGATACGATTCTTATTTCCATTATGTTTGTAAATAATGAAACGGGAGTGATTCAGCCAATTAAGGAAATTGGTGAGGTGTTAAAAGAACATCAGGCTTATTTCCATACGGATGCTGTTCAGGCTTATGGTTTATTAGAACTTAATGTGGATGAATTAGGTGTTGATTTATTAACCACCTCCGCACATAAAATTAATGGGCCGAAAGGGATTGGTTTTCTCTATACACGCGAATCCGTCGTGATGCAAAACTTGGCGTTCGGTGGGGAACAGGAAAGAAAACGCCGTGCAGGTACAGAAAACGTCGCTGCCATCGTTGGTTTTAAAGAAGCCGTTCAACTGATCACCGCAGAACGAGAAGCAAGAAATCTTGCCTACAAGCGGTATAAAGAACTATTTATTGAACAGCTTAAGCGTGAAGGAGTTGAATTCTCCTTGAACGGAGACCAGGAACATGCAATCAATACGATTGTCAATATTAGTTTCCCTGGTACAAACGTGGAACAAGTGTTGACAAATTTAGATTTAGAAGGAATTGCCGCCTCAAGCGGAAGTGCTTGCACAGCCGGAAGCGTCGAACCTTCCCACGTATTGAGTGCAATGTTCGGTGACAGTAATCCTTGCACAACAAACTCCATCCGTTTCAGTTTCGGCAGTGCCAATACAGATGAAAATATAATTGAAGCGGCAAAACGGGTAGCAAAAATTATTAAACGGTTAACAAAATAAGGAAAGTGATTAAAATGAATGAAAATAAAAATACACGAGTTGTAATTGGAATGAGTGGAGGGGTCGATTCATCAGTCGCCGCTTTGCTTTTGAAAGAGCAAGGCTATGACGTTGTCGGCATCTTCATGAAAAACTGGGATGATACCGATGAGTTTGGTGTCTGTACAGCAACGGAAGATTTCGATGATGTTGTCCGCGTATGTAATCAACTGGATATCCCTTATTACTCAGTAAATTTTGAAAAGGAATATTGGGATAAAGTATTCACCTATTTCCTTGATGAATATAAAGCGGGACGTACTCCGAACCCAGACGTCATCTGCAATAAGGAAATTAAATTCAAAGCATTCCTTGATCATGCTGTGTCTCTAGGTGCAGATTATCTTGCAACTGGCCATTACGCTCAAGTAAGGCAAGGTGACGGGAAAGTTGAATTGCTGCGCGGAGTAGATGAAAATAAAGATCAAACGTATTTTTTGAACCAGCTTTCCGGTGACGTCTTAGCAAAAGTCATGTTCCCATTAGGGCATTTGCAGAAGCCGCAAGTGCGTGAAATTGCTCTAAAACATAATCTCGCAACAGCTACGAAGAAGGATTCTACAGGGATTTGCTTTATCGGAGAGCGGAATTTCAAAGAGTTTTTAAGTGAATATTTGCCAGCACAACCAGGTGAAATGCAGACTCTTACTGGTGAAGTGATGGGTGCTCATGATGGATTAATGTACTATACAATTGGACAGCGTCAGGGACTTGGCATTGGCGGACCGGGTGAACCATGGTTTGTTGTCGGCAAGAATTTGGAAGAAAACATTTTATATGTAGAGCAAAGCTACGGAAATGATTATTTATATTCCGATTCATTAATCGCAACGGATCTGAATTGGATCAACCCGGAAGAGGTTCAAGACACATTTACATGTACTGCCAAGTTCAGATATCGTCAAAAAGACAGTAAAGTTAAAGTCACTGTACTAGAGGATGGAAATGTCCATGTCGAATTTGCTGAACCACAGCGGGCAATCACTCCAGGACAGGCTGTCGTATTCTATGATGGCGAAGTTTGCCTAGGTGGCGGCACGATTGATAAAGTAATTAAAAACGAACAACATCTTGATTATGTAGGTTGAGTTAGGGGATTATTCATGGATAAGAATAGAGAAGCAATCCAGATGATGCAGGAAGGAAAATATGAAGAAGCGGCAAAGTTATTTAATGAATTGATTGAGGAGAATCCAAGCGACCCACTAGGCTATATTAATTTTGGGAATCTTTTAGTAGAGCTCCAAGAAGCGGAACGGGCGGAGCGATTCTTTTTAAAAGCGATCAATTTGGATGACACAGCTGCCACTGCTTATTATGGACTTGGCAATCTATATTTTGAACAAGAACAATTCAAAAAAGCGAACGGCTATTTTGAGCAAGCTCTGGATAAAGGGCTCGAGGATGCTCATTTATATTACTTACTGGGCCTTTCTTTACAGTACCAGGAACAATTTAAATTAGCTTTACCTTATTTATTGCGAGCAACGGAACTGGCAGGGGGTGAAATCAATTATCGTTTCCAATATGGACTTTCACTTGCCCAAGCGGAACTTGTCGATGAGGCGAAGACAGTCTTCCAAGAAGTGATTGAAATGGACGAGACTCATAGTGATGCCCATTACAATTTAGGTGTCATCGCCGTCTTCAACGAGGATGCCGAACAAGCCCTCAAACATTTCAGTCAAGCCCTGAAAGAACAACCGGACCATTATTTAGCCGCAAACGGAAAGAAACAAGTGGAACAGTTTTTGGAAAATCAATAATCAACATTTTTCCTAAAAAAAACAAAGCAAAGCAGTTCAATTCTAACAAGCCCCAATAGTCGGAGAAGAAGAGGGTTAGACGTGATTTTAACAGATAGATAAACTACAGTTTTCATTCAGCGTAAGTGTCCGAAACCGAAACTCTCTTCTGAAGGTCCGCAGTCCAGACACCTCTCGCACCTGCTGAGCGGCCGGCAAGCCTCCTCGCGCTATCGCGCTGCGGGGTCTCGCCAGGCCTACCCCCCCGCAGGAGTCTCGAGGTGTCTGGACTGCTACCAGGAAAGACCATATTAGGATCACTGTTTAGTGTACTGGAAAAGTATAATCCTTATCGTGACGGAATAATTTATATTTAAAATAATCATCTCTACCAGTTCAGTTGCCCGGTGGACGGTGACTCATGCGGGAACAGCACGAGTCTGGAGACCCCTTAGTGCTCAGCCCGAGGAGCTCTAGCAGTGCCTAAGGATGCGCATCCGTCCACCGGGAAACTGAACGGAAATTATAACTCCAGTCTAGAGAATGCGCAAATCACTTACGCTGAATGAAAGGAATATGCGGGTTATGGGTCAGTGGATTTCAGGTTTCTTGAGTGGTTCAGGCCTAGTTAACTGTTTCAGGCTGCGAAAGTTGAGTCAATAAAGAACGAAACGAGCGTGTTTAAGTATGGAAGATAAGCAACGAAATGAAAAAGGATATATTCGCGGCACCCTTCTTTATACGATTTTTCAAAATGAAGATGAGAATTTTGCAATCATAAAAGTTAAAATAGAGGATACGAACGAAGAATATGAAGAGAGAGAGATTGTTGCTAAAGGTTATTTCTCTCAGCTGACAGAAGAGCATTCCTATTATTTCTACGGCGTCTTCGAACATCACCAAAAGTTCGGAATCCAGTACCGCGTTGAATCCTATCAAACCTATATCCCAGATACGAAGGAAGGCTTGATTTCCTATTTGTCCAGTGACTTGTTTTATGCGATTGGTGAAAAAACAGCTACTCGCATCGTTGATAAATTAGGAATGAACGCCATCTCCCATATTTTAGAAAACCCGGAATGCCTGGACGGAATTCCGGGTCTTAAAAAACAAACAAGAGAACAATTACATAAGAGTTTGGAAGAACATCAAGGCTTTGAACGGATTGCAATCACCCTTTCAAGCTACCAAATCACTCTTAAAATGGCGCAGCGAATTTATCAGCAATATAAAGAGGAAGCTGTACATAAGTTATATGAAGATCCGTATCAATTCGTTTTTGATATCGAAGGCTTTGGTTTTCAGTCCGCTGACCGGATTGCAAGGATGAACGGCTTATCACCTGATCATCCAAACCGGATTGGTGCAGGCTGTATTTTTGTTTTACAAAAAAGTATGCAAGACGGCCATGTCTATTTACCATATGACCAGTGCGTACAGGAAATGATTCAAGTACTGGGATTTGAATTAACAGAACAAATCATTCAAGATCGATTGGAAGAATTGAATACGCAAAAGAAAGTGATTATAAATGAAGGAAATATATATTTGCCTTCACTGTATTATGCAGAAGATGGTTTTGCATCGCACATTAGCAGAGTGATGAGTAAAGAAATTGAAAACGAGACAACATTAGCAGAGTTAATGAAGATAACGGGAGAAATTGAAGAAGAAGAAATACTGAGCTATGGGAAAGAACAATTTGATGCAATTGAAAAAGCATTACAATCCAGAGTGATGATTCTTACCGGTGGACCAGGTACAGGAAAAACAACCGTAATAAAAGGAATCGTGAAGGCTTACGCAACAATCCATGATCACTCCCTTGATGTTGATGATTATGAAAAAAAGTCGGAATTTCCTTTCGTGCTCACAGCTCCAACAGGTCGGGCTGCTAAGCGATTAAGTGAATCGACTGGACTACCTGCTTCAACCATTCACCGGTTGCTTGGTTGGAATGGAAATGACGGTTTCGAAAAAAATGAACAGGAACGTTTGTCAGGAAAATTTCTGATTGTCGATGAATTTTCAATGGTCGACATTTGGCTTGCTAATCATTTGTTTAAAGCAATCCCGGATGATATGCAAGTATTATTAGTTGGAGATGAAGACCAGCTGCCATCTGTCGGACCTGGTCAAGTACTATCCGATTTACTTTCAAGCGGTAAAATGCCTATCGTGAGGCTGTATGAAGTATACCGCCAAAAAGAAGGTTCTAAAATCATTGAACTCGCTCATGAAATTAAAAATAACGAGATAACAGAGGCGTCACTGCAAAAAGCGAATGATTTCAGTTTTATCCCAGCAAATAACCGGCAAATTGTTGAAGCGATCACGATTATATTTAAACATGCGATCGAAAAAGGAATCGATACAAATGATATTCAAGTTCTTGCTCCAATTTACAAAACAGAAGCAGGAATTAATCGGATTAATGAAGAAATCCAACAACTATTAAACCCGAAAACAGATAAAACACGTGAAATGAAAGTGATGGACGTGAATTACCGGGTCGGCGACAGGGTGATTCAATTAGTCAACCAGCCGGAAGACGGGGTGTTTAATGGAGATATCGGGGAAATTGTCGCCATCTTTTTCGCTAAAGAAAATAAAGAGAAGAAAGAACAAATCGTTATCGCTTTTGAGGAAAAGGAAATTGTATATGAGCGGCAGGATTTCGGGAATTTCATGCACGCTTATTGTATCTCCATTCATAAATCCCAGGGAAGTGAATTTCCAATCATTCTATTACCGGTCATACCTTCGTACTACCGGATGCTTCGGAAGAACTTATTATATACAGCTATAACGAGAAGTAAAGAATCTCTTATTATATGCGGAGATATGTCTGCTTTCTTGCGTGGCGTTACGACGATGGACACGAATCAGCGCTACACCTCTCTAATTGAGCGGCTGGAGAGCAGAATAGAAGAAGTACAAGAATTACCGATTTCAATCTCGGCTGAAGAAAAAGAACTGAATCCCTATGATTTTATGTAAATGGAAGTATATTCGTTTTCTCTTTCGGCTAGGCTATAAATAGAAATTATAGCCAGGAGATGATCACATGATGCAGTGTCCAAATTGTAAAGGGAAAAATCTTGGAAAAATAGGAGTCCAATTGTATTATTGCTGGTCTTGTTATTTGGAGTTAGCAGTTAAAAAGGATAAATTCCATATTCACCAAATCGAAGCAGATGGCAGTTTAAGTCCGCTGAATGACTTGTTTTCAGAGGAAGAGAGAACGGTTGCGGAAGATAAGCTACTGTCATAAGAAATGCAAATATAACACGAGGTGTTGCAGTTGCTTGAGAGGTGGAATGGAAAGAAACTATTATATATACTTTTACTCGGAATCCTTGTTTTAGTCTTTTTATTTTTATTATGGATAACCTATCCTTACTTTAAGGAGGTTTTTTCCTTTTTATGGCAGCTTTTTTTGCCATTTATTATCGCAGGATTCATCGCTTATTTATTGTACCCGATTATTAATTTTCTGGACAGGCAACAGATTCATAAAGGACTAGCCGTTCTGATTATTTATATCCTTTTTTTCGGTGGAGCTGCCATTTTACTTTACCGTGTCTATCCGCTCGTTATCCAGCAAATGAATGATTTGATTGAAAACATCCCACAGTTTGTAAATATGTATGAATCATCGATTAACTACATTTACAGCTATACTTCATTTCTGCCGGAGACCTTTCACGACAGAATTGATGAATTGATTATCCGCTTGGAAGATACGCTGGATCAGCTCGTGTCACGCCTAGTCAATGGATTCACCCATTTCTTTGATATGATTCTTATAGTTACAGTTATTCCTGTGCTCGTCTTTTATTACATAAAGGACTATCAAGGAATGAAACATTTGATAAAAAGGTTTATCCCAGTCAGGCTGCACACAAGAGTGAAGAGAATGGTACTTGCAATCGATAAAAGTCTAGGTGGGTATTTAAGAGGATTATTTTTTGTCAGCTCGATTGTCGCCCTCATGACGCTTTTAGCTTTCAAGTTTTTACAAGTTCCTTATGCACTCTTACTCGCTATTTTGATTGGCTTAACGAATATTATTCCTTATTTCGGTCCAATTATTGGTGCAGTGCCAGCAGTGATGATTGCTTATACAATATCTCCATTACATGCACTCTATGTAGTCATTGTGCTATTCATCGTTCAGATAATAGAAGGGAATTTCCTTTCACCATTTATTATGGGCAAGAATATACGGATTCATCCGGTAATGATTATTTTTGCATTATTGTTAGGCGGACAATTATTCGGGATCATTGGAATGATCATCGCTGTTCCAGTAGCAGCTATTTTAAAAGTAATTGTCAAACACTTGCCATATCTATTATCCACTGATAACTAATTGACAAGCAGGGAATATTTATCTATACTAACGCTAGATGAATAATTAAAAATGTTGAAAGTGCCGAGTACATGAAGCTCGTGTGACAGAAAGGGATTTTAAAGCTGAGAAAATCCTCACATCGAATCATGGAATGCTACACTAGAGTACGGCTAATCCCCGTCGGTATCAAACCGTTAACATGCACAAGAGGTGAATAGAAGACTATTCACAACTAGGGTGGTACCGCGAACAATCTCGTCCCTGCATCAGCAGAGAGGAGATTTTTTTGTATGAACAAAGGCGGAAGCGCCCTTACAGGCTAAGTACACAATCGTCTTCGCAACGCCTGTACTAGCACATCCAGTAGTCGCAGCAACGTACAAACTGTGTCTCCCAGGATAGGAGGTAGTTCGATGTTGCCCCAGGATGGGGCGAACTTAATCGAACCTCCTTTTTACCGGAATGGAGATAAAGGAAACTCAGGCGACGACAGTGAGTTGAAAAAAACTGGGACAAGGGGTCAGAGCAACTGTCCCACCTAACCGAGGAGGATAAAAATGAAAAAATTAAATTCAGCTGAAGTAAGACAACTATTTCTCGATTTTTTTAAAGAGAAAGACCATAAAGTTGAGCCAAGCGCGTCACTCGTTCCGAAAGACGACCCGAGCCTTTTATGGATCAACAGTGGGGTCGCTACGTTAAAGAAATACTTTGACGGTAGGGTTATTCCGGATAATCCGCGGATTGTAAACGCACAGAAAGCGATCCGGACAAATGATATTGAAAATGTCGGCTATACCGCTAGGCATCATACGTTCTTTGAAATGCTCGGTAATTTTTCCATCGGTGATTATTTCAAAAAGCAAGCCATCCATTGGGCTTGGGAGTTTTTAACGAGCGATAAATGGCTCGGATTCAATCCGGAGGTGCTATCGGTTACGGTCCATCCGGAAGATGATGAAGCTTATGATATTTGGTTAAAAGAAATTAAATTACCACAGGAACGGATTATCCGGCTCGAGGAAAACTTCTGGGATATCGGTGAAGGCCCAAGTGGACCGAATACGGAAATCTTTTACGATCGTGGCGAACAGTACGGGAATGACCCAAATGATCCGGAACTATTTCCGGGAGGAGAAAACGCCCGTTATCTTGAAATTTGGAACTTGGTATTCTCTCAATTCAATCATAATGCGGACGATACGTACACGCCGCTGCCGAAGAAAAATATTGATACCGGGATGGGACTTGAACGTCTCATGTCTATTATTCAGAATGTGCCGACAAACTTTGAAACGGATCTATTTATGCCGATAATAGAAAAGACAGAGCAAATAGCCCAAGTGAAATATGGTGCAGATGATAAACAGACGATTGCATTTAAAGTAATTGCGGACCATATCCGGACGGTTAGCTTTGCGATTGCTGACGGTGCGCTTCCATCCAATGAAGGCCGTGGTTATGTTTTAAGAAGACTGATTCGTAGAGCAATCCGTTTTTCCAAGGATATAGGTCTCGACAAACCATTTTTATATGAATTGGTCGATATTGTCGGAGGAATTATGAAAGACTTTTACCCGCAAGTAGCAGAACAGAAAGAACATGTCGCCAAAATTATCCGTTCTGAAGAAGAGCGTTTCCACGAAACACTGAACGACGGATTGGAAATATTAACTTTAATTATTAAACGGGAAGAAGAAGCTGGAAATAAAGTATTTCCTGGAGAAGCAGTATTTAAATTATATGATACGTATGGATTTCCAAAAGAACTCACAGCTGAATATGTGGAAGAACATGGATTTACCATTGATGAACAAGGATTCGAAGTTGAAATGGAGAAACAGAAAGAACGGGCAAGGAATGCAAGGCAAAAAGTCGATTCCATGCAGGTGCAAGATACGACATTAAGCGAACTTGATTTGGAAGATCGGTTTATCGGTTACGACACATTGGAAACAACGACAACTATTACAGCCATTCTTCATGCAGGTGAGGAAAAGCCAGTGGCAAAGGAAAACGATGAAATATTCCTTTTCTTAAAAGAAACACCCTTTTACGCTGAAAGCGGCGGACAAATAGCCGATACAGGCTGGATTTACACGGAACATGCCACCGCTTATGTGGAAGACGTGCAAAAATCACCACAAGGCTTGCATGTCCATAAAGTGACAGTGAAAAGCGGAGAGTTCCATAAAGGGGAGGAAGTTCAAGCAATTGTCGAAAATGCTTTCCGTAATGCAGTTATTAAAAACCATACAGCAACCCACATTCTGCACCAGGCACTGAAGGATGTACTTGGTAAACATGTTAATCAAGCAGGTTCACTTGTTACACCAGATCGTTTACGATTTGACTTCACGCACTTCTCTGCACTTACTGAAGAGGAACTCCAGAATATCGAAGCGATTGTGAACGAGAAGATTTGGGAATCGATTGACCTGGCCATTGACTACCAGGAGTTCGACAAAGCGAAGGAAACAGGGGCAATGGCATTATTTGGTGAGAAATATGGTGATATTGTTCGGGTCGTGCAAATCGGTGATTACAGTGTCGAATTATGTGGTGGTTGCCACGTCCGCAACACTTCCGAAATTGGATTGTTTAAACTCGTATCAGAAGGTGGAATCGGCGCAGGTACAAGAAGGATTGAAGCTGTCACAAGCAAGAAAGCCTATGAATTTTTAAACGGGAAAATGAAAATCTTAAAACAAGTATTCAGTCTCGTAAAAGCAAATGATGATCAGCAAATAACAGAAAAAGTACAATTATTACAACAAGAAGTACGGGACTTGCAAAAAGAAAACGAATCTCTTAGCATGAAAATCGCAAACGTAGAGGCTTCTTCTATATTAGAGCAAGTGGAAGATGTGGCTGGCATCCCTGTGCTTGCAGAACATGTTAATGTAAAGGATATGAATCAACTTCGTAATATGGTAGATGATTTGAAACAAAAACTTGATTCCGCAGTTATTTTACTTGCGACAGAAAATAATGGAAAAGTTCAGCTTGCAGCAGGAGTTTCCAAAGATCTTGTCGAAAAAGGTATACATGCAGGTAAATTAATAAAAGAAGCTGCTACAATATGCGGCGGCGGAGGAGGAGGGCGTCCGGACATGGCCCAGGCAGGGGGGAGTGAGCCGTCCAAGATTCAAGATGCTCTTCTATCCGCACAAGCTTTTGTAAAGAAAGCAATCAATCAGTAAGTAATTTGTAACAATTCATTGAAAAGGTTATAATGATTCTATATAGATGGAGAGTGCGCGAATACTTGGAATGAGGTGTCACAATGAGTTCAATTGATAAGACAATGAAGTTTAATTTTTCAGAGGAGCCGTTTGATCGCGATATAAAAACAATCCTTTTTACCGTGCATGAAGCATTACAGGAAAAAGGATACAATCCGATTAATCAGATTGTAGGTTATTTATTATCCGGTGACCCTGCTTATATCCCAAGGCATAAAGATGCGAGAAATCTAATCCGTAAAGTGGAACGTGATGAAGTGATTGAAGAATTAGTAAAATATTATTTAAAGGAAAATCAAAATAACTAAATGAAAATTATTGGACTGGATGTAGGATCAAAAACAATCGGTGTTGCTGTCAGTGACGTACTTGGCTGGACAGCACAAGGGATAACAACGATTCATTGGAATGAGTCAGATCTCCATTCTGCAGATGATGAATTAAAAAAAATTATAGACGAACACGATATAGGGAAAGCTATCATTGGTTTACCGAAGAACATGAATGGTACAATCGGTGAACGGGGGGAAGCTTCCCAGCGTTTCGCCGCACATTTTGAAAAAAAATTCCAATTGCCTTATGTTCTTTGGGACGAACGCTTAACAACTGCCGCTGCGGAACGGATTTTATTAGAAGCAGATATGAGCAGAAAAAAACGAAAGAAAGTGATTGATAAGATGGCTGCTGTTATTATTTTACAAGGCTATCTGGATCAAAAATAAAAGAGGTGACCTAATGAGCTTAGAAGAAAAAGAGCGAATTATTATCCCGGATGATAACGGAGAGGAACATTTATTCGAAGTATTATTCACATTCGATGTAGATGATACAGATCAATCTTACATTGCAGTCGTTCCTGTTGAGCAAGCAGATGACGATGAAGTGGAGGTATATGCTTTCCGTTACGAAGAAAAAGAAAATGATGAGGAAGATCTCTCCCTATTTCCGATTGAATCGGATGAAGAATGGGAAATTGTTGAAGAGATGCTCGCAACATTGGCAGAGGAAGAAGACGAAAATTAAATCTCTTATCAAAGCTGATGTCTCCAGGAGACATCAGCTTTTCCCTGTAATAAGTGAAGCTTATCACCAGATAATTGGTTATAAAGCCAGTCCGGAATGAATGCTCACTTTATACTTTATTATTTTACATAATATAGTATAATATATCGAATAAGAGGGAGAGGAACACATGGGCAAAGGTAAATTCACCAAACGCTTCAAGGAAAACCGTAATGCTCGCGGAGAAGAAGCGCGCACGGTCCGTAAGATTGTGTTTATTGTTGTACTGCTACTAATTTTGATATTATTTATAGGCGGGCTTGCCGGTTTTTATTATGTGAAATCAGCTCTACAGCCGGTCGAAGAGAACAGTGATGAACAAATAGCTGTTGAAATTCCGATTGGTTCAACGAGTTCAACAATAGCAACGATATTAGAAGAAAATGGCATTATTAAAAATGGTCTTATTTTCCGTTTCTACATAAAATTGAATAATGAGTCAGAATTTCAGGCTGGCGAATATACATTTAGTCCATCGATGTCCATGGATGAAATCATTGAATCTTTAAAAAGTGGAAAAATTGTACTGGAAACTGCGCATCGGGTAACGATTCCAGAAGGACTATCACTCGAACAGATAGCCGAAATCTATGCAAATCAATTTTCATTCACAAGCGAAGAATTTATGGAGACTGTGAATGATGAAGCTTATATCGAACAGTTAATCGAGGAATACCCGCTTATCCTTTCAGAAGCTATATTAAATGAAGAGATACGTTATCCTTTGGAAGGTTACTTATTTGCCATCACGTATGATTTTTATGAAGAGGACCCCTCGATTGAGACAATTGTCGAAATGATGCTTGATCATACCCAGACGGTCATATCCCAACACTTTGAGCAAATCGAAGAACTCGATATGACGATACATGAAGCTATTACATTTGCATCCATTATTGAAAAAGAAACCGGACATTTGGACCAGCGTAACGAAATAGCAGGTGTATTTTATAATCGTTTAGAAGCAGATATGCCGCTGCAAACAGATCCGACCGTACTTTATGCGCATGGAGAGCATAAAGACCGTGTACTATATGAAGATTTAGAAATTGAATCACCCTATAATACGTATTATGTGGACGGGCTTCCAGTTGGACCAATCAGTAATTTTGCCCAGAGTTCATTGGAGGCGGTACTGAACCCAGTAGAAAGTGATTATTATTATTTCCTGCATGACAAAGAGGGAAATATTCACTTTGCAGAGACTTTGGATGAGCATAATCAAAACGTTGATGAATATATGAATTGAAGAGGTTGTGCAAAAGTCCGGTAAAAATGACACTTCGTGAAAGGGAGGTTCTACTAAGACCATCCACGTCCTGTGGACAACGTAGTACTCACCACTTCCTGTGGAAGCTCGTTGGCTCGCTTTTCCGCTCCTCATGTACCTACTAACGTACATTCCGGTGCCGGGATCTTTCGCCGCCTCGAATTTCGACGCACAGGATGTGCTAGTGTCGGCGTTGTAACAGGACGTTGCTTATTTAGCAGACCTCGGTTCTTTTTATCCTCCTTTTGAACACAGACTTGAAGGTAGAAATATGAATATCATTATTCACATTTCTACTTTTCACGAGGGACAACTTATCAGTAAAAAAAGAGGTAGAAAAATGATGAATGAGGATATTCAGTCCTATTTAAAAGAGCTGACCACCCCTGTAACAGAGCAGGTTGAAAAGCTCGAACGATATGCACATTTGCACAATGTGCCAATTATGGAGAGTACGGCAATTGATTATGTTTGTAAGCAAATTATCGTTCATCAGCCGAAAAGAATTCTGGAAGTAGGAACAGCAATCGGCTATTCGGCTCTCCGAATGCTTGAAGCAAGTCCGGACGCTGAAATAATAACGATTGAAAAAGATGAACAGCGTTACAAGGAAGCCATTCAATTTATTAAAGAATGCAAGAAAGCAGAACAGGTGGATGTCCGATTAGGTGAAGCACTTGAGGTATTAGAAGAGCTGCAATCGAATAAGGAATTATTTGATTTCATTTTCATCGATGCAGCAAAAGGCAAGTACCGTAATTTCTTTGATCTTGCTCATCCTCTTCTTCACAAAGGCGGCTGGCTCGTTACGGATAATGTTTTATTTCGAGGCTATGTAAAAGACGAGGAAGCAGCACCGAAAAGGTACCGGAATATGGTAAAGAAAATCCGTGACTATAATCAATTCCTAAGTACGCATCCAGACTATATCACATCGATCTTGCCAATTGGAGACGGTGTGATGATGAGTTATAAAAAAGATTGAAAGGCGGCTTAAAGGAATGTTGGATAAACCAATGGTCATCGGTGTTGCAGGAGGAAGCGGCAGCGGAAAAACATCTGTAACAAGAGCAATCTATGATCGCTTCACCGATAAATCGATTCTTGTACTTGAACAAGATTATTACTATAAAAATCAAGCACACTTATCATTCGAAGAGAGATTGAACACAAATTACGATCACCCTTTAGCATTCGATAATGATTTACTGATTCAGCATGTCAAAGATTTGACGGAAAAGAAAACAATCGAGAAGCCAGTTTATGATTATAAATTGCACACTCGATCTGATCAAGTGATACATGTGGAACCGAAAGACGTTATTATCGTGGAAGGGATTCTTATTCTGGAAGAAGCTGAACTTCGTAATTTGATGGACATTAAAGTCTTTGTCGATACGGACGCTGATTTAAGGATAATTCGTCGGCTAATGCGGGATATCAAAGAAAGAGGCCGGAGTCTTGATTCGGTTATCGATCAATACTTGAACAATGTACGGCCATCCCATCAGCAATTCATCGAACCGACGAAGCGCTATGCGGATATTATTATTCCAGAAGGTGGACAAAATCGTGTAGCAATTGATATCATGGCATCTAAAATCGAAACAATTTTGTCACACAAAAATTAATTTCAATGTAAAAATATATTGATAAATTAGAAGAAGTCTGCGATGATGGTGAATAGCATATTCTCATCCATCTCATAAATGCGATCAAAGCGCATACATTTAAATGCAAGTGAAGGATTTATACTTGATGATAGTGGAAAAATAAAAAGGAGTGTTTTACATGTCTATAGAGAAAAGTTATTATATGACTGCTGAGGGGAAAGAAAAGTTAGAGAAAGAATTACATTTTTTAAAAACGGATAGAAGACAAGAAGTCGTTGAAAGAATTAAGGTAGCTCGTGATTTTGGCGACTTGTCCGAGAACTCGGAGTATGATGCTGCAAAAGAAGAACAAGCTTTTGTCGAACAACGAATTACACAAGTTGAAAAAATGATCCGCAATGCGGTCATCATTGAAAATAATGATACAAACTCAAATATTGTCTCTTTAGGAAAGTCTGTTACATTCCAAGAACTGCCGGATGGGGATGAGGAAACATATACAATTGTTGGCAGTGCAGAAGCTGATCCATTTGAAGGAAAAATTTCCAATGACTCTCCAATTGCAAAAAGTTTGCTCGGTCAGGAAGTTGGTACAGAGGTTACTGTAACAACCCCAGGTGGAGATTTCCAAGTTCGAATTACAAAAGTCGAATAACGGAATACTTGAATGAATTTCATCATTACCAAAGTCGGCTTTTCCACCATATGTAGTTGGGAACGAACCAACTACATATGGTGATGGTGAAGCATTAAATACGTATTATGAAATTCATTAACTTAATATAATATTAAAAAAGCAGCGGGGGAAGACTCTGCTGCTTTTTACATTTTAAAACGAAACAATATAACTGGGATATCCAACTTATTTTCTCTCAATAAATCTTATGGTATGATACTATAAAGTGAAACTTCAATTAGTGAGGTGTCCGACAGACAAGCTGTACGACTGCTGATATTGCGAAGACGAATGCTTCTTAGTCAGCCTTTATCCGAGCTGATTGTTAGTTGAATGAGCCTTAGGTGTCATCTTCCGTTATCTTACTCCTAAACTCTTTGGTACGTTTTGAAGTTGTGGAAAGGGAGTTTTACGGACGATTGCACCGAGATAAATGGGAACGAGGAGGTAAAATCAAGATGACAAACAATAATTCTCGAATGAACAAGTTTGAAAAACGCAGAAGAAATACAAAATTCATTAATTATTTTCTTGCTCTAGCGGCCGTCTTGGCGGTGTTTTTAATCGGCTTCTGGATATTTGGCGGTAACGATGAGGCAGCTGATGATCGTGACACATCTACAAGTGAAGCAGATTCTTTCTTCCTGGAAACGGAAGAAGATGATAACGAAAATAGTACAGATAATGAAACAGTTGATGAACAAGAAGAAAATGATGAAAGTGGTGCCGACTCGGAAGATAACAACCGTGAAGAAGATGAGCCAGCTAGTGAAGAAGCGGAAGAAAATAATGAAAATGACGAAATTGAGACAGTCGAAACAGAACCATCAGATGACGATGTCGAGGAAGCGATTATGGGTAACTGGTCACCAATTGGTACAGAGCAAACTGGTCCGCATACGACTAAATATGAGGATGGATCCCAAGATCGAATTGAGATTAAACGAGCAGCATCCATGGTAACAGGTATACCAGAAGATGAATTAATTGAAATTTGGATTGGGAATGGCGGGCATCAGAAAGTGGTTGCTACTGTTTCCAATCGTGCTCAAACGGAAAATTATCGTGTATTCATGTCTTGGGTTGATGGGGAAGGCTGGCAACCAACGAAACTAGAAACATTAAAGCAGTAAGGATGGAAATAAAAGAAACTTGAACAAAAAGCTGGAGGTAACAATATGATTGGTATCATTGGAGCAATGGATGAAGAAATAGCTTATTTACTGGGAAACATGGATGATCGGATAGAGATCACAGTTGCTGGCTGCCGTTTCATCCAAGGGGAATTATTGGGAAAAGAAATTGTGTTATTGAAATCTGGAATTGGAAAAGTTAATGCAGCAATGGGAACAACAATTATGATGGAACGTTTCCATCCAGATTTTATTATTAATACCGGTTCTGCCGGGGGCTTTTCAGATAATCTCCAAGTAGGAGACCTTGTGATTTCTAATGAAGTCGTGCACCATGATGTAGATGTGACAGCGTTTGACTATTCTTATGGACAAGTACCGGGACTGCCCGCTACATTCCAAGCGGATGAACGTCTTGTACATCTAACAGCAGATACTGTAAAAGGATTAGGAATAAATTTTGAAATCGGCCTAATTGCGACAGGCGATTCATTTATGGAAGATGAAGGTAAAGTAAATACAGCCCGCTCCAATTTTCCAGAAATGATTGCGTCAGAAATGGAGGCAGCTGCCATTGCCCAAGTATGTGCGCAATATGAAGTTCCATTTGTCGTTATTCGGGCGCTCTCCGACATCGCTGGAAAGGATTCGTCCGTTTCCTTTGATGCCTTTCTTAAAACAGCAGCAAAGAACGCTTCTGAGCTAATTATGAGGGTTGTCAAGACGATATAAAGATAATAAATAAAAAGACAGAGGAATTCTCAGTGAAGCGGGAATCTCTCTGTCTTTATTATTTTATTCCTCTCTTTGTTTACTTCTTTCTTGTCGGTAATATTCATGAAAAACTTTCATCAAAGCACGTTTCTCAATGCGGGAAACGTAGCTTCTTGATATGTTTAATTTTTTTGCGATTTCCCGCTGGGTCATTTCATTTTTATCATGTAATCCGTAACGATAGATGATTACCTCTCTCTCTCGTTCATCGAGAACTTGGAAAAAGTTCTGCATCTTATCGATTTCCATGTTCAATTGGATATATTCGATAATATTTTCATTTTCAGCTTCTAAAATATCAATGAGGCTGATTTCATTGCCTTCTTTATCCTGGCCAATGGGATCGTGAAGAGAGACGTCTTTTTTTACTTTTTTCAAAGCGCGAAGATGCATAAGGATTTCATTTTCAATACACCGTGCAGCATACGTTGCTAATTTTGTACCTTTATCCACTGAAAAACTTTCTACACCTTTAATGAGACCTATTGTTCCAATCGAAATTAAATCTTCCGTGTCTTCGCCGGTATTATCGAACTTTTTAACAATATGGGCAACTAAACGCAGATTGTGTTCAATCAATTTGTTTCTCGCTTCACCATCTCCTTCAAGCATTGCTTTAATATATTCCTTTTCCTCTTTAGAGGAAAGCGGTTGCGGAAAGGCATGGTTCTTTATATAAGAAACGAAAAACATTGCTTCTTTCATAATCACGGCAAGAACAGATAAAATTCCAGACAAGGACATACACCCCCACAATAATGTCTTCACTTCCAATTAGGCGGTAGCCTATAGTTAAAATGTATGTCTTGCAGGGGTAAATAGTGTATGTCCATTAAAGTTTTCATGATTTAGGAAAAAATCGACAAAACAGGGGTGGATTAGATGGTTTTTTTTCTATTAACGTTGTTGTTTAATCTTGTTGGTAAGACTTCTCTTATCAATTTCTTTCTTGATCAGTGACAGAAAATCTTGACTAAGATTCAACTTACGTGCTTTTATATATGATTCTACAAGCAATTCATCGGATAAATTTTCCATATTACAATCCCCCAAAATTATCGTCATGAGAATGTTCAACTAATAATTTACCATGTTTCAAAAACGAGGACAAGACACAAGTTATCTACAGGGAAATGTAGATAACTTGTGCATAATTCGTTATTTATTGATAAAGATGTTGTGGTAAAGGGATTTTTTTAGTGAATAAGGTTATCCCCAATTTTTAAATTGTCAGTTTATGTCGAACGATTTTTTAAATAAATCGGTAAAATACAGGTATAAAATGCTGTGGAAATGAATATAATTCTATTTTTCTCATAAAAAAACAGACCCGGCGCAACTTTGAGCCGGGTTTATCTGGCATACTGACTAATTACTGATTTTCAAAAATTAATATTGCGGTGTTAGATATTTTATCTGATCCAAAAGCTCCGCCTTGAAAAACAGAGTTCCTTTAGCTTGATAATGGATAAGTTTTGTTTATCACGCAACCCACACAGCCTGAACCAACAAGCCACAACACTATCACAAGCTACGAATTGCTTTCATCCAGCGTAAGTGTGCCAAATCCCGAAACTTTCTCCTGGGGGCCCGCAGTCCAGACACCGGGCAACTGAACGGCGATTAGAGCTCCAGTCTAGGGAATGCGCAAATCACTTACGCTGTTATGAAAGCAATTATTTGTTCGGTTAGTTTGCTTTAAGTTTCCGGTATGAAGGTTTAGGTAATTATAAAAATCGTATCACAGATTCGAGCAATTAGTCGAGCGTAGGGGGAGTAATTGGAATGAAATAGAAGTTTACACCAGTAGTTAGTTTATCTTTCACCCTAATTACGCTATTATAGGGTAAGATAAAGTGAAACTTCAATCAGTAGGTGTTTTTCTTCATTCCCCACTGATTGTTAGTTGAACGAATCAGGGTGATAGCGTCCGTTATCTCCCACCTAAACTTTCTCGAAGACCCTAAAGTTTTGAGGTGAGAGTTTTACGGATGGTTCCACCGGGATAAAACTATGGAAAGATGAATAATGAGGTGTAAGCGGTGCTTAATAGGTTTTTACCGAATGAACATGTAAAAAGTATCTTTGATATCCAACCGGAAAAGTTAAAAACTCGAGGAATCAAAGGAATCATTACGGACCTTGATAACACATTGGTTGCATGGGATGTAAGAGATGCAACTCCTGAGGTCGTGAAATGGTTTGAACAAATGAAAGAACATGATATTAAAGTTACAATTTTATCTAATAATAATCTCGACCGGGTCAAAGCATTTTCTGATCCGCTCGGTACTCCATATGTTTACAGTGCAAGGAAACCGTTACGGAAAGCTTTTAACAGGGTCGCAAGGGAAATGAATCTTAAAAAAGAAGAAATCGTTGTGATTGGTGACCAGCTATTAACAGATGTACTCGGCGGGAATTCAGCTGGTTTTTATACGATGTTAGTCGTTCCGATTGTCCAGTCTGATGCGAAAATCACACAATTTAATCGGAGAATTGAAAGAATGATATTAAACTATTTCCGTTCTAAAGGAAAAATCAGCTGGGAGGACGAATAAGTGAAAAAAATTTATTGTGAAGGTTGCGGGGCGCAAATTCAAACAGAGGATAAAGAAAAAATCGGTTATGCTCCCGCGGCTGCTCTAGAAAAAGATGTAGTATTATGCCAGCGCTGCTTCCGGTTGAAGCATTATAATGAGACGCAAGATGTACCGATGACAGATGACGACTTTTTAAAAATGGTCAGCTCTATTCGAGAGTCGGAAGGACTAATCGTTCACATGATTGATATATTTGATGTGCATGGCAGCCTCATTGAGAGCTTGCCAAGGATTACCGGTAACAATCCAATTATACTAGTAGGCAATAAATTGGATTTACTGCCTAAATCAACAAATCCGAATAAACTTATCCAATGGTTGAAGAAGGAAGCAAAGGATGCCGGAATTAAAGTTCGGGATGTATTTTTAATTTCTTCTGTTAAAGGGACAGGAATTGACGAATTGAAGGAAGCAATTGAATACGAACGGAATGGTGAAGATGTCTATGTGGTCGGGACGACGAATGTCGGGAAATCAACATTCATCAATACGCTCATTAAACAGTCAACAGGTCATAAAGATGTAATAACGACATCTTATTTTCCGGGAACGACGTTAGGATTTATTCAAATTCCGTTAGACGATACAGCTTCGTTGATTGATACACCTGGTATTGTGAATAAACAACAGATAGCGCATTATCTTGCACCAGAAGATTTAAAGGTTGTTACACCGAGAAAAGAAATTAAGTCGCGGGGTTTTCAGTTAAACGCTGGACAAACGTTGTTCTTTGGCGGTTTGGCAAGACTTGATTTTGTAAAAGGAGAGAGGCAAGCTTTTATTTGTTATTTCGCAAATGAGCTGGAGATTCACCGGACAAAGTTAGAAAAAGCCGATGAATTATATGAATCACATCTCGGCGGTTTATTATCGCCACCAACAGAGGAGAGTATCGAACTCTTACCTTCGTTTACGGAGCATTCTTTTAAAATTTCAGGGGGTAAAAAGGATATTGTATTTCCTGGACTTGGTTGGGTAACAGTGAACGGGGAAGAGACTACAGTTGTTGTTCATAGTCCGAAGGGAGTTTCCGCAGGTGTTAGAAATTCATTAATATAGGGGGAAGGATCATTGTACAAGTTAGGGCTAATCGGGTATCCAATTCAGCATTCCTTATCACCTTGGATACATGAACGATTATTACAGAAAGCGCAGTTACAGGGGGAATACCGTCTATTCGAAATTACTCCAGAAGATGATTTTGAACAGAAGGTAATGGAATTAAAAGAAAAAGAATTAGACGGTTTTAATGTAACAGTACCATATAAAGAGAAAATCATTCCTTTTCTGGATGAGTTGGATGATATTGCAAAAGAAATGCAGGCAGTGAACACGGTCGTACGTGTGGATGAAAGGTGGATCGGTTATAATACAGACGGGATAGGTTATGTGCGGTCCCTTGAGAGTGCTTATCCTACCTTTTTTGAACAATTGGATAGGAAAGTCATGATTCTCGGTGCAGGTGGAGCTTCCCGGGGTATCTATTATGCCCTGACGAAATTTGGGGTTACTCAGATTGATATTGCAAATCGGACGAAGGAAAAAGCGGAAGATATTGCAAAGTTGGGTAAAGATAAAAGTAAGACAAATATTTTTACAATCGAAGAAGCTAGCAAGGTATTGAAAGAATACGATTTAATAATCCAAACGACATCAATGGGGATGAAAAGTGTGGATTTAAAGCCGATTGTCCAATTAAAACAGTTGAAATCAGGCGCCATTATGAGTGATATCGTTTATCAACCGATTAAAACCCAAATTCTGCAAGATGCAGAGCGACTTGGAGCAAGGATACTTTTAGGTCATACGATGCTGCTCTATCAGGCACAATATGCGTTTGAAATTTGGACAGGAAAACGTCCAGAGGTAATAGAAATGGAACACGAATTATTAGCTGTATTGGAAGGAAGATAATATGTTAACAGGAAAACAAAAAAGATTTTTACGCGCGGAAGCCCATCATTTAAAACCAATTTTCCAAGTTGGTAAAACTGGGGTAAATGATAATATGATTGAACAGATTATAGACGTTTTAGAAAAAAGAGAGTTGATTAAGGTCAGTGTACTGCAAAATTGTCTTGAGGACAAAACAACAGTTGCGGATAAATTAGTTCAAGGTGCTGATGCAGAACTCGTGCAAATCATTGGCAATAATATTATCCTTTATAAAGAATCAACAGAAAATAAACAAATCAAGCTGCCTTAAAAGGATGAATTGTAAAATGAAAAGGATAGGTATTCTAGGAGGAACATTCGATCCACCGCATTTGGGCCATTTAATCATAGCGGAAGAGGTGCGGCTAGCACTTGAATTGGATGAGGTATGGTTTATTCCAACCTATACGCCTCCTCATAAAGATAGTGCAAAAACGGGAGTAGATGACCGTATTCGGATGACTGAACTAGCAATCGAAACGAATCCGCATTTTAAAATAAATACAATTGAAATTAAACGATCGGGTAAATCATACACCATTGATACGATGAAGGAATTAGCCACCTTGCATCCGAATCACGAATTTTATTTTATTATCGGAGCTGATATGGTGGAATACCTCCCGAAATGGCAAGATATAGATGAACTTGTTAAACTTGTGCCATTTGTTGGTGTGAAACGTTCCGGTTATGAACTGGAAACCGAATATGATATATTTACTGTAAATATTCCGTTGATTGATATCTCTTCAACAGAGATTCGGAAACGGCTGCAGAATAATCGTTCTGTGAATTATCTCGTACCAGAGCGTGTATATGCGTATATTAGAGGAGAACGGTTATATGGAGATAAAGGAAGCAATTGAATTAGTTAAACACGAATTAAAGACTTCAAGATTTGAACATACGTTACGTGTGATTGAAACGAGTGAAGCATTAGCCGAACGGTTTAAGGAATCCACCGAAAAGGCTAAGCTTGCGGCAGCGCTCCATGATTACGCTAAAAATTGGCCTGTGGAAGATTTGAAAACTTATATTATCCATCATCATTTAACTGCTGATTTATTAACTTACCACTCGGAGCTGTGGCATGGCCCAGTTGCGTCGCACGTAATGGAAAAGAAGTACAGCATCAAGGATCCTGATATTCTCGGAGCCATTCGGCACCATACAACAGGACGAGCTGGAATGACGAACATGGAAAAAATTGTTTATCTGGCAGATTATATTGAGCCTGGAAGAGATATACCAGGCATTGAGGAAGTTCGCGCAGCAAGTGAACAAAATTTAAATTATGCATGTTGGTTTGTAGCAAGAAATACGTTAAATTATCTGATCGAGAAGAGAGTGACAATCCACCCGGATTCGTTTCACGCATATAATGATTTAACGAGAATAATTCAAACGGAGGGATTATGGAATGGATTTGAAAGAAATCGTGCAGATGGTCGCGGAAGCTTGCGATGATAAGCGAGCAGAAAATATTATAGCGCTAGATATGAATCAAGTATCATTAGTCGCTGATTATTTCCTTATTTGCCACGGAAACACAGAGCGCCAAGTACAGGCGATTGCACGGGGGATTAAGGATGCAATGGATGAACAAAATATTGAAGTTAACCGGATGGAAGGGTTTGAGCAGGCGCGCTGGATACTGATTGATCTCGGCGATATTGTCTGCCATGTGTTCCATAAAGATGAGCGTGGCTACTATAATTTAGAACGATTATGGGGAGATGCCACGGAGGTTCCGCTTCATATTGGACAAGAGGGTTAAGAATGGCATATGGACGGATGGCGGAAATATATGACCATTTAATGAATCATGCACCATACGACAAATGGGTGGATTTTACAGAAGAAATCATTCGTTCTTCTGACATCGATGTGAAGCGGATTGCCGATCTCGGCTGTGGGACAGGAGAAATAACGACTCGACTTGCAACGAAAGGCTATGAAATGGTTGGCGTTGACTATTCCGCAGAAATGCTCTCTTATGCTGAGCATAAGTCAAGCACAAATATGATTACGATTGATTGGTTACACCAAGATATCAGGGAGCTTTCAGGGCTAACGGGTTATGATCTAGCAATCAGCTATTGTGATGTCATCAATTATATAACGGAACCAGCGGATATCAGCCAAACGTTTCAACATGTATTTGATATGTTGAAGCGTGGTGGCTTGTTTCTCTTTGATGTTCATCACTTACCTTTTATTATGGACTTCTATGTAAATGAAACATTTGCGGAAGTGACGGATGAAGTATCCTACATTTGGTTTTGTATTCCAGGTGAAGAAGTTGGGGAAATGTATCACGACTTAACTTTTTATTATTTGCAGGATGGAAAATATGAACGATTTGATGAAGAGCATCACCAACGGACATTTTCTATAAAATTTTACAAAGAAATTTTACAGCGAATCGGCTTCGAAAATGTAAAAGTGTATGCCGATTTTGAAGTAAATGATGAAAATATCGATGACGATACAGCGAGAATTTTCTTTTCTGCAACGAAAGGACCGAGATAAATCAATTATCTCGGTTCTTTTCGATGAGCAGGAATTTATCAATCGATGTCGAATCCTATGTAGTAAGTCCCCCAAACTAATTATTCCACCTGAATTTTTCCCCTCTAAGGATGTGACCCACTATGTCAGATGGCAAGAAGAAAATAATATTTCTTGCGGGAATCGGATTAGCTATCCTGTTGTTTTTTATCATAACGGGAAAACCTGTAAAAGAAGAGAGTAATCACAATAATCTTCATGCGGCAATGGAAAATATGGAGGAAACGATTGCGCCGGAAGAGGATCAGGAAGCATCTTTTGAAAATGTAATTGTTGATATTAAAGGAGAAGTGAAGCAACCTGGTGTCTATGAAATAAGTGCGGATTCCCGTGTGAATGATGTCATTGAAATCGCTGGAGGTTTTACAGAAGAAGCAGATATTCAGCTTATTAATCTTGCTCAAAAAGTCCATGATGAAATGTCGATTATTGTATCGAAGCAAGGAGAAGAAGCCGCAGCAAATACTTCAAGTTCCGCAGATGCAGGGACCGATGGGAAAGTTCGCATTAATTATGCTACCCAAGACGAAATTGAATCATTAAATGGGATTGGCCCGGCAAAAGCCCAAGCGATTATTGAATACCGAGAAGAAAATGGCTTATTTCAGCGTGCAGAGGATCTCTTGGACATTTCCGGAATCGGTGAAAAGACGTTAGATAGTTTCATCGATCAAATTCAAGTTCCATGAAGATAGATTGACGGAAAATGGAGTTGACGGTTAAACTAGAGTAAGAGAAATAGTTTGGGGGGTTAACATTGGAAAGAATTTCATGGGATCAATATTTTATGGCGCAAAGCCATTTATTAGCTTTAAGAAGTACATGTGAACGACTTATGGTCGGAGCAACGATTGTACGTGATAAGCGAATTATTGCTGGAGGTTATAATGGCAGTGTATCAGGAAGCGTGCACTGTGCTGATGAGGGTTGTTATGTCATTGACGGGCACTGTGTAAGAACCGTGCATGCGGAAGCGAATGCGCTTTTACAATGTGCGAAATTCGGTGTTCCGACTGAAGGGGCTGATGTTTATGTGACACATTTTCCTTGCTTGCAATGCTGTAAGCAGTTGATTCAAAGCGGTATCCGGACCGTTTATTACGCAGAGGATTATCGAAACCATCCATATGCGATTGAACTATTTAATGAAACGGGTGTAAAGACGGTGAAGGTTGCTTTGGACTATCTTACGTTTGATACGCAGTACAAAGAAAAACAAGAACTCATTGAAAAAATACATGCAAAATTAGCTGAAAATGAAGAAGACAAAGAAGTATACCAGTTCAAAAAAGAAGTAGAACGCTTATTTCTAGGTTAACAGGTCTATACGGTTTTTCCCTTTTATTATGAACGGTCCAAATCCTTAAGCAGAAAAGGAATTTGGGCTGTTTCTAAAAGGAGATAGTAAAATGAAAGGTTACTGGCATATTGTAGCATTATCAGCGTTAGTCGCTGGGATTTCTGTACTGCTTGAGTGGAACTTGTTTATCGTTATTTTTATCTGGTTGGCTTATTTATTTGCAAGTCAACGGCTGAAAATATTACCGTTATTACTATCACTTATTTCCTTCCTTTTCTTCTATCATTATTTTCCTCCGATAGAATCAGAAGTATCTTCAAAGGTATACTCCAATGAGTCATCAATTTTACAAGGGAAAATTATTCAAGCACCCATTATTCAAGAGAACAAAATAGAACTTGTAGTAGAAGATCATATTACAACTGATAAAGTAATGGTCATTTATTTTCCTGACGAGCTAGAAACTAACCCGCATGAGACCATTTCATTGAAGTATGGTGCTAGCTGTGTCGTTCATGGTGAAACGGAATACCCGGAAGGTGCAAGCAATCCCGGTGAATTCGATTACAGACAATTTCTGCTAAAGAAAGATATAGCGAAACAGATCATTGTTAATAACTTAACTGATATCGAATGTGACGGGGCGTCTTTCTTGCACCGATTTATTTATCTGCGCCAGCTTTTAACACAACAGGCTCCGGATAGCATTAGTGATTACACGGCAGCCTGGGTGAATGCACTTGTATTAGGTGATGATTCTTTGCTTGACCAATCCGTCATCCGACTATTCCAAGACTGGGGATTATCCCATATACTCGCTATATCTGGTCTTCACATCGGAATCGTTGTTGGACTTATTTACGTTTTACTTATCAAAACAACAGCAATGACGAAGGAGAAGGCGGGGCTAGTCGTTTTATTATTCCTGCCACTTTATGCAGTGCTTGCTGGTGGTGAACCATCTGTGTTACGTGCGAGTGCAATGGTTGTCCTATTCATTATTTTACGAAGGATGAAGATACTTGTTTCTCCACTTGATGTTATTAGCATTGTCTTTCTACTTTTGCTCCTCTTCGACCGATTTATGATTTATCATATTGGATTTCAATTCTCTTTCCTCGTCACATTTGGGATAATTCTTACGCGAAATTGGTTATCTCGTGTCTCTTCTTCCTTCTATCAAGTATTGATCATCAGTTTTATTTCTCAGATGGTTATCCTACCGATTCAACTTCATTATTTTTCTCTATTTCAACCGCTATCGATTCTATTGAACCTTGTGATTATCCCTTACTTTTCTATTTTTGTCATCCCGTTTATGTTTTTCTTTTTATTATTTTCCTTTCTGCCGGAATCTATATTGCATGCGTTTGATATATTATTTATTGGTATCCATCATAAAGCACTTCTATTTATCGAATGGGTAGATCAGCATTTTAATTATCCGCTCTATGTATCTGAATTGTCTGTTTCATTTTTCATATGTTATTATGCTTGTTTCGTGATTAGCCTCGTTTATATAGAGTGGGGACGATTGAAAAAAGCCTTTCTCGGATTTACCCTGCTTACTCTTTTATTAGTTGGCTATGCAGCACTTCCTTATTATTCTGCGAAAGGAACTGTGACGATGTTGGATATTGGTCAGGGGGATGCTTTTATCATTGAATTGCCATATCGGGAGGGCGTTATTATGGTTGATGCTGGTGCGAAATTCACCTTTGAAGATATGGAGCCTTCCTCGTCCGTATATGAACGAATCATTAAACCTTACATGCGCTCTCGCGGCATTCATGAGATTGATGCATTATTTATTACCCATGAAGATCTCGATCATTTCGGCAGTCTAGAATTTATGGCTTTTGACGGTGTCGTGAAAGAAGTTTATGTTAGTGATTATTATGAGTTTCGAGCAGATTTATCGCGAAAGCTTATGGAAAATCAAGTTCCCGTGCAACGTGTACAAGCTGGAGAGGTCGTTGATATTTACGGGCAGCTTTTTACAGTTCTCTCGCCGGTCAAGGATAAACAACGTGCAAACGAAAACTCATTAGTACTTTATACAAAAATCGGCGGACGGAGCTGGTTGTTTACAGGGGACATAAGCAAGGAAGAAGAATTAGAAATGATGAAAAACTATCAAGTTCAAGCAGATATTATAAAAATTGCCCATCACGGCAGCAATACATCTTCTGCCCCAGTATTTTTACAATCGCTTCAGAGTAAAGATGCCTTTATTTCAGTCGGAAGAAATAATTCATATGGACACCCGACAAAAGAAGTGATTGAAACATTGGAAGAGCTTGGTATCCGGATTTTTCGAACAGACGAGCACGGGGCAGTGCAATTTATTTTCGAAGGGGACGTGGCGTGGTTCGAAACCTTTTTACCCAATTAAAAAAGAGACTGGTGTTATTCAGTCTCTTTCTGAAATACTATTATGTTTAGTTACCAATAACGTTAAATACGACCCCAATCGTAAAAATTAGGAAAAAGAATAAAAATGAAAACACAAAACCAAACCCTGAATCGATGACGTCATTGTTTTTAGATTGCGGATTATTTTCAAATTCGTTCATCATTACCCCTCCTATCATCCATCACTAGTATAAGATATATATAACAAAAAATCCACTTGTAATATAAAGTTGACCAATATTTGCGCCTAAATAATTAAAGCAATTCAACCTTATCAAGCACTGAAATAGGGTGAATTCTACCGTTATAAATAAAATCGACCACAAAAGCTTTCATACAGCGTAAGTGTGTCAAACTTAGAAACTTTCTACTGGAGGTCCGCAGTCCAGACACCTCTCGCACCTGCTGAGCGAACGTCAAGCCTCCTCGCGCTGAGCACGAAGGGGTCTTGCCAGGCCTACCTCCGAACAGGAAGTTCTAATGCCGGCATTGGTCACAGGACGTGACCGTTCTTAGCCGGCCTCCCGCAGGAGTCTCGAGGTGTCTGGACTGCTACCAGGAAAGGCCAAATTTGAATCACTGTTTAATGTTCTGGAAAAAGTATGCTTCTTATCGTGGCGGAATAATTTCTATTTAAAATAACCATCTAACCAGTTCAGTTGCCCAGTGGACGGTGACTCCTGCGGGAATAGCACGAGTCTCGAGACCCCTTAGTGCTCAGCTCTAGGAGCTCTAGCAGTGCCTAAGGATGCGCATCCGTCCACTGGGCAACTGAACGGCGATTAGAGAGCGAACCATGAGAACGTGCAAAACACTTACGCTGTATGAAAGCAATAATTTTATAATGGAAATTTAGTTCTTCGATATATTGTGCTTCATTGTTATGATACAATCAAGATTAGCAACATACATAACTGGAGTGGTTCTGCATGTCATATATGGATGTATTAAAACAAATTAAGAAAAAACAAATCGCACCAATTTACTTTTTGTATGGTTCGGAAAGTTTTTTTCTACAACAATTGAAACAGCAATTAATTGAAAAAGTCGCAGCAAATGATGAGGATAGTTTAGCTGTTTATGATCTAGAGGAAGTACCAATAGAGGCGGCTGTAAGTGATGCGGAAACGTATCCATTTTTCAGTGACCGAAAATTGGTTATCGCCGAGAATCCAGTCTTCTTAAAAGCGAAGCCTGATAAGCTAGCTTTTGAGCATGAACTGCTGGCACTTGAACGTTACTTATCAGCACCTGTTGATTATTCGGTGCTCGTCATTATAGCTCCATATGAAAAAATTGATGAAAGAAAGAAAATAAGTAAACTGCTGAAAAAGCATGCAACCGTTGCGGTTTGTAATCCAATAAAAGATAACGACTTGAGACAATGGGTTAATTCTGTCGCCAAGCAACTACACGTAACAATTAACGATGAAGCCTATGAAATAATGGAGGCTGAACTATCCAACAATCTGCATCAATTAGAAAATGAACTGCAGAAGCTTGCTCTATTTGTCGGACCGAATGGGGAAGTGACGAAAAAAATTGCCGAAGATCTCGTTTCCCATACGACGACAAGTTCGGCTTTACGCTTAGTCGATGCGGTAATTGAAAAGGATTTACAGAAAGCTATTCGGATTTTTAAAGATCTATTAAAGATGAAGGAAGAGCCGATTGCGATGATCGGTTTAATTGCGTTCCAATTCCGTTCGATCCTGCGGGTAAAGCTATTAAAGCAGCAGGGCTATAGCCAGTACCAGATGCAAAAACAACTAGGAGTCCACCCCTATGTCGTAAAAATTGCTCTAAACCGTGAGCGACAATTCTCAGTTGATAAGTTGGAACGCATCATCATCCAGCTCGCAGATACCGATGCGGCGATTAAACAAGGTAAAATGGGAAAAGAATTAGCATTTGAATTAATGTTATATGATTTAATAGAGGCGGCATAAAGTGAAACTTCAATCAGTGGAAGTTTTACAGACGTTTACACCGGGATAAATAAAAAAACGATCCACTAATTGGATCGTTTTTTATTATGCACCTAGATTACTCACTTTTTTGATTAAACGAGTTTTTTGACGCTCCCCGTTATTTTTGTGAATAATGCCTTTTTGAACAACTTTATCAATTTTCTTGATTGTTGTACTAAGTGCTGCTTTAGCATTTTCTACATCATTTGCTTCAACATACTTCTCCACCAGTTTAATGGCAGTGCGCATGTCAGATTTTTTTGCTAGGTTTAACGAACGTTTTTTATCATTTGTTCGTACACGTTTGATAGCAGATTTAATGTTAGCCATGATGTCACCTCCTAGAAAATAATTGGGCGGTTAATAAAAGCATTCTTATTATTTAACCATCTTATCGTATCGCTTTTTCATTAACATAGTAATTTTACCAAACTAGGTTTAAGTTTTCAATAGAATTGTTATATTATCTTTCGTGCATGAATTATAGCTCTTTCGTTCATTCTAAGCACAACAGGAAAAATAATTGCAATCACTGGAGGAATCCTTATGGAAGAAAAGAAAAATTTTCAAGTTCGAACAGACTTAGCTGTAGAAGCGAGGGATATGTATGTTGAACAAGAAAAACCAGCAAGCGAAATTCAAGGAGTTATTGTTAAAGATAGAACCCAAGAAGGCATTAAGATATCTTACGTGGATATAGATGCGGCTGGTGCAAAACAAATCGGCAAAAAAGAAGGAGCTTACATCACAATTTATGCAGACGGCGTAAAATTACAGGATACGAGACGACAGAAGGCCGCAGCAGATATTCTTGCTACAGAGCTTCGTAATTTGCTTAAGAAGAACAATGTACCGCAAGATGCAGAAGGTTTAATCGTTGGCCTCGGGAACTGGAATGTTACTCCAGATGCGCTTGGACCAATGACAGCGGAGAAGGTTTTAGTTACGAGTCATCTTTTTAGGCTTGATTATGAAACGGTGACAAAGGGGTACCGCCCAGTTGCCTCTGTCACTCCAGGTGTTATGGGAATAACGGGAATTGAAACAAGTGATATTGTGCAAGGGATTGTTGAGAAGTTTGAACCGGACTTCGTCATTGCAATCGATGCACTTGCTTCCCGTTCGATTGAAAGAGTAAATGAAACGATTCAATTGTCTGACTCAGGAATCCATCCTGGCTCGGGTGTTGGAAATAAACGAAAGGAATTGAGCCAAAAAACACTAGGAATCCCGGTTATAGCAATTGGAGTACCAACCGTTGTCGATGCAGTTACAATTACGAGTGATACAATCGATTTTTTGTTGAAGCATTTTGGGAGGGAATGGAAGGAAAAAGATTTACCGAGTAAGGCGCTGACACCAGGTGGGCTTGCTTTCGGTGCAAAAGAGTTTACGGAAGATGATCTTCCTGATTCTGACCAGCGAAAAACCGTGTTAGGAATTGTAGGTGGTCTAACGGAAGAAGAGAAGAGACAACTCATCTCCGAAGTTCTGACTCCAATTGGTCATAACTTGATGGTAACGCCGAAAGAAGTAGATGGCTTTATGCTCGATATGGCGCATTTATTAGCAGAAGGAATCAACCATGCGCTACACGATAATATTGATGAGAATGATTCTGCGAGTTTTACAAGATAATGACTCAACTTCCGCATCTTTAAAAATCGAAACAACTCCATTCACCCTTACCAAGCTCTCGTAGTCAGCGAAGTAGATAACTAGACAATACAAACTACTTGCTGCTTTCATACAGCGTAAGTGTTTTGCACGTTCTCATGGTTCGCTCTCTAATCGCCGTTCAGTTGCCCGGTGGACGGATGCGCGTCCTTAGGCACTGCTAAAGCCTCCTCGGGCTAAGCACTAAGGGGTCTCCAGGCTCGTGCTGTTCCCGCAGGAGTCACCGTCCACCGGGCAACTGAACTGGTTAGATGATTCTCTGAATAGAAATTGTTCCGTCACGATAGGAATTATATCCTTGGAACATTAAACAGTGATCCTTATTTGGCCTTTCCTGGTAGCAGTCCAGACACCTCGAGACTCCTGCGGGAGGATAGGCTTGTTGAGACCCCGCAAGGCGATAGCCTGAGGAGGCTCAACAGCCGCCCGCGGAAAGCGAGAGGTGTCTGGACTGCGGACCTCCAGAAGTGAGTCTCGGACACTTACGCTGTATGAAAGCGAATAGCAGCTTCATGGTTATTTCAGGGTGTGGAGACTGAGATAATTACTATACTTACTAGAAAACATGGTTCTACCAACTAGATTTCTGTCATAGAGTTAATTGTACAGGAAAACAGGAGGGGTAGAACCATGTTTCATTCTAAAAACAATCGCTCAATTGGACGATTAAGAAAGCTTATAGCCTTAGCAGCTAGTTTTTTTCTTATTTTTGTTATGGTAGGCTACATGACTTCAGTACCTTCATCTAGTCGATTATCGTCCAATATGATTTCAAGGTGGACAAGTGATATCGACAGTTCTGTTTTTCTTAATTTATTAGGCATGGAAAATAGAACCCTCATGTTGCATTACGATGAACATAACCAACTCCATACACTTTCCAAGAGCTTATTTCAATTAGTGACAAGTATTAAACCATACGATTTCAGGAGTTTACTCGGTAATGAATTACCAGGATTTTCACGATATGACAGGGAAATTCTTATTGCAGGAGAAGGAACGGATTATTCGAACTTGCCGGTTGAATCGACTTTCCCGCTGGAAGATGTATTAGAAGATAGACAAGCGGTCTATGAAGAAAACGATAAAACAGATACTGAGGCCAAGGAACCGGCCCTAAAAGAAACAGAAGACTTGCAGGAATCTGTTTTTATTTATAATACGCATAACCGCGAGGCTTTTTTGCCACACTTACCAGATATAACGGACCCGGATCTTGCTCATCACGGAGAAATAAATATTACAAAAGTTTCTGAACGACTGAAAGAAGAATTAGCTAAAAATGGTATTGGATCAGTGGTGGACGATACAGACATTATTGGTGAAGTGCTAGTGGAAAAAGGATGGGAATATTGGCAATCATACCGAGCTTCACGTGATGTTGTATCAGAGGCGTTTTCCCAGTACGGAGATTTAAAATATGCTTTTGATATCCACCGGGACAGTATGCCGCGTGATGTTACGACAAAAGAAATAAATGGAGAGCCATATGCTCGCATTATGTTCGTTATAGGGGAGGATAATCCTTCTTTTCAAAAGAATTTCGAACTGGCGGAGAGTCTCCATAAAAAGTTAGAAGAAAAATATCCGGGATTAAGCCGGGGTGTTATTCCTCAAGGTGGAGCAGCTAATAATGGGGTGTATAACCAGGATTTGTCTGAAAATCTACTGCTTCTTGAAGTGGGCGGAGTCGATAATACGCTGGAAGAAACATATCGAACGGTTCAAGCACTAGCTGACGTCTTTAGCGATCATTACTGGGATGCAGAAGCGGTACAAGGAAAATAAAGGGGGAGAAGGAAATGCGTGTCATTATAATTCTGTTGTTATTTGCAGTTTTCTTTTTGGGCGGTACGCTATATGGAGTCAATCAAGAAAGAAATACCTACGAGGATCAGCCGAGGGAGAGTGCGAAAGTCGCAGAAGAGGAACCAATTATTGAAACGGAGGAACGGCAGACTGTGGGTGTTGGAAACGAATATGACCCCATTGAAGAAACAACACTTACCCCAACCGACTCCACACCAGCCTATAAAGCTGCCTCGGCCCTGGAAACAATCGTCAGCTTCTTCTATGAAATAGTCGTTGAAGTTCTCTATCAAGTATCAAGATTGTTTTACTAGCTGTCGTTTTACTTTGCAACACTTCCTTCTCAAGCTATCGGGACTCAAGACCTCCAGTAAAGATAATCATGCTCTTAAGTTTTGAAGTGTTTAAAAGGTATGGCATACGTTTGTTCTTGAATATCCCCGTATCAATTGCTATAATCAAGGCTAGCATTTATCACCAAATTTATATATCCGATAAAGAAACAATCAAGCTAAATCGGGTTGTAGGAGTGAACAACAGGAATGGTGAAAGAACAAAGAAACGTACGTAATTTTTCGATCATCGCCCATATCGACCACGGGAAGTCGACTTTGGCTGACCGTATTTTAGAAAATACAAAAGCAATTTCTGAACGGGAAATGAAAGAACAAATCCTTGATGGGATGGACTTGGAGCGTGAACGCGGAATAACGATCAAATTAAATGCCGTTCAGCTTGAATACACAAGTAAAAAAGGTGAGGATTTCACCTTTCATTTAATCGATACACCAGGACACGTCGATTTCACATATGAAGTATCCCGAAGTCTTGCAGCGTGTGAAGGAGCAATTCTTGTCGTGGATGCTGCACAAGGAATCGAAGCACAAACATTGGCAAACGTCTATCTTGCTATGGAAAATGATTTGGAGATCATTCCGGTCATCAACAAGATTGACTTGCCGAATGCGGACCCGGAACGTGTGAAACAGGAATTGGAAGATGTGCTCGGCGTTGATCCGGATGAAGTCATTCTTGCATCGGCTAAATCGAATATTGGAATTGAAGACATTTTAGAGCGGGTGACAGAAGTTATTCCGCCACCGGCTGGAAATCCTAAAGATCCGTTAAAAGCATTGATTTTTGACTCGCTTTATGACCCTTACCGTGGCGTTGTTGCCTACGTTTGTATTAAAGAGGGCTCCATGAAAGTTGGAGATAAAATTAAAATGTTCTCGACAGATAAGGAATTCGAAGTGAATGACGTCGGTGTATTTAAACCGAAGATCACCTCTACAAATGAATTAGTAGTAGGAGATGTCGGTTATTTTACCGCTTCGATGAAAAATGTTGGAGATACGCAAGTCGGTGACACGGTTACCTTAGTCAACCGTCCGGCAGAGGAAGCATTACCAGGCTACCGCCGCCTGAATCCGATGGTGTTCTGTGGACTCTATCCAGTAGATTCCAATAATTATAATGACCTGCGGGAAGCATTGGAACGTTTGGAGTTGAATGATTCTTCCTTGCAATATGAAGCGGAGACTTCTCAAGCATTAGGATTTGGTTTCCGTTGCGGATTTTTAGGTTTGCTTCATATGGAAATTATCCAAGAGCGGATCGAAAGAGAATTCGGCATCGATTTAATTACAACAGCACCTAGTGTTATTTTTGAAGTCATGAAGACGAATGGAGATAAGCTTGTCGTCGATAATCCAGCAGATATGCCAGACCCGCAAGTTATTGAGACAATTCGCGAACCTTTCGTAGAAGCAACCATCATGGTACCGAATGATTTCGTTGGTGCAGTAATGGAAATCGCCCAAAGAAAACGCGGACAATTCATCAATATGAATTATTTAGATGATATTCGAGTGAATGTAATTTATCATATACCCTTATCCGAAATCGTTTATGATTTCTTTGATCAGCTGAAATCAAGCACAAAAGGGTATGCTTCTTTTGATTATGAATTTATCGGTTACAAGGAATCCGAGCTTGTTAAAATGGATATTCTGCTCAACCACGAAACGATTGACGCGTTATCCTTCATTGTTCATAAGGATTTTGCTTATGAACGCGGGAAACAAATTGTTGAAAAGCTGAAGAAATTAATTCCTCGTCAGCAATTTGAGGTACCTGTTCAAGCTGCAATCGGAAATAAAATAGTTGCCCGTTCGACGATCAAAGCCGTCAGGAAAGATGTTACAGCTAAACTTTACGGTGGAGACGTCAGTCGGAAGCGAAAACTGTTAGAGAAGCAGAAAGAAGGTAAGAAACGGATGAAAATGGTTGGATCCGTGGAAGTGCCTCAAGAAGCATTCATGGCAGTATTAGAAATGAATGATGAATAGATTGACTCTATGAAAAGCTTGAAAGCAAAATGCTCTCAGGCTTTTCCTTTTCATCCGGATTCTTCAAAAGAAAAGAGGTACATCATGACTAGCATACAATCAGCATATATCCATATTCCGTTCTGTAAGCAAATGTGTCATTACTGCAATTTCGTTAAATATTATTACACGGAAAAACGGGCAACAGAGTATTTATATGCGCTTGAAAAAGAAATCGACAGTTACCTACCTAGAAATAATAATGCGCTCGGTACCATCTACATCGGTGGAGGAACACCGACCGCATTAAATAAAGAACAATTAACCCAGATGTTCGAAATGCTGCACCGGAAGTTTGATATAGCGGGACTCGAGGAATTTACCATTGAATTAAATCCTGGGGATATTGACGAAGAGAAGGCAGATATATTAAAAGCGTATGGAATAAACCGGATTTCATTTGGCGTGCAGGTGATGGACGATAATATGCTTGTGCAACTAGGCAGGACCCACCGAGTACAAGACGTTTACGAAACCGTAAATCTGCTGTCAAAAAAAGACTTTTCGAATATAAGTCTTGATTTGATTTATGCACTTCCGAATCAAACGGTCGAACAGTTTCAACGATCATTGAAGGAAGCTCTAGCTTTCCAGCTGCCGCATTATTCTACTTACGCGCTGCAAATCGAGCCGCAAACCGTGTTTTACAGACGTCATAAAAAAGGGCAGTTGCATCGCCCTCCTGAAGAAGATGAGGTAACGATGTATCAAATTTTAAAAGAATCAATGGCGGCAAATGGAATCGAGCAATACGAGATCAGTAATTTTGCAATGCCGGGGTTTGAAAGCAGGCATAATTTAACATACTGGAATAATGAGTATTATTATGGATTTGGTGCAGGTGCATCTGGATACTTTCCAGGTAAACGAATTGCTAACCTTCGTCCCTTACCTATCTATGTAGAAAAAGCAGGAAGCGGCGATCGACCGATTCTTGAAATTGATGAGATCGGAATAAGAGAAGAAATTGAAGAAGAATTAATGCTCGGACTGCGAAAAATCGGCGGATATGATGAACGAGTTTTCCAGCGTAAATTTGAATTTCCCTTAAGCTACTTATACAGTGAACAACTAGATAAATTGATGAAACAGGGTCTACTCACCGTGAATCAAGGTGTTTGGAAATTGACGGATGAGGGTTTGCTACTTGCAAATTTTGTTTTTGAAGAATTTATTCTTGATGACCTTCAATTAGAGGAAATAAAGACAAAGATGCTTTGAAAAATGCACAGAGCTAAGTTTATTGACAAAAACCTGTCGATTTGTTAGTTTATAAATAGAATTAGCACTCGGGGAGTTAGAGTGCTAACAGAGGTGAACATCATGCTGACTGAAAGGCAACTATTATTATTGCAGGTTATAATTGATGACTTTATAGACACTGCCCATCCTGTTGGTTCACGGGTGCTAGCTAAAAAAGGAACCATTCCTTTTAGTGCTGCAACAATCCGTAATGAAATGGCGGATTTAGAAGAACTTGGATTTCTTGAAAAGATGCATTCATCTTCTGGACGAATTCCATCTGAAAAAGGGTATCGTTACTATGTCGACCATTTAATTAAACCAGTATCTCATAATACGCATCATGGAATCGTCAGCAAGCTCGTGCAAGAAGGCATCTATGAATTTGAGCAAATTGTTCAGATGTCGGCTGAGATTTTATCAGAGCTGACGAGTTATACAGCAATCATTCTCGGTCCTGAAATTTTTGAAACCCAATTAAAGCAATTGCAGATTGTGCCATTATCTACCGAGACTGCTGTTGCGATATTGATTACAAATACAGGGCATGTCGAACATCGAATGATTTCACTGCCAGAAGCAATTAATGCTTCTGACTTGGAAAAGCTCGTCAATATTATTAATCAGAAACTGGTTGGGATTCCGATTGTGAAGCTCCAGAATATATTTTATACTGAAATGGCGGATATTATGAAACGCTATCTGGATGATTACGAAAAGTCTTTGAGCTACTTAAAAGCAATCTTTTTAACGGATTATCCAGTGAAGGTGTATGTGAGTGGCACATCGAATATGCTGATGCAGCCTGAATTTAATGATATCGACAAAGTACGCTCCTTTTATACATTGATGGATAGGGAAGAGGAGCTCATTAAGCTACTTAAAGATTCAACTCCTGGAATCGAAGTGACGATTGGGAATGAAAATGAAGTGGAAGCAATTAAAGACTTCAGTTTAATTACATCATCCCTCCGTCATGAAGAAGAGCAGGTTGGTACAATTGCACTGCTCGGTCCAAAACGAATGGAGTATCGTAAAGTTATTTCCTTATTAAAAGGATTGTCGAATGAAATGACAAATACCTTATATATGTGGTATAAGGACAAAGAGTAGCAGTATCGATGTGTGGCAGGGGAAGACACCTGTGTCTAAATTTCCCTTCCACCATTTTTGCTGGTTTTTTACAGGAAATATAGTGAGTGGAGGTGTCGCTTGTGGCGGAGAATAAAGAGCAAGCACAAGCAAATGAAGAAGTAAAAGCTGAAGAGGCAGAAGTTGTCGAAGAAGCAGAGCAAGAAGTTATTACAGATGAAAAAACTGTTAATGCAGATGAACTTGCAGCACTTCAAAAGGAAAAAGACGATCTATATGATCGCATACTTAGATTACAAGCAGAATACGACAACTTCAAAAGACGTTCGCAAAAGGAAAAGGAAGCTGAGCGGAAATATAAAGCTCAGGACCTCGTAAATGATCTGCTGCCGGTGCTTGATAACTTTGAACGAGCACTGCAAGTGGAACAGACGGAAGCTACGAGCAATCTGATTGAAGGAATTTCCATGGTTTACCGTCAATTGCAAGATGCCCTGACAAACAATGGTGTGGAAGTCATTGATACAGAAGGGAAAGAATTCGATCCGAACCTGCATCATGCTGTGATGCAAGTTGAAGATGAAAATCATGAATCAAACCACATTGTTGAAGAATTACAAAAAGGGTATATGTTGAAAGATCGTGTCATCCGACCATCTATGGTTAAAGTTAATAAATAAGTGATTTTGTCAAGGAGGAAAAGAGAAGTATGAGTAAAATAATCGGTATTGACTTAGGTACTACAAACTCTTGTGTGTCAGTAATGGAAGGTGGAGAATCAGTTGTAATCCCGAACCCAGAAGGAAATCGGACAACTCCATCAGTCGTTTCATTTAAAAATGGTGAAAGACAAGTAGGGGAGATTGCAAAACGTCAAGCAATCACAAACCCGGATACAATCCAGTCCATTAAGCGCCATATGGGTACAGACTATAAAGTAAAAATTGAAGATAAGGACTATACACCTCAAGAAGTATCTGCAATTATCTTACAGCATATTAAAGCATATGCAGAGGATTATACTGGAGAAAAAATTGATAAAGCAGTAATTACGGTTCCAGCTTACTTCAATGACTCTGAACGTCAAGCTACAAAAGATGCCGGAAGAATCGCTGGTCTTGAAGTAGAACGTATTATTAATGAGCCTACAGCAGCAGCGTTGGCATATGGAATTGATAAAGAAAATGAAGATCAAACAATCCTTGTATTCGACCTTGGTGGAGGTACATTTGACGTATCGATTCTTGATATCGGGGATGGAACGTTCGAAGTACTTGCCACGGCAGGTGACAACCGTCTAGGTGGAGACGATTTCGACCAACTTGTCATTGATTATATGGTGGAAGAATTCCGTAAAGAAAACGGGATTGATCTCTCCCAAGACAAAATGGCTACACAGCGTTTGAAAGATGCTGCTGAAAAAGCGAAGAAAGACTTATCTGGAGTTTCACAAACACAAATTTCATTACCGTTTATTACGGCAGGAGAAGCAGGACCATTACATTTGGAAATGACGTTATCCCGTGCGAAATTTGAAGAACTTTCTTCTGATTTAGTAGAACGTACAATGGTTCCGACACGTAAAGCATTAGCAGATGCTGGTTTCTCTGCAAGTGATATCGATAAAGTTTTACTAGTCGGCGGTTCTACCCGTATTCCTGCAGTTCAGGAAGCAATCAAGAAAGAAATCGGTAAAGAACCTTCAAAAGGAGTAAACCCTGACGAAGTAGTTGCACTTGGAGCAGCTATCCAAGGTGGAGTGTTAGCTGGTGATGTTAAGGACGTACTATTACTGGATGTTACACCATTATCGCTTGGAATTGAAACAATGGGCGGCGTATCAACGAAGCTTATTGAAAGAAATACAACAATCCCAACAAGCCACTCTCAAGTATTCTCTACTGCTGCAGACAATCAGACAGCTGTGGATATCCATGTACTTCAGGGTGAGCGTGAAATGGCTGCTGATAACAAAACACTTGGCCGTTTCCAATTAACGGATATTCCACCAGCACCACGGGGTATTCCGCAAATCGAAGTTACCTTTGATATTGATGCAAACGGAATTGTAAACGTACGTGCAAAAGATAAAGGTACAAATAAAGAGCAATCCATCACCATCCAGTCTTCTTCTGGTCTATCCGATGAAGAAGTAGATAAGATGGTAAGAGAAGCTGAAGAAAATGCTGAAGCAGACAAACAACGCCGTGAAGAGGTAGATCTTCGTAATGAAGCAGATCAACTTATCTTCACAACAGATAAGACAATCACGGATCTCGGTGATAAAGTATCTGAAGAAGATAAAGCTCAAGCAGAGTCAGCTAAAGAAGAGCTTAAGAAAGCTTTAGAAGGAACTGATATGGAAGATATTAAAGCGAAAAAAGAAGCGCTTGAACAGCATGTACAGCAGCTTTCTGTTAAATTATATGAACAAATGCAACAGGAACAGCCAGCCCAAGGTGGCGGCACTGCAGAAGCATCTGGGAATGACGACGTAGTTGACGCAGACTACAAAGAAGTAGACGACGAAGAAGATAAGAAATAAGCTTTAACAATCAAAGGCGGAAGCGCCATTACAGGCTAAGTACGCGATCGTCTTCGCAACGCCTGTACTAGCACATCCAGTAGTCGCAGCAACGTACAAACTGTGCCTCCCAGGATGGGAGGTAGTTCGATGTTGCCCCATACGTAAGCGAACTTAATCGAACCTCCTTTTTACCGGAAGGGAGATAAAGGAAACTCAGGCGACGATAGTGAGTTGATGTTAACTTTCACTACTTGGGTATAAGGGCGACTAAGCCTTACAAAGACCGCTCGGCAAGTCTTCTTTATCGATTGCAGGAGTGTGAAGTTTGGGACTGCGCACTGCTCGCCCCACCAAAAGATCTGCTAGTTGCTGGGCGCAGAGCGGACGAAGCTATAGCTGGAAATCTAAGTTATCCACATTATTTTTATTTTATAGTTTCCTTTGTAAAAAAGTCAAAGTCAGGATTCTCTTGACTTTGACTTTTTTCAGGATAAAGTGAAACTTCATTCAGGGGGCTCTCTTCCTCACTGAAAGATAGTTGAACAGAATTGGGGATTTAGGGACTGTTTTTCCCCCCACCTTCATGTTTTGAATTTTTTTTGTTTAGAGATGGGGCTTACAGACCGTTAATGCGTGACAAATACAGCGAACTTAATTTTAAGCCCTGAAGTTGCCATTCGTTTAGGGAAAGTGATATGATGGAACGTATGTAAAAGTTCGGCAGGAGAGTGATTAAACTTTGAGTAAGCGAGATTATTATGATGTTCTAGGTATTGATAAAGGAGCATCAAAAGATGAGATAAAGAAAGCGTATCGTAAGTTGGCAAGAAAGTATCATCCGGATGTGAACAAAGAATCGGATGCGGAAGAGAAATTTAAAGAAGCAAAGGAAGCCTACGAGGTATTGAATGATGACACGAAACGGGCACAATATGATCAGTTCGGTCATGCTGGTGCAACTGGTCAAGGTTTTGGCGGATTTGGTAATGCTCAAGACTTTGGTGGTTTCGGTGATATTTTTGATATGTTCTTCGGTGGTGGCGGAAGAAGCCGTGACCCGAATGCCCCAAGGCAAGGTGCTGATCTGCAGTATACCGTAACACTGGAATTTGAAGAAGCTATCTTTGGTAAGGAACTCGACATAACCATTCCGCGGGAAGAAGAGTGCAACACTTGTCATGGAAGTGGTGCTAAGCCAGGGACAACGCCTGAAACCTGTTCCCACTGTCATGGTTCGGGACAGTTGAACCAGGAACAAAACACACCGTTTGGCAGAGTCGTTAACCGCAGAGTTTGTCATTACTGTAACGGCACAGGTAAAATCATCCGCGATAAATGTTCAACTTGTCATGGAGACGGTCGTGTGAAGAAGAGCCGTAAAATCCACATCACCATACCTGCTGGGATTGATGAAGGACAACAGATCCGTGTTGCAGGTAAAGGTGAAGATGGTATTAATGGTGGGCCTCCAGGAGATTTATATGTTGTCGTTCGTGTGAAATCACATGACTATTTCGAACGAGAAGGCGATCATATTTTCTGTGAACTTCCGCTAACCTTCACACAAGCGGCATTAGGCGATGAAGTTGAAGTGCCTACTGTTCATGGTAAGATTAAACTGAAGATCCCTGCTGGTACTCAAACAGGTAAAACTTTCCGATTACGTGGTAAAGGTGTTACAAATGTTCGTGGTCGTGGACAAGGAGACCAGCATATTCAAGTACGTATCGTAACACCAACGAAATTGACTGAGAAACAGAAAGAGCTTTTAAGAGAGTTCAATGAAATCGGTGGTAATGATTCAACAGAGGAGCAAGACACTAATTTTTTTCAGCGTTTTAAAAAAGCTTTTAAAGGTGATTAATAGATGTTGCGATTCTTCGCGACATCTTTATACATATCGAGTCCAATAGGTTAGGAGTGGATAAAATGAACTGGACAGAAATTTGCATTCATACAACGAACGAAGCAATTGAATCCATTTCCTATGTAGTGCAAGAAGCAGGGGCAAGCGGATTAGTGATAGAAGACCCACTTGATTTAGTAAAAGCAAGAGAAGCTCAATTTGGAGAAATCTATGAACTAGATCCGAAAGATTTTCCAGATGAAGGCGTGCGGATCAAAACATATCTACCTGCAAACAGTCATTTGAAAGACGCGATTGATAAAATTAGACAAGAAATCAATGCTCTTGCAGCCTTCCATGATCTTGGGAAAAATGAAATAACGTTCAGTGAAGTCCATGAAGAAGATTGGGCAACGGCATGGAAGAAATATTATAAGCCAGTACAAGTGACGGATAATATAACAATTAAGCCAATTTGGGAAGACTACCATAGAGCGAAAGAAAATGAAATGATTATCGAAATGGATCCTGGAATGGCCTTTGGGACAGGTACTCATCCTACAACCATATTAAGTATCCAAGCGCTTGAAAAATATTTGAAACAGAACGAAAGTGTTATCGATGTCGGTTCTGGTTCAGGTATCTTAACAATCGCTGCGGCTAAATTAGGTGCCGCGAAGATTCACGCATTTGATTTAGATGAAGTTGCAGTGAAGAGCAGTAAAGCGAACATTCAATTAAATGACTTAGCTAGTGAGATTACGGTGAACCAAAATGATTTATTAAAAGGGATAAATTTAGAAGCCGATCTGATTGTCTCCAATATATTAGCCGAAATCATTGTGAAATTTGTTTCGGATGCTTGGAGTAATTTAAAAAATGGCGGTTATTTCATAACTTCAGGAATTATTAATGATAAAAAAGATATGGTTCTTGAAGAATTAAGGAATGCCGGATTTGAAATTGTCGAACAAAACGAATTGGAAGACTGGATTTCTATTATAGCAAGAAAACGACAGTAATCTTGATGTTTAGCAGGTGAATGGCATGCAAAGATATTTTATACTGGAAGATGAACAATGGACAGATGAAACAGTGACAATTATCGGTGAGGACGTTCATCATATTCATAGGGTCATGCGCAGTCAGCCAGGTGATAAGATTATTTGCACTGGCAGTAATGGAACTGCAGCAATTTGTGCAATTGAAGAAATATCTAGTGAACAAGTAAGAACAAGGATTATAGAGTGGAGCAGGCAAAATGTTGAATTGCCGATCAATGTCACGATTGCACAGGGATTGCCAAAAGGAGATAAATTTGAGCTTATCCTCCAGAAAGGAACCGAACTTGGTGCAGCTTCCTTCATCCCTTTTAAAGCAGAACGCTCGATTGTTGTATGGGATGAAAAGAAACTGCGGAAAAAACAGCAGCGGTTTGAAAAAATTGTCAAAGAAGCGAGTGAGCAGAGTCACCGTTCAGTGATCCCTTCCATTCAAGAGTCTGTAACCTTGAAACAGTTGCTTGGACTTGGTAAGCAGTATGATGCCTGTATCTTTGCCTATGAAGAAGAAGCACGGACAGATGAATTTCACTCTTTTGCCTCCGTGTTAAAAAATATGAAGGAAGGGATGCGTCTCCTCATCTGCATCGGTCCAGAAGGTGGATTTTCCGAAAGTGAAGCCAAAGCACTTACAGAGCATGAGTTCCACCCTGTTCGTTTTGGCCCAAGGATTCTGCGCACAGAAACAGCAGCGCTTTATGCTTTATCAAGCATTTCTTATCATTTTGAAGAATTAAGATGGAATACGTAAGCGGGAAATAAGTGGATGATAGAAAAAGAAATCTATTAAATCTTGTCTTTTCTAAACTTTAAGTTGACCAGGAAGTTCGATTATATTATAATTTAAGGAGCATATGACTTGATTTTCATATGTAGAAATTTTTGCTTTTTGCTTCGGAGGGAGGGAAACAAGCATGTCAAATACAACTCGCGTACGTAAAAACGAGTCTCTTGAGGATGCTCTTCGCCGCTTCAAACGTAGTGTATCGAAAAGTGGTACAATGCAAGAATATCGCAAGCGTGAACACTATGAAAAACCTAGCGTAAGACGTAAGAAAAAATCGGAGGCTGCAAGAAAGCGTAGATACTAAAAAGAGGGTGCAGACTAAAATGGCTCTACTTGAAAAGCTGAATCAAGCGATGATTCAAGCTATGAAGAAGAAAGATAAAGATACCCTTAATGTAGTTCGCATGGTAAAAGCTTCGATTCAAAATGAATTGATTAAGCTAGGAAAAGAACATCTTTCAGAAGATGAAGAATTAACAATTTTGTCCAGAGAGCTCAAACAAAGAAAAGAATCCCTCCAGGAATTTACTTCTGCGGGTCGAACAGACCTTGCTGAAAAAGTCCAGTTTGAAATAGAAGTGTTAGAGCAGTATATGCCGAAGCAACTTTCTAAAGAGGAAATGGAGAAAATTGTAGAGCAAGCAATTCGAGAAGCCAATGCAACATCCATGAAAGATATTGGGAAAATAATGGGGAAAGTGATCCCTTTAATTAAAGGTAAAGCGGACGGCTCTCATGTAAAGCAAATTGTTGAAGAAAAATTAAAATAAAAGGCTAGTTAAAGTATTAGCTCGTCTTTTGTACCTTTAAAATGGTCCCAGTCATCATCAGGATGAGAGGGGCCATTTTTTAGTTTATCCCGGTGTAACCATTCGTAAAACTCCCACCTCAAATTTTCAGGTCATGTCGAGAAAGTTCAGGTGGGAGATAACGAACGGTTTCACTCCGATTCAACTAACAATCAGTAGGGGATGAAGAAAAAAACCACTGACTAAAGTTTCACTTTATACAATTCTTTTCATAACAGCAGGATGTGTGGTAGTATTTTAGTAGTAAACAATATGTTTCGTGAAAAATTTTGTTAAAAGTGAAACGTATGATTGTTGTTATCCGTATTGTAAGATAACGACGAAGGGGGTGTTAAAATTGCCTGCCAAAAAGATTCTACACTACATATTAATTACATTTCTGGTGAGCCTGATTATTCTTCCAGTTTTCAGCGAAAAGACTCATGGTGATGGAACTGGAGAGCTGGTTTATGTCATCCCAATTGAACGCGAGGTTGAACGGGGACTTGAAGCGTTTTTAAAGCGAACGACAAGTGAGGCTACTGAAGCAAATGCTGATCATATCATATTTGAAATTAATACACCTGGTGGAAGAGTGGACTCCGCAGGACAAATTGCAGAATTGTTACAAGGTCTGGAAATTCCGAACACTTCATATATCGTAAATGAAGCTTTGTCTGCAGGTTCGTATATTGCTTTAAATACGGACAATATTTATTTCAGACCGCACGCAACAATGGGGGCCAGTGGAGTTATTACCGGTGATGGAAATGCTGCAGATGAAAAAGCTCAATCTGCTTGGCTCGCCGCAATGAGAAGTGCTGCAGAATCAAAGGGAAGGGATCCGTTATATGCTGCTGCGATGGCAGACCCCTCGATTGATTTACCTGAATACGGAGCACCAGAAGGTAAATATCTCACGCTTGGTCCTAATGACGCAGTGGAAGTGGGCTATGCAGAAGGAATTGTGAATCACCGGACAGAGTTATTGGCAGAGCTTGATTTGACAAATGCAACCATCGTTGAAACGGAAACGACAATTGCAGAAGAAATAGCTAGATTTTTAACGCATCCGACTGTGATCCCGATTCTGCTTTCTGTAGCAAGTCTTGGGCTTGTTCTTGAACTTTATTCACCGGGATTTGGTATACCGGGAACGATGGGGATTGTAGCACTTGTTTTATTTTTCTACGGTCATATCGTTGCTGGATTTGCGGGGATGGAAGCAATCATTCTTTTAGTTGTTGGTATTATTCTTATTATCCTGGAGTTCTTTTTACCAGGCGGGATTGCCGGTTTGTTAGGAATCGGTGCAGTACTTGGTTCTTTATTCATGTCAGGGTATGATCTTGGTCATATGGCTCTTAGCATTAGTATTTCATTTATTATTGCAGTTATAGCTGCAATATTCCTGTACCGAAGGATTGGAATGGATAAAGGGTTATTCCGCCATATTATTTTAAAAGATCAGACTGCAACAGAACTAGGCTATGTATCAAGTGTCAACCGCCTTGAGCTAATTGGGATGGAGGGAGTGGCCCTTACACCTTTACGCCCGTCTGGAACTGGATCTTTTGGTGAGGAATATATCGATATCGTCTCGGAAGGGAATTTTATCGATAAAGGGAAAAAGATTAAGATTATAAAGGTAGAAGGTATGCGAGTTGTTGTTCGAGAAATAGAAAAATAAAAAATATATTAGGAGGAATTATTATGGGTATTGATATTTTACCAATTATTATCATTGCCGTGATTATTATTGCACTAGCAATCCTATTCACGTTCATTCCAGTGACACTGTGGATTAGTGCACTTGCGGCAGGAGTTAAAGTAAGCATCTTCACACTTATCGGAATGCGTTTACGTCGGGTTGTGCCGAGCCGGGTAATTAATCCGCTCATAAAAGCCCATAAGGCGGGACTGAATGTCTCCATTAATCAGCTGGAAAGTCACTATCTTGCTGGTGGTAACGTTGATCGCGTTGTAAATGCTCTTATTGCATCACATCGTGCGAATATCGAACTTCCTTTTGAAAGAGGGGCAGCAATTGACCTTGCTGGACGTGATGTATTAGAAGCGGTACAAATGAGTGTTAATCCAAAGGTAATTGAGACTCCGTTTATCGCAGGTATCGCAATGAACGGGATTGAAGTAAAGGCATTAGCACGTATCACGGTACGAGCGAACATTGACCGCTTAGTCGGTGGTGCTGGTGAGGAAACAGTAATTGCCCGTGTTGGTGAAGGGGTTATTAGTACAATTGGTAGTTCTACTACACATGAACAAGTACTTGAAAATCCTGATTCCATTTCTCATACCGTACTAGCAAAAGGATTGGATGCAGGAACAGCTTTTGAAATTCTATCCATTGATATTGCCGATGTAGATATCGGTAAGAACATTGGTGCGACGCTACAAACTGACCAAGCGGAAGCCGATAAGAAAATCGCTCAAGCGAAAGCGGAAGAACGCCGTGCAATGGCTGTTGCTCTGGAACAAGAGATGGTTGCAAGAACTCAAGAAATGCGCGCGAAAGTTGTGGAAGCAGAAGCAGATGTTCCACGTGCCCTAGCAGAAGCGCTCCGTTCAGGAAATATGGGTGTAATGGATTATATGAACTACCGTAATATCGGCGCAGATACAGAAATGCGTGACACCATCGGTAAACTGACAGAAGACAATGATGATAACAATAATTAATTACTTCTTTGCTTCCTATAAAGGAGGGAAATAATGGACGCTATTTTCGAGTTTATATTTGGAAATATGTTCCTGGTCATTTTGATCATTTCGGGAATTATCGGGATGCTGTCAAGCAATAAAGAACAACAGAAAAAACAGCAGCAACAACGTCCAACTCGCCCGCAGCAGGGTCAGCAGCAAAGACAGTCAACGCCAAGACGAAGTGCACCACCTTCTAGGACAGAGGCTAAGCCGAGACCTCAAGAAGTGGTCGTTACAGCCCATACAGAACCAGATGGAACTGTAACGTCCACCACTACTAAATCGATAGAAGAAGCACAAGAGGCTCAAATGGAGCGATTGCAAAGAAAATACACTGCTGCCGATATGAGTATTACAGACGGGAATGTGATTGGTGAAGGTGACTTTTTCAATGAACAACAGTTACAAACGTTAAAACAATTCTCTGAAGAACAAAAAGTATTAAAAAAAGATATCCGAAAAAGTCTGCGGAATAAAGGTCTGATCAATGGAATCATAATGGCTGAAGTATTAGGCAGGCCTCGCTCGCTGAAACCTTATCAGAATGTGACATCGGAACGATATAGGAAATAAAAAAACCATCAGCACATCGATTTACTCGGTGTACTGATGGTTTTTTTGGCAATAAGAAAGGATTTGTTCTCTCTTATTGCATAAGTTTAACTAAGGCATTTGCCGTAAAGATTTGGTGAATGTCTTGTTTTCTAATGATTTAATATGGTGATGGTGAAGCATTAAATACCTATTATGAAATTCATTAATGGTATTAATCAATTTTAATGTTCATAGATATAGAGAAGAGGGGGATGTATCCGTGAAAAAATGGCATCTGAGGTTACGCAACTTAATGGTTGATTATTTAGCACTTCCTTCTGATGTTTTACTTGAGTTGCCGCGTCTGACGATGATTGGCAACTTTCATTTGTATATTGAAAATCATAAAGGACTTGAAACATATTCAGATACAGAACTGAAATTAAAAACAACAAACGGATATGTACAAATACTTGGCACTTCTTTTGTTTTGAAACAAATGCTTCCGGAAGAAATTTTATTGGAAGGTGAAATAGAAGAAATAAAATATATACCTGAATAAATTTCATAATTACCAAAGTCGGCTTTTCCATCACCATATGTAGTTGGGAACGAACCAACCCAACTGCATATGGTGATGGTGAAGCGTTAAATATCTATTATGAAATTCATTAACCTAGTTAATTGTTAAAGGAGGACATATGAAATCTGTAAAAAGCTCCTATATTTCAGGATTTGTCGAGATTGAGGTCACCGGTAAGAACCCGGAAAATTTTTTGCAGCAATGTGCAAGGAACGGAATTATGCTTTGGGAAATTAAAAAGCCTCACACGGAACAATGCACCGCAAGAATCCAACTTAAGGATGTAAACAAAGTTCGCAAACTTCGCCGCGGAAGCAAATTTAAAATTCGTTTCTTGGATAAACAGGGAATACCCTTTCTAAAAAAACGAATCAGCAGGAAGAAACCACTGCTTATCGGACTTTTTCTTAGTTTATTCTTATTCTTTATTCTTTCTAATATGGTCTGGCAAGTAACAGTAACCGGGGTTCCAGAAGAATTGGAAAAGAAAATTACAGACCAATTAACAAGTTATGGCGTCTATCCGGGGGCATTATCATTTACGCTTGAATCTCCCAATCAAATCCAACAACTGTTACTTGAAGATGTTCCGGAATTGCTTTGGGTTGGTGTCGATAAAAAAGGGACAAGTTTTTATTTGGAAGGAGTGGAGAAGCTCATTATTGAAAAGGACGAGCCAGCCGCTCCAAGACATTTAATAGCGGATAAAAGCGGTGTTATTCAATCAATGTATGTACGGAAAGGACTAGCCCAAGTTACGGTAAATGAAGTGGTAGAGAAGGGTGAAATTCTTGTTTCTGGAGCAATCGAGAAATTGAACACGAACAGAGAAGAGGGTGAGGATGGTAATGAAGAGAAAGAATATGAATTGGTTGCTGCAGACGGGGAAGTTGTTGCAACCACCTGGTATAGAGCGGAAGTGACCGTACCACTGACAGCGGAGCATGATGAATTAACTGGAAATTCCAAAGAAACCTACCGAATTAAATTTGGTTCCCTCTCTATCCCGATCTGGCCACTAACCCGTTCGGAGAGCTTTGAACATGAACTGGTGGAAACGGATGAACATCAGGTGAACATTTTTGGCTGGCAACCCTCCATTTACTTTTTAACGGAAAAGAGGCAAGAAACCAGTCCTAAGTATCATGAAAGGTCGCAGGAAGAAGCAATCCAAGCGGGAATACGCCAAGTGAAAAATGATTTACTAAGGAGACTTGGGAATGATGCCCAAATTATCACGGAAAAAGTTTTGCATGAAACTACGGAGCATGGTAAAGTAAACTTAAGCTTATACATCACAGTAGAAGAAAATATCGCTGCTCGACAACCGATAAACCAAGGAGATTAAGTATGACAGGAAATTTAACCGATATTGATTTACAATTGCAAGATCCAACCGAGGCTTTAGCTTTATTCGGTAACCATGATAAGTATTTAAAACAGCTGGAGTCTCTTCTGGATATCCGGATTGTTTCCCGCGGAGAGAAGGTACAAGCTTCAGGAAGTGTGGAAGCGGTTGAAGTATTGGAAAAAGTGCTATTTTCCCTGCTTTCTTTAATTAAAAGGGGAATTACGTTTTCGGAAAGAGATATCGTCTATGCGGTAGAAATGGCGAGAGAAGGAACAATCAATCAATTTGAAGCTTTATTTGAAGATGAAATTACAAAGAATGTAAAGGGAAAATCTATCCGAGTTAAAACACTTGGACAAAAAGTTTATGCTGACCGGATTCGGGCAACAGATTTAGTATTCGGCTTTGGCCCTGCGGGTACTGGTAAGACGTATTTAGCTGTTGTCATGGCAGTCGATGCACTTAAAAAAGGGCTTGTGAAAAAGATTATTTTAACAAGGCCAGCAGTTGAAGCGGGGGAGAGTCTCGGATTTCTCCCGGGAGATTTAAAAGAGAAGGTCGACCCTTATTTACGGCCGCTTTATGATGCTTTGCACGACGTTTTAGGTGTCGAACATACGGCAAGATTAATTGAGAGAGAAGTAATTGAAATTGCCCCGCTTGCTTATATGCGTGGAAGAACACTAGATGATGCTTTTGTTATTTTGGATGAAGCGCAGAATACAACACCTGCCCAAATGAAAATGTTTTTAACCCGCCTTGGATTCGGGTCGAAAATGGTGATCACAGGTGACATTACACAGATTGATTTACCTAAAGGAGTGCATTCAGGGCTTCGGATTGCAGAACAAATCCTGAAAAACGTTGAAGGCATTTCCTTTGTATATCTGAAAGAGTCCGACGTTGTTCGTCATCCACTTGTTCAGCGGATTATACATGCATATGAAAATAACGATGCCAATTAGTAAGACCTGCTCTGTAGGTCTTATTTTCACTTAGGGGGTAGGAGGAAAGTGAAAGAGAAGTTATTCCACAAAATCGAGAAATGGCTGGGAAACAGAACAAGTTTATTTTTAATTGTCGTTGCTGTGTTCATACAAAGTATATTCTTCTTTTTCATTTCCTTAAATAATGTCTATACAGAAACGTACGATTTACAACGATTTGCGACAGCGAATACGACAATCCGTTCACCAGTAACGATTGAAAATGAAGCGGAGACGGAGCGGAAGACAAGGGAAGCAGTACAGCAAATAGGTGACAGGTATTCCATATCCGAACAAGTTAATAATGAACGAATCGGCTATAGTGAAGAAATTTTTGATGCCGTACTTGCACTTGATGAAGAGGAAGAAGAAGCGGGTACAGAAGAGGAGACAGAGAATAATGGGGAAGAAGCTGCTAAACTGACAGCAGAAGAGAAAATAGACCGATTAAGGCAAGTCCTCTCTGAAGACATTGTACTAGAAGTGAGCGCAGACGCTTTCCGCACGTTGATTAACCAGCCGACAGAGGAAGTGGAAAAGGCTCAGAAGCTTTTTATCGCTAGCGTAGAAGAAGTAATGGATAATGGGGTTCGAACAGAGAATCTGCAAACAGCTAAAGTTAATGTTCAAGAGGAAATAAAGTATTCAGAATTAGATCCTGTTCTTAAAGATGTTCTCATCGAATTTTCAAATTTCATCGTAACAGAAAACTCATTCTTTGATTTAGAAGCAACGAATGAAGCGCGGAAAATTGCTGCAAGTAATGTCGACCCTGAAATGATAAAAGCAGGAGAAATCATCGTCAGTGAAGGCCAAGTAATTACGAATGAAATATATGAACAGTTGCGGCTGGTCGGTTTACTCGATGGGGAACGTAATTTTTACCCGGTAATTGGATTGATTCTATTGTTAATTATACTTGGCAGTGTTTCGGTTGTTGAAATTAATAAATTAGCAAACCGTGGAACGATGAATAAACGTGTATTAGCTGCATTATTAACGATAAGTATTATTGTTGTCACTTTAATGAAAGTCGTTAGCTTCTATTCCACGGACAGTAATCAATTGTTTTATATTATGCCTATTGCAATGGGAGCACTTCTTCTAAAGCTGTTTATCAGTGAACGACTCGCAATAATCATGGCAGGAGTATATGCAATCATAGGTACTGTCATCTTTAATGGACTTATTCCGGGAGCATTGAATATTGAAGCGGGAATTTACTTTTTCTTCTCTCAGCTAGCAGGGATTATTTTCTTCCCGCAAGTGAAAGACCGTTTAGCTATTTTAAGGGCAGGGTTAGGAATTATATTAGTAAATATCTTGACTGTATTATTATTTCTATTCTTGTCCTTTGAAAAATATACGTTAATCGACTTTGTCTTGAACTCAGCATATGGATTAGTTTCTGCATTCCTGGCAGCAGTATTGACTATTGGGCTTTTACCATTTTTTGAGACAGGTTTAGGTATCTTATCTGATACGAAATTATTACAGTTATCGAGTCCGAATCAGCCATTACTTAAAAAATTGCTTGTTGAAGCGCCTGGCACCTATCATCATTCCGTCATGGTGGCGAACATTAGCGAGACAGCGTGTGAGGCAATCGGTGCGAATGGATTGCTAGCAAGAGTAGGTGCTTATTACCATGATATCGGTAAAACAGTCCGGCCTCAGTTCTTTATTGAAAATCAGCTATCTAATCGAAATCCTCATGATCGAATGGATCCGAAAGAAAGTGCCAAGATTATCATTAGCCATCCTTATGATGGGGTAGATATGTTGAAAGAGAACAAATTACCGAAAGAAGTTATTGAAATAGCGAAGTCACATCATGGAACATCATTGCTCAAGTTTTTCTATTATAAAGAGAAGAAGAAGGACCCAGATGTGCAGGAAAAGGAGTTCCGTTACCCAGGTCCAAAACCAAAAACGAAAGAATCTGCGGTGATCAGCATTTGTGATTCAGTTGAAGCTGCCGTTCGTTCGTTATCTGAGCCGACGGAAGAAAAGATTGAGGAAATCGTCTCAGCTATTATGAACGATCGTATAGCGGATGGGCAGCTAGATGAAAGTCCATTAACATTAACGGAACTAAAAGTCATTCAACGAACCATTTGTGATTCGTTGAAAGGTTTTTTCCATTCAAGAATCCAGTATCCAAATAGGGAGGAAAAATAATGCATATCGATTTTCATGATAAAACAAATGCTTTACCTGCCGATCAGGTCGATTTATTAAAGCGTCTCTTGGAATTTGCAGCAAAGCGGGAAGGTGTCTCTAGTGAGGCAGAGATGTCAGTAAACTTTGTCCATGACGGTGAAATCCAAGAATTAAATCGTAATTACCGTCAAAAGAACACCCCGACAGATGTCATTTCCTTTGCGATGCAGGACCGTGTTGACGGTGAGATGCATATCCAGGGGGTCGATATACCTATTATACTTGGAGACATCGTAATTTCTGTCGACCGCGCTAAGGATCAAGCGGAAGAATATGGTCACACATTAGAACGGGAAATTGCTTTCCTAACCATTCATGGCTTCTTGCATTTATTAGGCTATGATCATATGACAGAGGAAGAAGAACAGGAAATGTTTTCAAAACAAAATGAGATACTGAGTGAGTTCGGCATTGAAAGATAAGAAAGGGAAGATTGGTTTCCAGCACGCCCTAGCAGGTCTTAGAGCCGTATTTAAATCGGAGTGGAATTTTCGCTTTCATGTAATTAGCATGATGCTTGTCTTTATTGCAGGCCTTCTATTCGAGCTATCACAGCTCGAATGGGCACTCATTATACTCGTGATTGGGATGGTTCTTCTAACAGAACTTTTAAATACAGCGATAGAGAAAATGATTGATTACTTGCGCCCGGAGGTACATCCTAAAGCACGTTTTATTAAAGATGCAGCTGCAGGTGCTGTGCTTGTCAGTTCCATTGTTGCAGTATTAATCGGTTTAATCATATTTCTCCCTAAACTCCTATCCATTCTCTAAAGCCCCAGCTGAACATTTTTATACAGCGTGAGTGATTAGGCTCGTTCACTCATACAAAGCTTCAATCGCTGTTCAGTTTCCCGGTGGACGGATGCGCATCCTTAGGTGCTGCTAGAGCTCCTCGGGCTGAGCACTAAGGGGTCTGCAGGCTCGTGCTGTTCCCGCAGGAGTCATCGTCCACCGGGCAACTGAACTGGTAAGATGATTGTTATGAATAGAAATTATTCCGTCTACGTAAGGAATATACTCTTCAAGAACATTAAACAGTGATTCAAATTCGACCTTTCCTGGGAGCAGTCCAGACACCTCGAGACTCCTGCGGGAGGCCGGCTAAAAACGGTCACGTCCTGTGGCCAACGCCGGCTTAGAACTTCCTGTTCGGAGGTAGGCCTGGCGAGACCCCGCAGCGCGGATAGCGCGAGGAGGCTTGCCGGCCGCGCGAGAAGTGTCTGGACTGCGGACCTCCAGCAGAAAGTTTTGGAGTTAGGCACACTCACGCTGTATGAATGTGATTTATCCCCTGTCAATTCTTCGGAAGTTTTTAGAACCTTTGTCGAAAGTAGAAATGGGAATTCGTTTTATAGTATGATAATAAAAAACAAGACATCTTGGAGGAAAAATTACATGGAATCCAATTATAAATCGGGCTTTATCGCAATCATAGGTAGACCAAATGTAGGAAAGTCTACTTTTCTAAATCACGTAGTAGGTCAGAAAATTGCTATCATGAGCGATAAGCCGCAAACAACAAGAAATAAAATACAAGGTGTGCTGACAACCGATGATTATCAAATGGTATTTATCGATACACCAGGCATTCATAAACCGAAACACCGATTGGGAGATTTCATGATGAAGATTGCCGACAATACATTAAATGAAGTTGATGCCGTATTATTTATGATCAACGCAGATGAAGGATATGGACGAGGAGATCAATTTATCATCGAACGTTTGGAAAATGTAAAAAGCCCTGTCTTTTTAATTATTAACAAAATTGATTTAGTTTCACCTGAAGCGTTACTGGGTATTATTGATGAATATAGGCAGAAAGGTGATTTTCAGGAGATTATTCCAATTTCTGCCCTTCAAGGCAATAATGTTAATCGTTTATTAACTGAGTTGCAGAACTATTTACCGGAAGGGCCGCAATATTATCCGCAAGATCAAATTACGGATCATCCGGAACGCTTTATTATTACGGAATTCATCCGGGAAAAAGCACTGCACCTCACGCGGGAAGAAGTACCACATTCCATCGCTGTCGCCCTTGAAAATATGGAAAAAAGAAAAGACGACACGGTCTTTATTCAAGCGACAATTATAACCGAAAGAAGTAGCCAAAAAGGTATTATTATCGGTAAGCAAGGCCGCATGCTGAAAAAAATTGGTCAAGAAGCACGGAAAGATATTGAACATCTTCTTGGTTCGAAAGTATACTTAGAGCTTTGGGTAAAAGTGAAAAAAGATTGGCGTAACAAACAAAGTCAGCTGCATGAATTAGGATTCAGGCAAGATGAATATTAAACCATGGTAAATTTTAATACTTATTAAATTCAACTTCATGGTCAATCTAAAAATAGAAGCATTTTCAAAAAGAAAAAATAGAAAGGCGGGGTTTCTTGTGCTTGATATTACATGGAAAGTATTTAGTCAGACAGGAAACATTGAAACCTATTTATTGTTCAAAGAACTGGAAAATGTAGACAATGAAACAGATAATGATGCAGATGAAGATGAATCAAATGAGATTGAAACGACACAAAAAATGTAACCTTGGATTATGAATGGAAAAGAGCTGAATAGCTTTGCTTGAAAAAATTGAAGGGATCATTTTAAAAACGATTGATTATGGAGAAACAAATAAAATTATAACGATATTCAGTAAAAATATAGGGAAATTTACGGCAATGGCCAGAGGTGCAAAAAAGCCTAGAAGCAGGATGGCTGCTGTTACGCAGCCATTCATTGCCGGACAATTTTTTGTTTATATCAATCCTGGATTAAGTACGATCAGGCAGGGTGAAATCCTTGAATCTTTCCGGGCGATCCGGGAAGATATTGAAAAAACGGCCTATACTGCATATCTTGTGGAACTGACGGAGAAATTGCTTGATGATAAAACGCCAGAACCTTATTTATATGACCAGCTTTACCGAACAATGGAATGGATTGCGGAATATAAGGAGTATGATATTCCCATTATGATGTACGAATTAAAGGCATTTCAGAAAGGTGGCTTTGAACCAACTTTTTCCCGATGTATCAATTGCGGAAACAAGGAAGGCCCTTATGCATTTTCATTAGGAGAAGGTGGCCTTTTATGTCGGAGGTGCTTGGCACTTGATGATCAGTCCATCCGACTAACAGAGGTACAAGTGAAATTATTGCAGATGTTTCAAGCGGTTGGAATTGAGCAGGTCGGCGAAATATCGGTAAAATTAGAAAATCGTAAGTTACTCAGGCAAATGCTCGATGCCTATTATGACCGATTCGGTGGCTATTTCTTGAAATCGAGAAGATTTTTGAATCAATTAGATCAGTTAAAAGAATGATATTTGACATTATCCGATTTCTGGATTATGATGTTACATATTTATAAAAGAATATTTAACATGTGTTGAAGGAAAAAGTACTTATCAATAAATTTTTTTAAGCGAATCCAGGTTGGTGAGAGCTGGGTAAAGATTGGATAAGGAAGAGGCACTCCGGAGCATGATGATAAAGTGACTCATAAAAATTGAGTAATTAGGGTGGAACCGCGGTATAAAAGCCGTCCCTATGCTTGTGATTGGCTACAAGCATAGGGACGGCTTTTATTGTGATTACAAAATGCAAAAGAATAAATGGAGGTACTGATAATGAATATTCAACAAATGATTCTAGAGTTGCAAAAGCACTGGTCGGAGCAAAATTGTATTCTCGTTCAGGCTTACGATACAGAGAAGGGTGCGGGAACGATGTCGCCGATGACACTACTCCGCAGCCTTGGGCCGGAACCATGGAATGTCGCTTATGTCGAACCATCAAGAAGGCCTGATGATGGAAGGTACGGGGATAACCCAAACCGTTTATACCAGCACCATCAGTTCCAAGTCGTCATGAAACCATCACCAAGTAATATCCAGGAACTTTATTTGGAATCATTGGAGAAGTTAGGAATTGATCCACTTCAGCATGATATTCGATTTGTTGAAGACAACTGGGAAAACCCTACTCTCGGAGCTGCTGGACTAGGTTGGGAAGTATGGCTTGACGGGATGGAAATCACCCAATTTACTTATTTCCAGCAAATCGGCGGACTGGAAGCAAGTCCAGTTTCAGTTGAACTGACATATGGAATAGAACGGTTAGCATCTTATATCCAAGATAAAGAAAATGTCTTTGATTTGGAGTGGACCGATGGCGTGACCGTTCGAGATATTTTTTATCAACCTGAGTTTGAACATTCAACATACACGTTTGAAGAATCTGATACAGCAATGTTATTTGAATTATTCTCTATGTACGAGCATGAAGCGAAGCGGATCATGGAAAAAGGGCTTGTGTTTCCGGCATATGACTATGTCTTGAAATGTTCCCATACTTTCAACTTGTTAGATGCAAGAGGTGTGATCTCCGTAACCGAACGAACAGGTTATATTACGAGAGTAAGGAACCTGGCAAGAAGTATCGCGAAAGCATATGTACAAGAACGGGAAAGATTAGGCTTTCCAATGCTGAAGAAAGGGGAAAAGATAAATGACTAAACATGTTTTATTCGAAATTGGAATGGAAGAACTGCCGGCACGCTTTATTGATGATGCCCAGCAGCAGTTAAAAGAGAAAACAGCCAAATGGTTACAGGATTTAAGAATCGCGTATGACTCGATTACTTCCTTTTCTACACCGCGCCGTTTAGCTGTAAGAATTGAAAATATAGCTGACATGCAAACGACAATTGAAGAAGAGGCAAGAGGACCTGCAGTAGCTATTGCTAAAGATGAGACCGGAGCGTGGACAAAAGCAGCAATTGGTTTTGCGAAAGGTCAGGGAAAAACGGTGGAAGACCTCGTTGAAAAAGAAGTGAACGGCAAGGCTTACGTATTTGTTACAAAACGAATTGAAGGAAGAGCGACAAAGGATCTATTGCCGGAATTTAAAGATATCATCACTTCCATCTCATTCCCTAATAATATGCGATGGGGAACGCACACCTTGCGTTTTGCTAGACCGATTCGCTGGCTTGTCGCTTTATACGGGCAGGAAATTGTGCCGTTTAATATTACAGATGTCGAAACAAGTGATATCACGTATGGGCATCGTTACCTCGGAAAATCGGTAAAATTAGAAGATGCAATGGAATATGAGGGGAAATTAAAGGAAAACTTTGTTATAGCAGATGCCAATGAACGAAGAGCACGTATCCTGGAAGGTATTGAGGAACTGCAAACAGAACAGGCCCACGTAATCGTGGATGAGGATTTATTGGCAGAAGTGACGAATCTTGTCGAATATCCAACTGTTTTTAAAGGTGAGTTTGAAGAAATGTTTCTTGATCTGCCAAGTGAAGTCCTCATAATCTCAATGAAAGAGCATCAGCGTTATTTCCCTGTTAAATCGCTAGAAGGGAAGTTGCTGCCATTCTTTATCGGAGTGAGAAATGGTGATGACACCGCTCTTGATACAGTCGTTAAAGGTAATGAAAAAGTGTTACGTGCCCGACTTCAAGATGCTGAATTCTTCTATGAGGAAGATCAGAAGAATACCATTGATCATCACTTAGAGAAATTGACCCGCGTCGTCTTCCAGGAAAAGCTTGGCACCCTCGCAGAAAAAACAGAAAGAGTTACTGCTTTAACAGAACGAATCGCAGAAAACCTGAACTTCTCTAATGGCATGAAAGATGATGCCATTCGAGCAGCGGAAATTAGTAAATTTGATTTAATGACGAATATGGTAAATGAATTTACCGAATTGCAAGGAGTCATCGGTGAAATTTATGCTTTAAATTACAATGAAAAAGAAACAGTAGCAACAGCCATTCGCGAACAATATCTTCCGACGCATGCGAAAGGAGAACTTCCAGAATCAGAAATCGGTGCTATCCTGAGTGTGGCAGAGAAAATAGACACGATCATCGGAATTATAGCTGTCGGGATGACTCCAACCGGTTCACAAGACCCATATGCATTGCGTAGACAAGCAATTGGTGTATTGCGTATTCTGGAAGAAGGAAATTGGGAGATGAACGTAGAAGATCTCTTGCAGATTGCCTACGGAATATATGATGAGTTAGAGATCGAGAAAATCGATGACTATAAAGAGAAAATCCATGAATTTTTTAAACTCCGTGCATCCTATTTGTTAAAAGAAGCTGGGATTGAACAGGATATATTCCAAGCTGTCATGGATAAAGAAATTGGTAATTTCACTTATGCAATGGCTAAAGCTCGTCATTTGTCAGAAAAACGTCATGATGTAGCATTTAAAGAAAAAGAAGAAGCACTCGTTCGTATCCTTAATCTTGCAGATAAAGCGGAGAGCATGGATATCACCCCTGAAGCGTTTGAAACCGACTCTGAAAAAGCATTATACGAGCAATTTGAGCAGTCGAAAATAGATTTTAAAGCACACGATGAAGCGCACGACGCTATACAAGCATTTGAACAATTGGAAGCACTGGCAAGACCAATCCATGGATTCTTTGACAATAATATGGTCATGACAGATAATAAGGAACTAAGGAATAATCGCTTGGCACTTGTTGCAGCTATTTCTAGCTTAATTTTAGAATATGCTAATCTCGCTCTGATTGAGTGGAAACAACAATTTTAAAATTATATAGTATAACATAATTCCTTTATATCACCAAGTAATGTATAATATATATTAATTAGTATGACCTTTAGGTGGTGAGTTAATGGAATTATCGGATCGTCAAGAACAGATTATCGAAATTGTAAAACCAAATGGCCCGATAACAGGGGAGAAAATCGCAGAAAAATTAGGATTAACTAGAGCAACATTACGACCTGATCTTGCTATTTTAACGATGGCGGGTATTTTAGAAGCTAGACCGCGCGTCGGTTATTTCTTTACGGGTAAGACCGGGTCGGAATTGCTCACGGAAAATATAAAAAAGTTGAAAGTACAAGACTACCAGCAAGTTCCGATTGCAATCAGAGAAGATGATTCTGTATACGATGCAATTACAACAATGTTCTTAGAAGATGTGGGTACTTTGTTTGTTGTTGACGAACAATCATGTTTAACAGGTGTTCTTTCAAGAAAAGATTTACTGCGAGCAAGTCTGGGGCAGCAACATTTAAGTGGGATACCCGCACATATCATTATGACTCGGATGCCGAACATTACAGTCTGCAGGAAAGATGATGCATTAATCGAAGCCGCGCAAAAGTTAATTAACAACCAAATCGATGGGTTACCGGTTGTCAAGGAAACAGAAGCTGGTCTTGAAGTAATTGGGAGAGTTACAAAAACGTCAATGACAAAAGCGTTAGTGGAATTAACTTTAGATGATAAACGTTTTGATTGAAGATAGGGGGAAGGAAATGGGGAAGAAGCCGACCGTATTTATATTATCTGATTCAGTTGGAGAAACAGCGGAACTCGTCGTGAAAGCAGGATTAAGTCAATTTAACGGGGATTATAAAATTATCCGCATCCCTTACGTAGAAGATAAGGGGACGATTCAAGAATATTTACAAATTGCGAAAGAGCAGCAGGCGATGATCGGCTTCACTTTAGTGAACCCGGAACTAAGGAATTATTTAAATGAAGAAGCCAAGCGTATTGGGATTGAAGCGATTGATATCATGGGGCCAGCTATGGATGCGATGGGAAAATATTTTAAAAAAGAGCCACGCTTAGAACCAGGCCTTGTACATAAACTCGATGAAGATTATTTTAAACGAGTGGAAGCAATTGAATTTGCTGTAAAATATGATGACGGCAGGGACCCTCGAGGTATAGCCCGGGCTGATATCGTTTTAGTTGGTGTTTCACGAACTTCAAAGACACCTTTATCTCAGTATCTCGCGAATAAGCGGATCAAAGTGGCAAACGTTCCGATTGTACCGGAAGTCGAGCCACCGGAAGAGCTCTTTGAAGTGGCTAGAGAAAAGTGTATTGGTCTCCGGATTAGTCCGGAAAAATTGAATGAAATTAGAAAAGAAAGACTGAAAGCACTTGGTCTAGGAAATCAAGCAACTTATGCAACAATAAAACGAATTAATCAGGAATTGGAATATTTCGATAAAGTAATTGAAAAAATCGATTGTGAAGTAATTGATGTTTCCAATAAAGCAGTAGAAGAAACAGCGAATATTATTTTACAGATGATCAAAAATAAAGCAGAAAATAAATAATTACCAAAAAAGGTTGGGTTCTCCCCAACTTTTTTCTTGGTCTAGGAAACTATAAAGTAAAATCTGCGGAAATTCGAACAACTTTTAAACTTCACACACCTGCACTCGATGAGTCAACATCAACTCAGAACTAATAGAGGTTCGATTAAATTCGCTCACGTATGGGGCGACATCAAACTACCTACCATCCTGGGAGGCACAGTTTGTATATTGTGAAACGGATGCTTACGCCTTTAAACTTGAACTATATTAATAAAATGGAGCAATCTAATAGAATTATTTGTCCAAATGTATTATAATGGCTTTTCGTGTAAACCTATTACTATTGCTTAAAGTAGACGGAGGTATATTCTGAAAAATAAAACATTCATTGAAAAGAAGGAATATGACTTGTGTTTATCGAAATAAAGATATACAGATTAAGACAAAATTAAATTTTGGCTAAAATCGTAAAGAATTCCGGTATATTCATTTTTCCTTATTTAGGAAAGTTGAATATAAAAAGAATGAAATACGGATAAGATGGTTATATTCATTATCATCATAGAGGTGAGCAGATACAGACGAATGATGAACGTTACATTAAATCTGTATAGTTAATGGTTCACTGTTTTTTTACGGCTTTTTGAAGAAAAATGTCGAATTTTAAAGGAGTTTCTTAATTTATCGCGAATAAATAGAATATGGTGATGAGATTGAATCAAATACCAGAAGAGGTAATAGAAGAAGTTAGAAAAGCGAATAATATTGTTGATGTTGTTGGAGAATATGTGCAATTAAAGAAACAAGGAAGGAATTACTTTGGCCTCTGTCCCTTTCACGGAGAAAACACTCCTTCTTTTTCGGTCACACAGGAAAAACAAATATTTCATTGTTTTGGATGTGGAAAAGGCGGAAACGTCGTGACATTTTTAATGGAAATGGAAAGTTTTTCATTTTTTGAAGCGATGGAAACACTAGCGAGTCGATCTGGTATTACTCTGCCTACTACAGGCAATGAAAAAAGAAGTTCCTATTCCGAAGAAAATCAGCGGATACTGGAAGCTTCCGAATGGCTGACAAAGCTTTATAACCATTTGCTTCGCTATACAAAAGACGGAAAAGAAGGATACAACTATTTCCAAGACCGGTCGATTCTCGACGAAACAATTGATGTCTTTCAGCTTGGATTTGCCCCAAATACGAAAGATTTTATTGTGGAATTTCTCGAAAAGAAAGGATTCAATAAGCAGTTACTCATTAAAGCAGGTCTTGTTTCGGAAAGGGATGATGGAACGGTTACCGATCGTTTTCAGGGAAGGGTTATTTTTCCGATACGGAATCATCTCGGTAAGACGGTTGCTTTTGGGGGACGAGCCATTCATGATCAAGGTCCGAAGTATTTAAATAGCCCGGAGAGTGAATTATTCCAAAAAGGAAGGCTGCTTTATAATTTCGATCTGGCAAAAAGACATATTCGGAAAGAAAACGAAGTAATATTGTTTGAAGGGTATATGGATGTAATTGCAGCTTACCAAGCAGGTATAAAAAATGTTGTAGCAACGCTAGGAACTGCATTATCGGAATCTCAAGCCAAATTGCTCAGAAGGTATGTCAATGAAGTCATTATTTGTTACGACGGAGACGATGCCGGTCAGGAAGCAAGCTTTAAGGCAGCTGGAATGTTACGTCAAGCAGGGTGTACAGTCAAAGTTGCTTATCTGAAAGACGGAAATGATCCGGATACTTTTATCAATGAGCATGGCGGGGAAGCATTCCACGACCAGATAATACGAGCAAGTGACACGTATATGACGTTTTTGATGCGTTACTATAAGAAAGATTATAACCTCAGCTTGGAAGCAGATAAGCTGAATTATATACAAAAGGTGCTAAAAGAGCTCTCTACGGTTGAAAGTTCCTTGGAAAGGGAATATTACTTACAGGAGCTCGGCAAAGAGTTCACAATGTCTCTTGACGTTTTGAAAGAAGAATTAGGCACGATTCAAGCAAAATATGGGAATCAGCCGGATAAGACATCTGAGAACAGATATACTAGTAATACCGTTATTTTGTCCAAGAAGCGGAAACTATTACCAGCATATCAAAATGCGGAAAGAAAAATTCTTTATTATATGATGCAAAACGAATGGGTAGCTGATCGTGTTCAAGAAGAGCTCGGGGCAAATTTCAGAGTAGATGATCATAAAATAATTGTTACTTATCTTTATGCTTTCTATGAAGATGGAAACTCACCAGATATAAGTAAATTCCTTGAAAGTATAAATGATGATAGATTGAAACAACTCATCTCGGAGATAGCTATGTCGCCTGAGGTGGATGAAATCAGTGAGGAGGCGCTTGGTGATTATATACGAATGGTGAATACTGAATCAAGTGATAAAGGTGTAATCCAATCTTTAAAAGAACAATTAAAGATTGCGGAACAGCAAAGTGATCCAATAAAAGCGGCGCAAATCGCCGAAGAGATTTTACAGATTCAAAGAAAGTTAAAACATTAATGAAATTTTAATTTGTTGGAAGGAGGGGGACTCATGACCGATAAAAAGCCTACTCAAACAAAAGAAACCGAAATGACATTAGAGATGGCCAAGGAGAATTTAGTCGAAATTGGTAAGAAACGCGGTACATTAGCCTATGAAGAGGTGGCTGACCGACTCGCTAATTTCGAAATTGAATCCGACGAAATGGATGAGTTCTATGAATACCTGAATGAGCAAGGGATTGAGGTAATTGGAGAGTCTGAGGACGATCCAAACATGCAAAAAATTGCGAAAGAAGAAGAAGTAGATACCGAAGATTTAAGTGTTCCTTTAGGAATTAAAATAAATGACCCCGTTCGGATGTATCTGAAAGAAATCGGAAGGGTGAACCTTCTGTCTGCTGCTGAAGAAATTGAGCTTGCCTCTCGCATTGAACAAGGTGATGAAGAAGCAAAACGCAGACTATCAGAAGCAAACTTACGTCTTGTCGTTAGTATAGCAAAACGGTATGTTGGCCGTGGGATGCTGTTTTTAGACTTAATCCAGGAAGGGAACATGGGGCTGCTTAAAGCGGTGGAAAAATTTGATTACCGAAAAGGATTTAAGTTTAGTACGTATGCAACATGGTGGATTCGCCAGGCGATTACACGGGCTATTGCTGACCAGGCAAGAACGATTCGGATACCTGTTCATATGGTGGAGACGATTAATAAGCTTATCCGTGTTCAGCGCTCTCTGCTTCAGGACTTGGGAAGAGAGCCAACACCTGAAGAAATTGGAGAAGAGATGGACCTATCTCCAGACAAGGTGAGAGATATCTTGAAAATCGCACAAGAACCCGTTTCATTGGAAACACCAATTGGGGAAGAGGACGATTCCCACTTAGGTGACTTTATTGAAGACCAAGAAGCTGTTTCACCATCTGATCATGCTGCATATGAATTATTGAAAGAGCAGCTGGAAGATGTACTTGATACATTAACAGATCGTGAAGAAAATGTCCTGCGTCTTCGTTTCGGTCTTGATGACGGTCGTACGAGAACGCTTGAAGAGGTAGGGAAAGTGTTTGGAGTGACCCGCGAACGAATTCGTCAAATCGAAGCTAAAGCATTAAGAAAGTTGCGTCACCCGAGCAGAAGCAAGCGTCTGAAAGATTTTTTGGACTAAACTGACACAGTCATTGTTTACGCGCGGCAATCGTGTAAACAATGACTATTTCATGCCTCATTGAACCACCATTTAAAAATGGGGTGATTATAAGTGGACGAGCGTAAGGTTACAATCATCAGTGAAATTGAATACTGGAAACAACATAAATTACTGCCTGAACACTATTGTAACTTTTTACTTGCATTATACACAGAGGGGGAAGATGCAAAAGCCAGCAAAAAGCAGGATAAGGCCAGCTTATTCCCGAACATGGTAGAGCGCTTTCAATTGCTGTTGCTCTGCCTCTCGCTCCCCTTCTCATTTATTGTTATCTATTTTACTGAATTTCATGTTAATTTGCAACTGGTTATTTTAATTTTACTGCTTATCCATTCGGCGTCGCTAGCCATCTACTATAAAGATAAGCGACCTGCTTATTTCCATCCAGCATTCATTACTAGTCTGTTTATGTTGCTGATGCTCAGTATTTCAGTCACTAATGTATGGTTTAGCCAACCAATCGCAACAGCTATGGTCATCACAAGTAATTTTCTGTTTTGGATGATTGCAGGTTACAAATTAAAAAGTAAGTATATTATCGTTATTGGTGCTTTAGGCAGCATATTTGTATTCTTGTATTATTTTCTTTGGAATTAATACCATTTCTCTTTAAAACTGTCACATTTTAGAGTAAACTATATATAGTCTTTTATAGATACAAAAGGGAATACATAAGGAGGCGATCAAATGAAGAATGCAGTAGTGCCATATGCAATTATTGCTGTATTAGGAATTGTCGCTGTCGTCATCATTTCAGCTATCGGTTTAAACAACCAAGCAGAAATTGCTGAAGGTGGAGACGAGGGTGAAGAAACAGAACAGGTTGAAAACGGTGGAGAAGAGGGCGGTGAAACAGCTGGCGGTGACGCCGATGCGGTTTTCCAAAATAACTGTGCAATGTGTCATGGTGCAGACCTTACTGGTGGAGGCGGACCAGACTTAACAGCTGTAGGCGCATCTTATTCAGCGGATGAAATAAAAGACATCATTCAGAATGGTAAAGGCTCCATGCCAGCAGTACCAGCAGTGCAAGGCGAAGAACTCGATGCCCTTGCAACTTGGTTAAGCGAAAAACAGTAATATCTATAAAAGGAAATGACGAGCTTTCTGCTAGAACAGAAAGCTTTTCTTTTTCCAAAAGGAGTAAAGAATGGAACAATTAAACTTTAAACTTTCCAAACGTTTAATTGATGTGGCAAACTTTTTACCTGCGGGTGCAACGTTTGCTGATATTGGATCAGACCATGCCTATTTACCCTGTTATGTTTGTGCACAGGACCCTTCAGCGACTGCAATTGCTGGTGAAGTGAATCAAGGGCCGTTTGACAGTGCGCGAGCGACCGTTCGAATGCATGGATTGACTGAACGAATTACAGTCCGGCTTGGTGATGGTCTTGACGTACTTGAGCAAGCGGATGATATCAAGCAAATCGTTATTGCAGGGATGGGCGGCGGATTGATCAAACAAATTTTAGCCGACGGAAAAGCTAAGCTTGAAACGGTTTATCGTTTAATATTGCAACCGAATGTGAATGCCAGAAAGCTGCGAATATGGTTACATGAAGAAGGTTTCGTATTAACAGCAGAACAGATTTTGGAAGAAAATGGTCATATTTATGAAATCCTTGTAGCTGATCGGGAAGGGACAGGACCATACGAAGAAGGACTGCTGGAAAGGCAATTTTTATTTGGTCCATACTTGTTAAAAAATAAAACCCCTGTGTTTTATAGAAAGTGGCGCAAAGAAGCGGATAAACTGCGGCATATTATCGGACAAATGGAACAGGCAACTCATCCGGATGCAGAACGAATTGATCAATTCAAACAGGAATTAGCTTGGATGGAGGAGGAATTAAGCCATGAGTAAAATACTCACAACAAAAAAGGTTTTTGAAGCTTTAGAGGAGCTTGCTCCAAAAGAGAAAGCTTATTCATGGGATAATGTAGGTCTGCAAATTGGCTCCGCTAACCAAAAGGCAACTAAAATTATGATTACACTTGATGTGCTTGAGTCAGTCGTGGATGAAGCAATTGAAAAAAATGTCGATGTTATCATTGCACATCACCCCTTATTATTTAAACCGCTGAAACGAATCAATTTCGATACTCCGGAAGGTCGGGTCATCACAAAGCTGATTCGCCATAATATTACGGTCTATGCGTCCCATACGAATTTAGACGTCGTACCAGGTGGAGTCAATGATATGTTGGTTGAACAACTCGATTTGCACAAGGGGAGACCACTTGTTCAAATCGGAACGGAAAAGCTATTTAAATACGCAGTGCATGTTCCTATCAGTCACAAAGAAAAAATAAAGCAGGTTATTGGTGATGCTGGTGGCGGACAACAAGGAAATTATACACATTGCTCTTTTGAAATTGAAGGAACCGGTTCATTTAAACCGGAAACAGGATCTGCGCCATACATCGGTGAAATTGGTGAAATTGCAAAAGTTGAAGAAGTTAAGATTGAAGCACTCATACAAGAGTCCGTACTCAAGCAAGTTATAGCAGCAGTTCAAGAAAATCATCCCTATGAAGAACCAGCTTATGATATTATCGAATTAACGAATTCAGGTGCAAGATTTGGACTTGGCCGAATTGGTGAAGTGGAAAACCAAACCGAGCTTGAGGAATATGTTCAGGACGTAAAAGAAAAGTTAGGACTGCCCCACCTTCGAGTTGTAGGAGATTTAACTAAGAAAATTAAAAAAGCGGCTGTAATCGGAGGAAGTGGGGAAAAATATATACATGAGGCGAAACGTGCGGGTGCAGACGTTTATATTACAGGGGATGTTGGTTTCCACCAGGCACAAATTGCAAGGGAAATGGGACTTGCATTGATAGACGCCGGACATTATATTGAATCAGTAATGAAAGATAGCGTAAAAGATTATTTAAAACAAAAACTAACAGAATATGATGTGAAAATTATTTCTTCGGATCGTAACACGGATCCATTCCAATATTTGTAAAAAGAGAAGCTTAAGGCAAAAAAGGAGTACGACTATGACAAAAACTACATTTCAATCTTTAGGCATGCATCCCGCATTACTGGATGTAGTAAATCGGTTGCAATTTTTCCATCCGACCGAAATACAGGAGAAGGTAATCCCACCAATTTTAAACGGACAGAGTGTCATTGGCCAGTCGCGGACAGGATCCGGAAAGTCGCATGCCTTTCTTCTGCCGCTATTTAATCAGCTGGATACGAGTAAACGGGAAGTCCAATTTGTCATAACAGCTCCAACGAGGGAGCTTGCCATTCAATTGCATGATGAAGTTAAGAAAATCATTCATTATGCCAATAAAGATGGGATCTGGGTAAGCAAATTGCTGATTGGCGGTACGGATAAACAGAAAATGATGGAGAAATTAAAAAACCCACCACATATTATTGTTGGCACTCCGGGGCGAATTCTTGATATGGTGAAATCCGAAAGTTTATCGGTTTATTCAGCAAAGTCGTTTGTTGTGGATGAAGCGGATTTAATGCTTGATTTAGGATTTATTCAAGATGTTGATCAATTACTTGTACGGTCTAAGCAGGATATTCAGTTACTTGTGTTTTCTGCAACAATTCCAGAAAGATTACGACATTTCTTCCAGAAGTATTTGGATCAGCCAGTCCACGTTAAAATAGATGAACATTTTTCACCTGAAGCGATGGAGCATCAATTCATCGCAGTAAGACATCGTGATAAGGGTGAGGTTATCCGTGATATTTCAGAGGCAATCCAACCATATCTTGCTCTAGTCTTTACGAATGGAAAGGCGGAAGCTGATGCGTTATTGGATAGCTTATTAAATCATGGCTTAAATGCTGGTATTATTCACGGTGGTTTATCACCGCGCGAGAGGAAGCGTGTTTTAAAGGAAATCCAAAATTTGCGTTATGAATATGTCGTTGCAACAGACCTTGCTTCAAGAGGAATTGACATTAAAGGGGTAAGTCATGTTATCAATGCTGATTTACCGAAAGAAGAAGCATTTTATATCCACCGGGTTGGTCGTACTGCGCGGGCAGGTCTGGAAGGAACGGCAATCAGTTTATATACGGAAGAGGATCTTGGATTGATTGAAAACCTCGAGCGGAAAGGATTGCAAATCACGTATATAGATGTAAGGGATAAAGAGTTTGTTACAGCTAAACCGTGGAATACTCGAAACTTAAGAAAAAAGCGTGCGTCAACGATTGAAAAAGAAGCGTGGAAGCGTGTCAGGAAAACTAAAAAAGTTAAACCGGGTTATAAAAAGAAACAGAAACAAGAACAAGAAAAGATAAAAAGAAAATTAGCTGCAAAAAAAGACAATAAAAGAAAATAAGCAGGAGAGGTGTACGTTTTGTTGAAGATTGGTTCGCATGTATCAATGAGTGGCAAAAAAATGCTATTAGGCTCGAGTGAAGAAGCTGCATCATACGGAGCAAATACGTTTATGATTTATACAGGAGCCCCTCAGAATACGAGAAGAAAGCCACTGGAAGAGTTAAATATTGCAGAAGGAAAAGCGCATATGGAAGAGCATGGTATTTCCGATATTATTGTCCATGCCCCGTATATTATTAATATCGCAAATACACAAAAACCAGCAACTTTTGAACTTGGAGTAAACTTCCTGCGAAGTGAGATGGAGCGTACGGAAGTAATTGGCGCAAAGCAAATCGTATTACATCCTGGTGCTCATGTCGGATCAGGGGAAGAAGCAGGGATAAAAAGAATTATTGAAGGCCTGAATGAAGTGTTAACAAGAGAACATGAAGTGCAGATCGCTTTGGAAACGATGGCAGGTAAGGGATCGGAAATCGGAAAGACATTTGAGGAGCTGGCACAGATAATCGACGGTGTTACGTTTAACGAAAAGCTTTCGGTTTGTATGGATACATGCCACATCCATGATGCTGGTTACGATATTGTGAATGATTTTGATGGCGTACTAAACGAATTTGATAAAATCGTTGGAGTGGACCGTATCAAGGTTGTTCATGTTAATGACAGTAAAAACCCACATGGTGCGAGAAAAGACCGCCATGAAAATATTGGTTTTGGTCATATCGGATTTGAACCCTTGCATTATATTATCAATCACCCGCAACTGAAGGAACTACCGAAGATTCTGGAAACGCCGTATGTAGGAGAAGATAAAAAGAATAAAAAAGCTCCATACAGACATGAAATTGAAATGATCAAAGATGGAAATTTCAACGCTAATCTAAAAGAAATTATCATGCAATAATAAAAAGCCGCGACTTCATTTATAGGTCGCGGCTTTTTATTATTGAAATAAATGTTCTAGTCCATAGGCTTTAATAAGCTGTTCAAATAAGCCTCTTGCCTTATGTGCGGTCTGGGGATTTGTGATTGCAGCAATCTTATCATGCGCATCATCTATTCCTTTTTTTGAAAAGATATCAATATCATTTGTTTGTATATAATGGATAATTTCGGTTGCTTCATCTTTTGTTAGGGAAAAGCCATACTGATCCGCATGATATAACATTTCCTTGACTGTTAACTGTTTCAGCTTCGTTTTTACCATTTCTTTAATAAAAAATGACATCGGTTTCCTCCTTTATTTAGTATGTCATACATAAACTATGCAAAGATCGTTCCAATCTTGCCAGTTAATAACATCATAAGTGTCAACAGACTCCATAAACTAACGGTGAACACGATGAAAAGGAGGCAATTAAATGGATGAAAATAAACGCAACACTCAACCAGCACCAGAGCATGGTGAGGGGGAGAGACGCAGGAATCGTCATGATGAAGAATATGCCGCAGAGTTTGCAATGGATGATACCGATACACACCATAACGAAGATGTCATCAGTACGTACGGGTGGATTGGTATCGTACTATCCTTCCTTTCCTTTTTAATTTGGCCAGTATTTATGGGAGCTGTAGGTATCATCCTAGGCTTTGTTTCCCGCAGTAAGGGTGCTGATACACTTGGTAATATCGCAATTGGTATCGGTGCGCTTTCCATCATTCTGCGTATATTTATGTAGATTGGAGAGAGGTTGTTCATTCAACCTCTCTTTTATTGTCTTTATCACACATAACAGGTAAAGGCGAGGGATATACAGTCCGTAAATCCCTTAAGGAAGCCCCACTAAATGAAGTTTCCCTTTATTAAGGTTCATTGTATAATGGAAAGTAATAGAAGGAACTGGGTACAAGTGAATCTGCATCAACACCCGGATTCAACATTGCAAAGTCTTCCTTAATTTGTTCGATATCCAAGTAATCGAAGGTATTGATTTCTTCTGTCACCGATAATACAGTGTCTCCTGCCTCGATTTTAATATGAGCAATATCAACATCTTTGTCATTTCTCACTTCGATTCGATTGTCTTCATTCGTTGTTTGCTGCTTGGATAAATCATCAATAACACTGATGATTAATAAGCCAACAAGTAATAATAAGGATAAACGTTTAAATGTTGACATAATTTTCTCCTTTTATCCCAGTGTAACCATCCGTAAATCTCCCACCTCAAAGCTTCAGGTCGTGTCGAGAGGGAGATAACGGATGCTAACACCCCGATTTATTCAACTGCCAATCAGTGATGGAGGAAGAAAAAACCCACTGAATGAAGTTTCACTTTTAATGAAACAAAACTTAGGCTTTATCCGTAGATATATATTGAAAGGGGGAATTATAATGGCGATATTTGATTTGGAATGGATTGGTTTAGTTATTACATTTTTAGGTACGCTATTTTTAATTGGCGAAGTACTCGTGAATATGCGCGGACTCTTTGCATTGCTTGGAATAGGCTTTATTACCGTCTATTTTGGTGCTTATGCCGGTACAGAATCGGTTATACTTATGATTATTATTTATTTTGTAGGTTTAGTACTAATTATTATAGATGGTAAATTACTAAATGACGGTACACTTTCAACGATTGGTTTGGTTGCGATGCTTACGTCCGTCGGAGTGGCTGCTCCCAGTCTGGCTGCCGCCTTATTTGCCATCATTGGTGTTGTGCTTGGTGCAGGTTGTTCCTTCTTCTTCTTAAAGGTGTTTAAACGAAGAGAAATGTGGACAAAAATCGCACTTAAAGATCAACTCAGCAAAGAAGCAGGGTATAACTCAATGAACATGGAATATGAAAAATTAGTCGGTGAAGAAGGCATAACATTAAATGATTTACGACCGGTAGGAACGGTAAGGATAAAAGGGAAAGATTACAGTGCCCAGTCAGAAGGAAAATGGATTACGAAAGATACGAAAGTAACCGTTGTAAAAGTGGATGGCACAAAAATACAAGTAGAAGAAGTTATATAAAACCCATTAATAATGCTTGCCTGATAAGGTAAAGCATTATTTTTGTGTTTTTTTGACATAAAGTTGGTCAATAAGGGTAAAAACTACATTATAAGAGGTTGTTTGTAAAAACTATGTAAATTTTATTAAAAATGCTTTACAAATGCTGTTCAAAAATTAATAATAGATAAGTATGCATTCTAGATAAGAACGAAAGGGTGAAATACTTGGAAATTGATGTGCAATCCCTAATATTTGAATTCCTAGGTGGATTAGGGATATTTCTTCTCGGTATAAAATTCATGGGTGATGGACTGCAGCGTTCAGCTGGTGACAGGCTCAGGGATATCCTAGACAGGTTCACAAGTAATCCATTTCTAGGGGTATTAGCAGGTATTGTTGTCACGATTTTAATCCAAAGCAGTTCTGGTACGACTGTTCTTACAGTTGGTCTTGTCAGTGCCGGTTTTATGACATTAAGACAAGCAATTGGAGTAATAATGGGAGCGAATATCGGGACTACGGCAACTGCATTTATTATTGGGATTGATATTGGAGAATATGCATTACCAATTCTTGGTGTCGGGAGTTTCTTGATTTTCTTCTTTAATAATCAAAAAGTTACAGCAGTGGGACAAGCTTTATTTGGATTTGGTGCATTATTCTTTGGATTAGATTTAATGAGTAGTGGAATGAGCCCATTACGCTCGTTAGATGCATTCCATGAATTAACGGTAAGTATGAGTGAGACACCTATTCTTGGTGTTGTGGTCGGTACTGTCTTTACGTTAATCGTGCAAAGCTCGACCGCGACAATCGGGATATTACAAGGTCTTTTTGCGCAAGGAGCAATTGATCTTAAAGCTGCTTTACCGGTATTGTTCGGGGATAATATTGGTACAACGATTACTGCGATTTTAGCGTCATTAGGTGCTTCCATTGCTGCAAAGCGGGCTGCATTGACTCATGTTATTTTTAACTTGGTAGGAGCAATTGTATTTCTAATATTCTTAGGGTTGTTCACTAGCTTTATCGCATACTTACAAGGACAACTGTCTTTAAATCCACAAATGACCATTGCGTTTGCCCACGGTTCATTTAATATAATGAATACAGTTATTCAATTCCCATTCATCGGTGGATTAGCGTGGTTAGTAACGAAATTGATTCCGGGTGAAGATACGATTATTGAATATAAACCACAACATTTAGATCCGATTGTCATTAACAAATCTTCTTCACTTGCTTTAGAACAGGCAAAATTAGAAGTGATACGTATGGGTGAGTTTGCGCATAGGGGCCTAGAGGAGACATTAAAATATGCTCAGACATCCGAAACAAAACACTCAGAAATTGCGATGCAAGTTGAGGGTGCAATCAATAGTCTGGATCGAAAAATAACAGAGTACCTTGTCAATATATCTGCAGAATCATTGACGAAGTGGGAGAGAGATAAGCATACCCTTTTAATGGATAGTGTGCGTGATATTGAACGGATTGGTGACCACTTTGAAAACGTCATTGAGCTGATTGACTATCGAATTACGAATAAAGTTGATTTAACGGAACAGGCAATGGATGATTTAAATAAAATGTTTGATTTAACGTTATTAACGGTGAAACAATCCATGGAGTGCTTAGATAATCGCGATAAGGAACTGGCACTCGAGGTCATCCGTAAAGAAGAGCAGATTGACCAGATGGAAAGAAAATACCGTAAACGACACATTATCCGTGTAAACGAAGGATTATGCAGTGCTTCTGCGGGAATCGTCTTTGTCGATATTTTAAGTAACTTAGAACGTATCGGCGACCACGCGGTTAACATTGTGGAAGAAATTTTAGAACAACAATAATTTTGTGAGGGGAAAGAAATTATTTCTTTCCCCCCATTTAAATAAATGCATTTTTTTGTCAGATGCTGTATAATAGATATTCCGTGACTTAGAAAGCAGGGGTCAAGAAACATAAATTCGCACTAAACATTTTCAATCGAGAAAAAATATTGCAAAAGGGCAATAAAAAGTGTTGACATTTATTCGTGGACATGATAAATTATATCTTGTTGGTCAATCCACAAGAAACTATTCCACAGTAGCTCAGTGGTAGAGCAATCGGCTGTTAACCGATCGGTCGTAGGTTCGAATCCTACCTGTGGAGCCATGGCGGCGTAGCTCAGCTGGCGAGAGCGTACGGTTCATACCCGTGAGGTCGTGGGTTCGATCCCCTCCGCCGCTATATTGAAGTTATAGAGTGCAAATGCGCTCTATAACTACCTTTTAAAAATACGAAATGCCACGTGTTTAACCGATGGCGGTCGTGGCGAAGTGGTTAACGCACCGGATTGTGGCTCCGGCATCCGTGGGTTCGATCCCCACCGATCGCCCCATCAACATATCATATGAACGGACCCTTAGCTCAGTTGGTTAGAGCTATCGGCTCATAACCGATCGGTCGCAGGTTCGAATCCTGCAGGGTCCACCATTTTCTTATACAGTTGGAGGTATACCCAAGTCTGGCTGAAGGGGTCGGTCTTGAAAACCGAAAGGCGGGTCAAACCGCGCGGGGGTTCGAATCCCTCTACCTCCTCCATTACATATTTTTGTAAACAAATAAATAAAATGGCTCGGTAGCTCAGTCGGTAGAGCATAGCGTAAACTTCATCGAATTACTTCATTGGAGCTATGCGAGGAGTGCAACTTCAGTGAGTTTGCTTGCAACACGACGAGCAACTTCTTCGTTGTTTATGCTTCGAAATATAGTAGGAAATAGACACACTTAAAAGAAAATAAACACATCATTTGGCTCGGTAGCTCAGTCGGTAGAGCAACGGACTGAAAATCCGTGTGTCGGCGGTTCGATTCCGTTCCGAGCCACCATTATCCCAACAAGCAAATATGCTTGTTTTTTTGTGCTTCCATCTTTATATTTTAACGAACATTTGCAACGGGATATAACTGAACCCTCTTTGTATAAAAAACTATTGAATTGCTTTCATACAGCGTAAGTGTTTTAAACTCCGAAACTTTCTACTGGAGGTCCGCAGTCCAGACACCTCTCGCACCTGCTGAGCGGCCGGCAAGCCTCCTCGCGCTATCGCGCTGAGGGGTCTCGCCAGGCCTATCCTCCCGCAGGAGTCTCGAGGTGTGTTGACTGCTATCAGGTAAAACTTAATTTGGAACACTATTTATTATTATATAAATACATTCCTCACACTAAGCTGATGATGGAATAATTTCTATTCACCATAATCATCTAACCAGTTCGGTTGTCCGGTGGACGGTGACTCCTGCGGGAACAGCACGAGTCTGGAGACCCCTTAGTGCTTAGCCCGAGGAGCTCTAGCAGTGCCCGCGGAAAGCATCCGTCCACCGGGCAACTGAACGGCGATTAAAGAGCGAACCATGAGAACGCGCAAAACACCTACGCTGTATGAAAGCGATTGGCAGTTTAAGGTGGGGAGGTAGTAGAAATAAAAGATTCGCCTTCTATGAGGCATAAAATTTGCAACAAATTTAAAGCTTTGATAACCTACAATTATAGGTAAAAAAACATTAAGGGAGGAAGATTTTTTATGGCAAAATTTGAACTACCAGAATTACCATATGCATATGATGCATTGGAAAAATCAATCGACAAAGAGACGATGAACATCCATCATACGAAACACCACAACACTTACGTTACTAACCTTAATAACGCATTGGAAGGTCACGCTGACTTACAGGAGAAATCCCTGGAAGATCTAATCAGTAATCTTGATGCTGTACCTGAAAGTATCCGTACTGCTGTCCGTAACAATGGTGGAGGACATGCAAACCATAGCTTGTTCTGGGAAATCCTATCACCAAACGGGGGCGGAGAGCCTACTGGCGAATTAGCAGATAAAATCAATGAGAAATTCGGCAGCTTTGACAAATTCAAAGATGAATTCAAAACTGCAGCGACTGGCCGTTTCGGTTCAGGTTGGGCATGGCTCGTAGTTAACAACGGTGAGCTGGAAATCACAAGCACTCCAAACCAAGATTCTCCATTAATGGAAGGTAAGACTCCAGTATTAGGACTAGACGTTTGGGAGCATGCTTACTACTTGAGATATCAAAACAAACGTCCTGATTACATTGCTTCCTTCTGGGATGTAGTAAATTGGGATGAAGTTGCTAAGCGTTATAACGAAGCAAAATAAATAATCCGATAGGGAAAGAACGTGAAGAAACTCATTCTTCACGTTCTTTTTTTGGCAGATGAGAAAGCGTTAATCCTTTCTTACTGCATAAGTGCAACTTAGGCATTCACCGTAAAGGTTTGGTGAATGCCAAGTTTTCTAATCTAAATGGAATCTTCTTGTTAATAAATAACGAAATCCATAAAGATTTATGGTAGAATGTAAGACAGATATTTCAGCAATACGCAAAATGAGGGGGAATAGAATGAAGGAAAAAAAGAAAAAAAGAGCACAGCTTCCCTTTCGGACAAATATTATCTTTTTTATCGTGTTCTTACTATTTTCAATGCTGATATTTCAACTAGGTGTCGTGCAAATCCTGAATGGAGAAGCATTCCAAGATAAAATTGACCAGACGATTCAAGATACGACTAAAATCGCGGTGCCGAGGGGCAAAATATATGATACAAATGAAAATTTAGTTGTCGATAATAAGGCACTTTATTCCATTACATATACACCGCCTAAAGGCGTGCAGGCTCAAGATCGCTTAGATCTCGCTGAAAAGTTAGCACAATTCATATCCATGGATAGCGACGAAGAATTGGATAAGGTATCGGATCGGGATAAGCGGGAATATGTTTATCTGAAGGATTTGACGAAAAATGAAGGTAAATCTGATGATGAAGAAAAGGAAAAAACATACGAAGAGCTCTTGCCAGAAGAAGAGCTAAAAGATAAGTCCAATGCAGAAATTTACCAGTTGGTTTTAGATTCCATTCCAGACGACCATGTGGCCGATAGTGTCTTTTCAACACAGGAACTTGAAGTCATTCGAATTAAGAAGGAATTAGATAAGGCATATTCTTTAACACCGCAAATTGTAAAAAATGAAGATGTTACACCAGAGGAATATGCACTCGTTTCTGAGAACCTTGATCAGCTGCGAGGAATTAACGCAACGACAGACTGGAATCGTGATTATTTGTATGATTCCACTATCCGAAGTCTTTTAGGAAGCATTAGTACTCACCAAACCGGTATCCCAGCAGAAAACATGCAATATTTCATGTCGCGAGGGTACAGCAGAAATGACCGGGTTGGCAGAAGCGGATTAGAAGAGCAATATGAAGATGTTCTTAGAGGAAGAAAAGAACAAATCGAATACACGACAACAAAAACTGGAGCTGTCATTGATTCGAAGACGATTGTTCAAGGCAAAAGAGGGAAGGATCTCATTTTAACGATTGATATGGAGTTCCAGGAGAAAGTGGACGAGATTTTAGAAGATGAATTAGGAAAGGCAATCCGCTTGGACCCATATAATAACCGTTTTTTAAATGATGCACTTGCAGTTGTAATGAATCCGCAAACTGGAGAATTAATCTCAGTAGCTGGAAAAACTTATGATCATAAGGAAGGTACATTCAGCAATAGTCCACATCGAACCTTGCATGATGCTCATCTGCCAGGGTCGGTTGTGAAAGGTGCCACCGTATTAGCGGGGTTGCATTCAGGTGTAATCAGTCCAGGCCAAACTTTCCTTGACAGGCCGATTAAAATAGCAGGAACGCCGGAAAAGCGCTCCTTATCAAGTACAATCGGTTATGCAGATGATATTAAAGCATTAAAAGAATCATCGAACGTATACATGTTTTATATTGCTTTACGGATGGGTGGAGATTATCGCTACCGATTTCCTAATGGGGCGAGTTCAACGATGGATCCTGCAGCATGGCAGGAGATGAGTAATTATTTCCTTCAATTCGGCTTAGGCGCTCCTACTGGAATTGATTTTCCATTTGAATCAACGGGTTTTCCTATCGATACGGCACCTAATATGGGTTTATTCATGGACTATGCGATAGGGCAGTACGGTACATACACTACAATGCAACTGGCGCAGTATGTTTCGACGATTGCCAATGATGGTTATCGGGTACAGCCACATTTCGTAAAAGAGATACGAGAACCGATCGCTTCTCAAACAGAATTAGGTCCACTGTATAAATCGATAAATACAGAGTACTTGAATCAAATCCAGGCTAGCGAATCAGAAATCGCTCGTGTACAGGAAGGATTTAGGCAAGCATTTCAAGTACAACGTGGTACGGCGTATAGTTATTTTGCAGGCAAAGATTATCAAGCGGTAGGTAAAACTGGAACAGCGGAGAGCAGGGTTGTTGTTGATGGAGTAGGGTATGATACAATCAACCGGGCAATTATCGGATACGCTCCAATGGATAATCCAGAAGTCGCTTTTGCAGTAATGGTTCCGAACATCGGTCTTAACGCTAGAGAAGACGGAAATATCGCCAACCGAATCGCGGAACGAATTATGGATACGTATTTTGATATGCAAGAAGATCAAGATGAAGAAGCGGACGAAGAAGAATCGCAATAAATCTCAATGTTATTTATATAATACTTTAACACTCTTTTAACAAACTTCAGGTATACTGAAAATATACCCTTGACACGTCAAGCATTGGATCTGAAGATAATTTGGAGGAGATTGGATGAGCACGACACGTGAACAGTTTCAAAGCGAATTAGAGCAGTTAAAAGAAGAAGTAATTAAAATGGCGAACCTATCGGGTGAGGCTTTATCGAAAGCTGTCGATTCATTATTTAACCAAGACATTGAACAAGCGAAAGCGATTCTTGAAGAAGACAAAAAAATTGATGAACTGGAAACAGAAATAAATGAAAAATCGGTTTTGCTGATTGCAAAACAACAACCGGTAGCAACCGATTTACGCCAGATTATTATGTCGCTGCGTGTAGTGACTGATGTTGAAAGAATGGGCGATAATGCTAAAAATATTGCAAAAGCAACAATTCATTTGGATAAAAACCTATCCGCAATCCCGGAAGGTTTGAAACAAATGCATGAGATTGCGATGGATATGTTAAAAACATCGATGCATGCTTTTAAATATGAAGATATTACAATAGCTAGTAAATTAGCAAAGACAGATGACAAAGTAGATAAGATGTATAAACATATTGTCAGTGAATTGCTCGGGGAAACAGCAACGAATCCTGATAAAATTCAATACATTATGCAAGTCGCATTCTGTGCCCGTTACTTGGAACGCTTTGCTGATCACATTACAAATATCGGTGAAAGTATACTGTACTTAGTCAAAGGAAAGAATTATAATCTTAACTAAAAAAAGAACCAGTGCCTTCTACATAAAGGCGCTGGTTCTTTTAGTTTGATGTCAATTGTTCAGCAATTTCGTATTCGGATAAGCCATGTTCTAGTTCATGATCACCCATTTGAACACGTAAAGAATAATCATTATCGATCAAGTATTCGTTAAAAGCTGCTGCATCGTCGATAAGTCCTTCTTCTTCCAGAAGATCGCTGATATATGATGTTGCCATTCCTGGTTCAACTGTAATGACTACAGGTGAAGGAGTTTCTTCTTCCTCTTCAGCTTCATCTTCTTTCTCCTCTTCGCTTTCCGTTTCCTCTTCATCATTTTCTTCTGAGTCTTGATTAGCTGTTTCTATTTCTGCGGAGTCCTCGGTTTCCTCTGTTTCCGTCTCTTCCGCTTCATCCTCATTTTCATTACTTTCGTTATTACCTAAAGTAATGCTGATATATTCTTCCTCTGAAACAACGCGTAATCCTTCTTCTTCAATTTTCTCAATTAATTCCTCTGTACTATATTCTGCAGCACCTTCATTGCCATGCCCAAATAAATAAAACACAGCGAGTAAAATCAAGCCTGCAGCAATCAAACCGACTGAGAATGCACGTACTGTATGTTTCATGCTTAACTCCTTTTCTGGCGTCTAGTAATCAAGACTGTTCCTTAAACTCCGAGCTGGAGGATTCATTCATATTTTCTGGGAGCAATTCTTCTTCTAGTATTTTAATTTTTTTCTTCATTTGGTATGTATCCTGCATTGAGGTAATTGAAAGTTGCTCGACTTGGCTTTCCATTTCTTCCAACCGATCATTCATGAAATAAGACAGGATAAACAAGACCACACCGATAACGAGTGTGGTTACAATCGCAATTATCATTCATTTCCCTCCCTTTAACCACATATTTAGTTATATCACATTATGAGTTCTATGAAAACCATAAAATTACCTAGAGAAATGTTGAATCTTTTTGTAACATCTGTTATTATAATAAAGGTCTAATAAAATTGCCTATGAATTGTTAAAGATAGTTAGAAAAAGTTTGGAGGGAAAACTATGCGCGTTAATATCACGTTAGCTTGTACTGAAACGGGAGACCGTAACTATATTACTACAAAAAACAAACGTACAAATCCTGAACGTATTGAGCTTATGAAATATAGTCCACGTCTTAAAAAACACACTTTACACCGTGAAACTAAATAAAGCAAAAAATGGAGCTCTTATCTTCGGATGAGAGCTTCATTTATTTTTTAAAAACAGCTTTCATTCAGCGTAAGTGTGCCTAACTCCGAAACTTTCTACTGAAGATCCGCAGTCCAGACACCTCTCGCACCTGATGAGCGGCCGGCAAGCTTCCTTGCGCTGAGCACTAAGGGGTCTCGCCAGGCCTATCCTCCCGGAGTCTCGAGGTGTCTGGACTGCTACCAGGAAAGGCCAAATATGGATCACTGTTTAATGTTCCAGGAATATAATTCCTATCGTGACGGAACAATTTCTATTCAGATAATCATCTAACCAGTTGAGTTGCCCGGTGGACGGTGACTCCTACGGGAAAAGCACGTGTCCGAAGACCCCGCAGGAAGCGCACTTCTTCCGAGGAAGCTGAGGCCGTGCCCGTGCCCGTGGAAAGCATCCGTCCACCGGGCAACTGAACGGCGATCAGAACTCCAGACTAGAGAATGCGCAAATACTACGCTGAATGAAAGTAATATGAAACTTTTTTAGATCATAAAGATATACTCAGCTTTTTCAAATTGTGAAAGGTAAGCAAGGGTTATAATAATATATTTAGAAGAATAAATCTGCTATGATGAGGGGAAGGAAGGTGAATTCATGTCTTTAAATGAACAATATCTGTTATATACGTTTGCCAATGACCTGGTGAAAAATCATCAATTTAATTTATTATATTTAAATGAAAAAACGAATGAAGTTTGGTTAGAGAAATATGAAAACCATTCATCAATCGTAGTGCGTCTCATACATAAAGGATTCGACTGGAAAAACCATCTAAAACAAGATATCTCATTTTTGTTTCAAAGAGTCCGAAACGTAAAGCAAGTATTAAAGAAAAATATCGAAGTCTATAATCTTTATTTCACCATGCATCAACCAGTTGATACATGGGATATACTTAAACAACCATTGACTGCTGAAGGTAAACCAAAAGTGAGCATGAGAGTTTATTATTTAGACCAGGAAGAATACGAGCATGAAGCAGAACGATTTGAAAAAGATTTGCTGCCAAGCCCTATTTCCTATGATCTTGAATTACCCGATGAAACAAAAGAAAATAATATAGAGAAGATAAAATATCATTTTGTTTCGTTATTAAGTAATAAACGGAAAGAAGTTGAAAATATTTTCAGCTTTGGAAAACCACTTTTTTCTTATGCTTTCATTATTATTAATTTGCTTTACTTTTTCTATATGGAATGGCAAGGCGATACGACATCAATTGAAATGCTTATCCAATTTGGTGCAAAGTATAATCCTTCCATGATGATAGATGGTGAATGGTGGCGGCTATTCAGCTCCATGTTCATCCATATTGGTTTTATTCACCTTGCACTAAATATGCTTGCTGTGTTTTATTTAGGAACTGCTGTTGAGAAGATATTTGGAAGCAGCCGTTTTATATTCATTTATTTGCTCGCTGGTTTAGGTGGCTCGATTGCGAGTTTTGCCTATACGACAAGTGTAAGTGCTGGAGCTTCTGGGGCGATATTCGGTTTATTCGGTGCGTTTCTTTATTTTGGTATTGTGCATAAACGATTATTCTTCCAAACAATCGGTTCGAGCATCCTACTTGTGTTAGCTATCAATTTAGTGATCGGGCTATCTATTGAGGGGATTGACATGGCGGCTCATGTTGGCGGATTAATTGCAGGGTTCCTCGCTGCGGCAATTGTCGGCATGCCGAAGAACAAGCGACCAGTGTTCCAGTTTGCGGCAGCCATCAGCACCGCTATATTCTTCTTCGCTGTTACGTATTACGGAGTTCATGCGAATGAGAGCAGTGAAACATTCCGATTAATGCAAATCCAGGAACATCTAAATCAACATGAATATGACGAAGTTGTGACTGTTGCAACGGAAGCCTTGGCGTTAGAAGGGGATATGGAAAGCTCGCTTTTATTTCAACGTTCATATGCTAATATTGAACTTGGAAATTATGAAGAAGCATTGCGAGATTTAGAAAAGAGTGTCACACTTCAGGAACCATTACCAGAAGCTTATTATAACCTGGCTATCCTGTATGATATGGACGGAGAGGTTGAAAAGTCCATCCAAGCAATCGAACAAGCATACCAAATGGATCCAACCAATGAAGATTTCATCAATTTATACGAACTTATAACGGGTGATTCCCCGAGAGAAGCTGATAATTAAAATATATCTTGGAAAGAGTCCCGATACGGAACAGAGAAAGCGAGAAGTATCGGGACTGCGGATCTAAAGGAGACAATTAAAAATATACAACACCACGCCTATTTCCTTCTTTGATAGTAAGAAATTATAAAGCCTTTCTTATTGCATAAGTTCAACTAAGGCATTCGCCGTAAAGGCTTGGCGGATGCCAAGTTTCCTAATAAAACTTCGCTATAATTTTCTTTACATTGATTTTTTTGGTATAATAAGGAGTGGTGAAATCAATTGAACTCTGTATATGACATCCGAATGCTTTTAAAGCGATTCGGCACATTTGTTTATTCACGAGATCGTATCGGCGATCTTATATTAATGGAAAGTGAACTTGAAGAACTTTATAAAATGAATTTTTTTTCACAGCAGGAATACATCGCTGGAAAACTTGTTCTCCAAAAAGAAAGAAACATTTTAGAAGAAGCAGAAAGAGGAAAGAGGGCGGGGTCATGAGTGAATATATGATAGGCATTGATATCGGCGGTACTTCCATTAAATTTGGATTATTTACAACTGATGGTGAACTTCTGCATAAATGGAATATACCGACGAGAACGGAAGAAAACGGTTCTTTTATTTTGCAAGATACATGGATGTCAATAAAAGAAATACTCCAACTGAAAAATATAGCAACAGAGCGAATTCTTGGTATCGGGGCGGGCATTCCAGGCTTTGTCAGCAGTGATGAGGGTATCGTTTATTATGGAACGAATATTGGCTGGAGAAATAAACAATTCACAAAAGAGTTAAGTGATTTATCTGGCTTACCGGTATTTATCGAGAACGATGCCAACATGGCTGTCCTAGGTGAAAATTGGCAAGGTGCAGGGGATGAAGGGAAACATGTTATTGCCGTTACGCTCGGAACTGGGGTTGGCGCAGGTATTATAGCTAATGGTGCCATTCTAAATGGAATAAATGGCATGGCAGGAGAACTTGGTCATATATTGATTGAAGAGAATGGAGCCCCTTGTAACTGCGGAAAGCGCGGTTGTTTAGAAACAATTGCATCAGCAACCGGCATCGTGAGACTTGCAAGTGAGAGCAGTGCGGAGCAACCCGGTTCAGCACTTGCTAAGATGTATGAAGAAACAAATACTATTACTGCGAAAGATGTTTTTCAAATGGCTGAAAAAGGCGATGCAGCCGCTATGAAAATAGTAACTAAAGTTGCGGCAGTATTAGGTCGGACTTTCGCAGATTTGGGTGTGATTCTCAATCCGGAGAAGATTCTTATTGGTGGAGGAGTTTCCCAGGCGGGAGAGCCTTTCATCAATCAAATCCGTACTTCTTTTGAGGATTATGCATTACCAAGGGTAAAAGCAAACTGTGAAATCAAGCAGGCGGTTCTCGGCAATGATGCAGGCATCATTGGTGCTGCTTTCTATGTTAAGCAGAATATGGAAGGAAGTTAACTCTAGATTTTTTTTAGCTTATCTATTAAAATAAGAAGTTAGAAAAAATATGAAGTAAATGTAAATAAAGATGAAACCTTTCTTACTCGGTTTTCGTCTAATAGTATAAGTGAATTGTAAAAGAAAAGTTTACAAATTGCTCAAACTGGGAATGGATGGCCACTTTACACTTCTGTTCTCTTTACATTTGGGAGGATTTAGAATGAGGAAAAAACAAGCAAGATTACCGCTATATATTATTGCATCCTTGCTTTTCGGTTTAAAAACATACATTGTTTACCGTTTTATGTTTAATATTGAACTAGAAAATAGAATGCAAGAGTTCATTTTATTTGTTAATCCGTTTGTCTCGGCATTTCTGATTTTTGCACTGTCTGTATGGTTCAACAAAGCGTCCAGGCAAATGAAATACTTGCGTTACACGGCACTGCTTTTTAGTTTTGTTGTATTTGCAAACCTAGTATTCTATCGTCAATTCACGGACTTTATTACACTCCCGCAATTATTTATGGGGAGTAATATGACGGATTTAGGTTCAAGTATTCTTACATTAATCAAGCCATATGACATTCTTTTATTTGCTGATGCGGCAATTGTTTGGTATTTAAGTAAGAAGAAAGAATCAATTGTATCTGTGCAATATTTGAAACGCGGAAAAGCTTTTGCACTTTCCATGTCCTTATTATTGCTTGCGGGGAACTTTTTCCTTGCTGAGATGGAGAGGCCGCAATTATTTACACGTGCATTTGACAGAGAGTATTTAGTGAAGAATATCGGGCTATTTAATTACCATGTTTATGACCTTGTAGTTCATTCGAAAGCGGAGTCCCAACGTGTATTCGCAGATGGAAATGAAATACCTGAGATTCAAGATTACATTAAAGAAAATGTGATGATCACAGAGAAATCGGATATGTTCGGTGTTGCAGAAGGTAAAAATGTTATTTTCATTAATGCCGAATCGATTCAAGGCTTTGTTGTTGGAAATGAAGTGAATGGTGAAGAAGTTACACCATTTCTAAATAAGCTTGTAGAAGATGAGGATACGTACTATTTCGATAACTTCTTTGAACAAACTGGTCAAGGAAATACATCGGATTCAGAATTCCTGGTTGAAAATTCCTTATATCCACTTTCAAGAGGTGCTGTGTTCTTTACACATGGAAGTAACGAATATCATGCCCTTCCGGAAATACTGGAAGAGGAAGACTATTTCTCAGCAGTGCTGCATGCGAATAATAAGAGCTTCTGGAACCGGGATGGGATGTACAGAAGTTTGAATCTTGACTATTTCTATAGTGAAGATGCCTATGAAATAACAGATGAAAACTCAGTCGGCTGGGGACTGAAAGATAAACCGTACTTTGAACAATCAATCAAGTATTTACAAGCGATGGAGCAGCCATTCTATACAAAATTCATTACGCTGACAAACCATTTCCCATTTGAAATGGATGAAGAAGATAAATCAATTGAACCATATGATTCAAACTCAAACACGCTTAATAACTATTTCCCTGCAGTACGTTATGCAGACGAAGCGATGGAAGAATTCTTTGATCACTTAAAACAGGCAGGTCTTTATGAAGATTCCATCATAATCATTATGGGAGACCATATTGGGATTAGTGCCAACCATAACCGTGCAATGAGCATGTACTTGGATAAAGAAGAAATCACTCCATATGATCAGGTACAGTTACTCAAAGTACCATTATTTGTACACATTCCCGGTCATGGGGAAGGAGAAACCATCTCCACGGTTTCGGGACAAATCGATTTGAAGCCAACGATTCTAAGCCTGCTTGGGATTGAGCATACAAATGATATTTACTTTGGTAATGATTTGTTTGCAGAGAACAGGAAAGGCTATATCGCTTTAAGAAACGGTGACTTTATAACAGATGATTATCTATCAACGGTAGGTATGTGCTATGACGTCGATACCGGTGAATTAATTGATGCAGAGGAAGAAGAAGCGACTGAAGGAGAACCAGCTACAGGCGCAAGTACTCCTTGTGATGAAATTAAAGAGAAAGTGGAATTGGAATTAGGCTATTCCGATGACATTATATACGGAGATCTGTTCCGTTTCGTAGATTTCACAGAAGAAAAACAGGTAGAGAAGTAATATTCTCCACCTGTTTTTTACTATTACTTTAGTTTTAGTTACTTAGAGACTGGACAGCTCTGAAATGATTGTAGCAATAGAGAAGAATCCAAAAGCTACTGCTGTTAATACGGAGAAAATCAATGCAAAATAGTTTTTAATTTTCAATTGACGAATTACGGAAATAACCGCAAGTAATGCGACTAACAAGAATATGATTGCTAATATAATGTGGCTCATGAAAAATTCACCCTCCTTATGTCTATTCTTCCTTAGAATGAAATACTAGCCCTAAGGATCCCTTTATATTATTATGTAGATACACTATAATCATTTTAATGCATATCAATATTTTTGTCGAGGCATAACCTAAAGGAAATGCTTTTCAGAAGTAGAGGAGATGAGAAGAATGGAAATAAAGACAATGCCGGTCGGGATGATCGGGACAAATTGTTATATTTTATCAAAGGATAATCATGCTTTGATTGTTGACCCTGGTGGTGACGCGGATCAAATTATTCAATACATAGAAGAAAATGAGCTGACACCTTTAGGTATCCTATTAACACATGCTCATTTTGATCATATTGGAGGCCTGGAGGCAGTTAGAAATAAGTTCCAGTTGAATGTATACATTAACGAAGCGGAACAAAACTGGCTAACAGATCCGATGCTTAATGGTTCTCATAAATTAATGGGCAACGAAATTATAGCAACGGAAGCTGAAATCACGATTGAGGAAGGCCCGTTTTCCATTGGGGAGTTCCAATTCACTGTCGCACATACACCGGGGCATTCGCCAGGCAGCATGAGTTTCATTTTTACAGATACGAAACAAGTCTTCAGTGGTGACGCGCTCTTCAACCAAGGAATAGGAAGGACAGATCTGCCGGGAGGAGACTTGCCGACGCTTGAACATTCCATTAAAGAAAAATTATATAAGTTAGAGGATGCATATGAAGTATATCCTGGACATGGACCAAGTACAACAATCGGTTTTGAAAAAGTGAACAATCCGTTTTTCCGTGGATAATTGGCACATTAAGATGATAAAAGAAAAAAACCATGCAATTACCCCCTGCATGGTTTTTCGCGTTATAGAAACAATAAATTAAAAATACTGTGGGCAATTACTATTACCGGAACTAGCCACATCCGGCTCCAGCGCCCAGCAACTAGCAAACTTGACACTCCACAGGTTTGTACGTTGCTAAACGGGCGCTTCCGCCTTTTTTACGTTTAACCGCCGAACCCTGGTACAAGTATAAATTCAGAATACCATGTATAACCTATCATGAATACTGTTAAATAAGCTCCGAATAAATACATATACATCCGTTCTGATAATTTTAAGTAGCCTACTGTAAGGAAAAATACTGTTTGAATCAAGGATAGTACGGATGGTACCATCATGTCCCCAACATAGAACATAACGGCAAAAATCCCTGTCCAAAAGCCCAGCATACGAAACACACGATCCATGTCTCTTTCCCCCTCCTTCTAGTTAACCTTTCATAGTTATTATAAACGAGGAAGCAACTATTGTAAACGATTGACCTTAAACGATTGAAAGTTTTGCGATATAAGCACAATTACTGCAATTATCGGCAAACATATTTTTCTCTTCTATTAATTCAATCGAAGTAAATAATGCTTCAAACATACCCTTTAAAAAGATGCGATGCATCTCACAGACGAGCTGGTGATTATTGCTTGCAATTTCTCTAAATGGACAATTATTCACTGAAAAATGGATACTGTTTGTTTCTTTATCATATTTGAAGGAAGGGTACATGCCAAGCATGCGGCCTGTTCGTTCAAGTACCGTAATTTTCTCCTTCACATCGGCATCCTCATTAAGATGCTTCATATCCTGATGCATTACTTCTGTTCCGTATTTTTTCCCTGTTTCGTACAGAGCTTGTTTCCCTGGTTCGCCGAGATCCATTAAAGCTTCAAGGGCAATAGATGAAAGGATCTTATAATCCCGTGCAGGGAAGTTCAATTCGACAACTTCATTTGATAACTGATAGCGTCTACCCGGACGGCCACCTTTCCCTGTTTTTTTCAAATAAGAGGTAACAAGATTAATTTCTTCGAGTTTGGATAAATGGAGTCTGGCCACATTCGGATGAATATCAAAAGCCTCGGAAATATCGGTGACACTCACATCTTGATGGTGCTCCACTAAATGTTGATAAATATTGAATCTTGTAGGGTCGCTCATCACATTGGTAACCTTTAATGTGTTCTTCATTATTTTTCACCCCATAATTATGCTACAGATCATTTACACCTTAATTATATTAGAAAAACGGGAAAAAGAGCTGAGTATTCAAGCTTTGTTGAAAAGTATACATAATTATTCACGAAACATCTCGTTTTTTATTACATGATTAACCGTAAAGAGAGATTCTTGATTAGACGGATTAATGTGGAACTGCAATTTTCGGTAAGCTTCCGATAAGTGGGTTATCCTAATATCGACATCACCATTCGGAAAATCATAGGAGGCCGTCTGCAATATTTCTTCATTTTGCATTTGTTCTTTTACATATTTCAATCGGCTCATTTGAAATAAACTTTCGACATGTATCTGTTCCACTTGTGTTTCCGTTATATGGACTTCATTCCGGTAAGAGAAAATACTGCCGGTGACAAGCAAGAAGAGGATGGCAATGATAAATAATATATGAAGCAGAATAAAACCGTTAGACTCCGTTATAAAACGGAAATAACCTTTCATATGTTATACCTTCTTCTGTCGTGATAATCAACTTTATACCGAATGGCTCCTCCTGAAACCTGAGAAACTGCACGCCGCGCAAATAAATTTCATGCCCCCTGCCATCAATCTGTCTTCTGACTAAGGAATCATATTTACTAATCGAAGCGGTTTGTTCGTTTGCTTGAAGTAAATAAAGAGTATGATCCTGGATATAATAATGATGAGATTCAAGGATATCATCTCGAACAAAGCGAAAAAATTCATATACTGCAAGTTCTTCATAATTATTTGTCGGCTTGACAGCTTGCAAAGCATAAACTAAAAACGGCAATGTGAGAAAGATGACAGTTAGCATCGTCAGCAAAGAAATAAAATTAAAACCACGCTCATTCTTTAGGTATTGCGAGTAAACAGATTTCTTCTTCGGTTTCTTCTGCATTCTCCCAAGATACACATCCCTTCGTGTATATGTCTTCTTTATAAAAATGAAAGTGAAAGGCCTTTCCGTCTTTTGTCGTTTCTTTACTAACAGGAAGCGGGGGAGGGTTCCCCAAAATAAATTGCTGCAATTCAGCTTGTAATTGATGAGCTGCCCATCTTCTATCCCCCAATGTATCTTTTGCCGTCTGAATATCTGTGTATATCGGTATAAATATAATGAGCGCTTGAAAAAATATGGTGGAGGCGATTAAAACTTCAATCATCGAGTATCCGTTTTTCTTTTTCAATATAAAACCTCCCTTTGCCGAGTGGGAATACGATATATAACTTATGATTGGGTGTATACATAACAAGGGTTCGGGGTTGGAGGATGGTTCCAGTTTGTACGAATCGGATCAGTCGTGACTGGTTCGTAGTAACCAACGTCCAATCTGCAGGATATTCCCGGTATGCAAAAGGTTTATTCACCCCGGACAGGATGCTGTAATAATCATCAAAAAATCGGATATACATTTCGTCTCTCCTATGCTTACTTGATTGGTTTTGGATAAGCAGTACATCTTGTTGTAATACCTCAATGAATTGTTCTTCCTGTTGTTTAGTAAGCAAATCAGATTGAAGGGGAATGGTGAGCAAGAAAAGAATGGATAGGATACTGAGCGTAAGAAGCATTTCAATCAGAGTAAAACCGTTTCTTTGCATCATTACGAGTCATCGTTTACTTTACCATTATTGATTGTGATTGGAGTGTCTCCGCAGCTTGTTTGGTTATCTTTTAGATAACCTGCTGATACGAGTGTCTGTATATCATTGACTTTCTCTTTGTTATCCAAATAATATGCTTCTACCTGCGTTTGAACAATCTCTTTCAAGGCTTCACAACCTTTATCATTCACATTTTCCGACTGATTTGCCAAGTTAGGGATAATCAGTAATAGCAATACGGAGATAACAAGCATTACGATTAACATCTCAATCAGCGTAAACGCACGTTCATTGTTAAACATTATAATCGCTCCTTTTAAAATGAATTCATTAGTTGAAACATAGGCAACATCATACTTAAGTAAATAAAAACAATAAATACCCCGAGTACTGTATAAAATACAGGCTGAATAGATGTAATGACTCGAATCATCATTCGTTCCATCTCGTCAAGCAACATATCACTATATAATGTAAGGTCTTTTTCTAATACGGGAATAGTCGTATTTTTCTGGAATATTGCAGCTAGTTGTTTTTCTATTAACGGTAATTCTTCGAGTAAGTTGCTAATATGGTAACCCCGTTCTAAATTATTGGTCAGTAATGTCGCATAATAAGAAATAATCGGGAGTCTATTCTGGCGAGCAAGTTCTGCAAGAATTTCCTTTAGGCTAAGTCCTGCTTTTAGCAACGAACTAAAATGGGTGGAAAGCTGCAAGCTTGTTTGCAACCGTAAATAATAGCGATAGAAAGGAATACGCTCAATCACTTTCAATTGCTCTTCCATAGATATTCTTGGGCGCACATAACGCCAGATAATTGTGAAAAGGATGCTTAACACGATAATAAAGATAGCGGAAAATTGAATCAAATCCATTAACCATTTTAAGAGATTGATCGTTGTTTGCGTCTCAGGAGAAGAGGTAAATAATGATTGGAACGCGGGAAGTACGCGGTGGTTAATAAAAAATAAAACAACAGAGAAAATAAGCAGAAGAAATAAGGGATAACGAATGATCTGCTTGAACTTTCGGACGTTCTGGAAATGATGCTCGACTAATTCCAGGCATTTTCCAACTGCTTCTTTCAAGTCTGAATTTGCATTGATAAAATACAGAAAGGAACTAATCGAAGGATGAAAACCAGCCTGTTCGAAAATAGTATCGAGACGTATACCTTCTTTTAATTTCTCCAAAAAGTAAAGGGAAATAGAGGCCAAATCTTTGTCCCAAGCAGTCGCTTCAAGGGCGTCCTGTAACGAATACCCATTTATCAAAAAGCGTTCGAGACGTTTTAAAAAACGAATTTGAATCGTTTCAGGTATTTTCCGCTGCTTCTTTAGGAAAACCTTCAGCGGTGAAGCCGTATGCATATGCTTTCCTCCTTAAATGTTTAAAGGAATTCCTGTCTTGTTGATGGAAATCAAATCGAGAATAGATTGCCTTATTCAAATCTTCTCCACTTAGAAATTCTAAAATTGCTGCCCGTCGAATAATGCCCTTTTGCCGAATAGGGATTAATTTTATGGATATAACAGCAACAAGTGATTGAAACAGATCTTGTTGTTTAATCCCCATATCGAGCAACCGGTAAATCGTTCCGACTGCATCGCGTGCATGGAACGTGCTAAACACGAGGTGTCCCGTCAGTGATGACTGTAAAGCAAAGTGAGCGGTTGCTTCATCCCTTAATTCTCCTATCATTAATATATCCGGGTCATGTCTTAATGCTGCTTTCAATCCAGCTTGATAGGTAATGCCTGCTTGTTCATTAATTTGTACTTGAATGACATCATCAATTTGCCTTTCAACAGGGTCTTCTAGCGTTATCGCTTGATAGGAGTGTTCTTTCATCAAGAAACGAATTAAGGCATAAAGGGTTGTTGACTTTCCACTTCCAGCAGGTCCGGTAATTAAAACTAAGCCAGATTGAGCAATTGCCGATTTTTTGAGCTCATTTAATTGATAAGGGAAGAGAAATAATTCATCAAGTGGGAGGAAGTCTTCTTGTGGTAAAATTCTAATCGCCAAACTTTCCGATGCGAGCATCGGTAGCGTGGATAGCCTTAATGTATATTTACCGAGTGCTGGGAAAAGGTTGGCAATACTGCCATCTTGGGGTTTTCTTGATTCTCCAATATCCATTCCTGCCTTGAATTTAAAAAAGGTTAGCAAAAGCTCATATTGACTCTTAGAGATAACAGAATGGAATTTACGGGTGCCCTGAATACGAAAGTGGATTTTCGTTTCGTTTGGAGAAGGTATGAAGTGAAGGTCTGTAGCATGTTCGTTGATTGCCTGTTCCATTATTTGTTTAACCAAGGGTAAGGCCGGGTTCAAGTTAGTTTCACCTCCTTATAAATTATATGATTCGACATGTATTGAGATATTCCTGCTTTATTTTTAATTAATTTGTATAAATATTTTTAAGTCGTATAAGCTATTAAAAAACAAGAGGAGGCAACAGGATGTCAACGAATAATTATTTGAAATTTATTACAGAAGAAATTGTTAAATACATGAACAGCCCGCGTGAGGAACGGAAGGAGCGGAGGGAAGCGGAGAAGCAGGATGGATCTGTTGTGCTGAATCGCTGGTTTGGAATCCTTCCATTCTCATTTAAATTGTTTCTTAAAGGAAGACGAGCGTAAACCCACATAACCGCAGGAACAACGGTAGGTGCGTTCAGATAATTTCATCGGTTTTTCTGCACCACAGGAAGAACACTTCTTAGTGGAAGGAAACCATTTACCAACTTTCACAAGTTGTTTCCCTTATTCTTTTAGGTTATACGCTAAAAAGAACGTGAACATCCACCAACCGTTGTCGTGAACACTTATTCCAAAGTGAAGAGCTCTTGAGATTCCTTTCATGTCCAAGTCTTCAATACCGTATGGAAGGAATTTTGGCTAAAGCAACCGAAATTCATCTCCCGCCTACTCATTGGTGCTATTCGCACTTTCACATTCCTTGAGGATGGTAGACTTCTTTATGAAAACCGTTCAATATCAGGAAAGTCTTGGAGTAAGTAAATCAACCCTCCACTTGTTACGTCAATTGTAATTTCTGGTGTATATCGATTGTTAATTTCCTCCATTTCCTTCTTGACGATATTATTCTCCAAATCGTCCTTGTAAAATTGCTTTAAGAGGGCGATTTCTTCATTTCGTGTTTCCAATGCTTCATTAGCCCATTCTTTCGGTTGATTTTCAACATAATGCTGGATGATTTTTTCAATGCGCTTAAATCCGCTTGTCAATGTAATAATTGGTGAGATTGTATAGCAAAAATTGGATATTTGTTGTTTCAAAGCAAGTTTATTCAACTCATCCATCATATTCACAATTACTTTTCCAGTAACAAGTTGGATACCGAGGGAAATAATTTCTTCTTTCTTTTGTCTCCCTCTATAACTCACTTTAAAATTCGCGAGCAACCATGGGTAAAGCGGGGTGTTTTTATCCGTATTTACTTCTTGGAAAAGTAATGTATATTTCTCATGCTGCGTAACATGATTGAAGATCTGTTGCAGTCTTGGACTGCCGATATCGATCCATTCTCCTGCTTGCTCTCTTTTATCCGGGTTTGTTATGAGTGTCAATGTCATTGGTACACCTTCTTGGCCAAGACTTTGAATATAATGCCAATAAAAGGGACGATTCATTAATATCTTGTCTAATTCCTCTGTTAACTCCACTTGCATAACGCCATCTTCTATCTTCAAAGGATTACATTGATACGCGCTGAAATAATCGATTATAAATTGTTCGATATCAACAATTGCCATCTTATTCACCTACACTTTTTTCACTTGTTTCATCTGCTATCTTTTGGACGATGGATGCTAAATTTTCAAGTTTAATTTCCGCTTCTCCCAAGGAATCCGATTCCCTGTATATAGTTTCGATTTCTTCCTCGACATCCGCGATATTTAAATTGGAAAGAATTGCATCAAGTTCACCAATAACATTTTCAAATAACTGGATCTTCTCGTAAAGCACATGTAGTATATGTTCTTCAATAGTCTGCTTAACAGCAAGATTATACACTTTCACATCATTATCCTGACCAAAACGATGGATTCTACCAATTCGTTGTTCTATTTTCATCGGATTCCACGGTAAGTCATAATTAATCAAGTGATGACAAAACTGCAGGTTGATTCCTTCAGCACCAGCTTCTGTTGCAATCAATACTTGTGCTTGACCTTTAAACAATTGAAGCATCCAGTCCTTCTTACTGCGGTTAAATCCACCTCTAAATGGTACGGAGCTAATTCCGTGCTGTTGTAAAATCCATTGTAAATACAATTGAGTTGCCCGGTATTCCGTAAATATAATTACCTTCTCATCTCCAATCTGTTCAATTAATTCGACTGCTTTCATAGCCTTGGAGTGAGCAGGTAATGCATTGATTTTTTGAATGATAGAATATATTTCCGCATCTTGCGGATTTGTTTCTTGTAATTTCGCAAGAGAAAGATAACAAGCTTCCCTTGAAGAACAAATCTCTCGTAATAAGGTAATCTTTGTAAATATATCTTGTCCCCGCTGCATATTATTTAGTTGTTCATAAACCTCTGATTCTTCATTTGAAAAATCAACGAGAACAGTCTCGATAATTCGGTTCGAAGGTTTTAAATTTGTATTTTCCCTTGTATTCCGAATCATGACTCGCTCAATCAGTTGTTTCAGATAAACATCCGCTTCCTGCTTTTCGGTTTTACTGGAATATTTTTCTTTAAAGGAAGTGACATCTCCAAGATGTCCCGGTTTTAAAATGGAAATCAAATTAAATATTTCCATTAAATCATTTTGAATTGGTGTAGCGGTTAATAATAAGCAGTATTTCTTTTTAATCTGCCGCACAAATTGATAATTTTTCGTCTGGTCGTTTTTTAGTTTATGTGCCTCATCAATTAAAACTAAGTCATATTCATTTGCTAGAATCACTTCCTGATGAGGTGTGCGTTTTGCAGTATCAAGGGATGAGACTAGAATTGTGTTGCCTTCCCAGTTATGATGTTTCCGGTGATGGACAGCAGGAATATAGAATTTCGTATTCAATTCATTCACCCATTGGTTCACAAGAGAAGCTGGAACAAGGATTAACGCGTTTTTAACAAGTCCACGCAGCATGTATTCCTTTAAAATCAATCCGGCTTCAATTGTTTTTCCTAAACCAACTTCATCAGCAAGAATCGCCCTGCCATTCATTTTTTCTATCGTTTCTAATGCTGTTTCCACTTGATGATCAAGGAAAGACATATGCGGCAAAAAGTCTAAACTCCTCAACCCTGAAAAAGAGGGGATAATTCTTGCTTGTTCGGCTTGAAAGCCAAGTGAAAACAATTGATGGGAGCTAAATGGCCCGTCATTGTTAAGTCGTTCCTCTAATTCTTTTATAAACGTTTGATTAATTGTCAATTGAACCAAATCCATATGTTACACCCCGAGTATCTAGATAAAATTTGGATTCCACTATACCTTTTGTAAATAGTATGGTATTATTCAATGCAAAGGCAGAGTATTTCTTATAATAAAGTGAAACTTCATTCAGTGGGGGCTTCCTTACTACTCCCGCTGAAAGTTAGTTGAACAGAATCAGGGATTTACGGACTGTTTTTCCCGCACCTTCACATTTCGGATTTCCCACATCTTTAGAGGTGGGGGTACTACAGGCTGTTAATGCGTGATAAACTTAGTTTTACCATTATAAAAAAATATATGCTGTGGATGAAGATAAGGGGAGAGCTTACACGATTTTGGTGTAACGCCGAAGGAGCAAGCTAAAAGACGAATCTCTCAGGCAAAAAGACTTTTATCGGACACAACTCTGGAGAGCGTTTACATTTTTTTGTAAACCACCCAAGAAGCAAGTGGGAACGGAAGGAATTAGGAATTCCTGGACGTTCGCATGCAACTTTCTGGTAGAAGGACAGAGATTTCTTAATTATTAGGAAATCTCTGTTTTTTTATATTTAAGAAATCAGAATATAAAAACATCTATTATTTTCTGAGGGAGTGGTAAAGTTGAAACCATTAAAGCGCACACCAATTTTTCCGGAATATGAAAAATACGGGGCGAAGACGATTGATTTTGGGGGTTGGGATTTACCTGTTCAATTCTCTGGAATCAAGGACGAGCACCATGCAACAAGAACAAATGCAGGGTTATTTGATGTGTCTCATATGGGAGAAATTAGTGTAGTAGGAAGGAAGGCGTTCGAATTCCTTCAAAAGATGACAACGAATGATTTGAGTAAACTGAAACCGAAGAAAGCCCAATACACCTTTCTTTGTAACGAGGATGGAGGTGTAATAGACGATTTACTCATCTACATGCTCGGAGAAAACCATTATATGCTTGTTGTCAATGCAGCAAATACAGAAAAAGATCTAGCCTGGTTAGAGAAACATAATACCTACGCCGATGAAGCAGTTGCTATTATTGACGAATCGAATAAATATAGTCTCCTAGCTATTCAGGGGCCTCAAGCAGAAGCTATTTTACAACAATTAACCGATACAAATCTAGCAGCTATTAAGCCGTTTTGCTTTGAAAGTGATGTCGTTTTGCGTGGTATCGGACAGGAGGCAATTGTTTCTCGGTCCGGTTATACGGGTGAAGATGGATTTGAAATATATGTTGCGCCGGAAGAGGGACCTAAGCTTTGGAATCAACTCTTAGAAACTGGAGAAGGTGCTGGAATTGTTCCAGCTGGACTAGGGGCTCGTGATACACTCCGTTTTGAAGCTAACTTGCCATTATATGGTCAAGAACTATCCGAAACGATTACACCGCTTGAAGCAGGCTTGAAATTCGCCGTGAAAGTTGATAAAGAAGCTGAATTTATCGGAAAGAAAACGCTGAAAAAACAGGCTGAAAATGGACCGAAAAGAAAAATTGTCGGTCTGGAGATGATTGATAAAGGGATTCCAAGGACGGGTTATGAAGTTTTATCCGGAGCCGGGGATAAAACTATTGGTCATGTCACGACAGGTACACAATCGCCGACACTAAAGAAAAATATTGGTCGCGCACTGCTTGAGGTGGATTATACCGAACTTGGAACGGAAGTCTTGATTCAAGTACGGAAACGGAAACTGAAAGCGAAAGTAGTACCGACACCATTTTATAAAAAAGATAATTAGGAGGGGTTGAAGATGGAATTTCGTTACTTACCAATGACGGAATCGGATAAGGTCGAAATGCTTCGTACAATCGGAGTCGATTCAACAGATGAATTGTTCTCAGATATTCCAGAAGCGATTCGATTCAAAGGGCAACTGAACTTAAAGCCTGGTAAAAATGAATATGCGCTAATGAAAGAACTAACAGCAATGTCCAATAAAAACGTGAACTTAAAAGAGTACACTTCATACTTGGGTGCGGGTGTGTATGATCATTACATTCCTTCCGTTGTCGATCACGTCATCAGTCGTTCTGAGTTTTATACTGCATATACACCGTATCAGCCCGAGATTTCTCAAGGGGAGCTGCAAGCGATTTTTGAATTTCAGACAATGATTGCTGAACTAACCGGCCAACCAATCGCAAATTCCTCAATGTATGACGGGGCGACAGCACTTGGTGAAGCGGTGAACTTAAGCGCCGCCCATACAAAACGAAAAAAAGTACTCGTCTCAAAAGCAATTCATCCGGAATCACTAGAAGTAGTAAAAACGTATGCTACTGGCCAACATGTTGAAATCGTTGAAATAGATCATAAAAACGGTGTAACAGATTTGAACTCGCTTGAAAAAGAACTCGATGAAGATGTAGCTGGTGTAGTCATTCAATATCCGAACTTTTTTGGTCAAATAGAACCGCTGGCTAAGATACGTGAATTAATTAACACCCAAAAGAAAACGATGATGGTAGTTTCAAGTAATCCGCTGGCTCTTGGGTATTTGACACCGCCTGGTGAATTTGGAGCTGATATTGTAGTAGGAGATACGCAAGTGTTTGGCATACCAGCTCAGTTCGGTGGTCCGCATTGTGGTTATTTCGCAACAACACAAAAATTAATGCGTAAAATTCCAGGTCGTCTTGTCGGGCAGACTACAGACGAAAATGGGGTGCGTGGATTTGTGCTTACGCTCCAGGCAAGAGAACAGCATATCCGCAGGGACAAAGCAACATCGAATATTTGCTCCAATCAGGCGCTTAATGCACTAGCCAGTTCGGTTGCGATGAGTTCAATTGGAAAGCATGGTTTAAGAAAAATGGCGCAATTAAATATGAAGAAAGCACGTTACGCCAAGAAGCAGTTTGAGGAAGCTCAAATACCTGTCCTATTTGACAAGCCATTCTTTAATGAATTTGTCATACAGCTGGATAAACCGATGAGTGAAGTGAATGAAGCGCTTCTTTCCAAAGGAATTGTCGGTGGCTATGATTTAAGTCGTGATTATCCAGAATTAACAAATTGTATGTTAGTCGCTGTAACGGAAATCCGTTTAAAGGATGAAATTGATCAATTTATTAAGGAAGTGGGGGATATCAATGCCTAAACAGGAATTTCCATTAATTTTTGAACGTAGTAAAAAGGGGCGAACAAGCTATAGCTTACCAGATCTCGATGTACCGGACATCGATCTTGATGCAGATTTTGAAGATTCGTACGTTCGGAAGTCCGCTCCAGATTTACCTGAAGTAAGCGAGCTAGAAATCATGCGGCACTATACAGGTTTATCCAATAGGAATTATGGAGTGGATTCCGGATTTTATCCGCTTGGTTCTTGTACAATGAAATATAATCCAAAAATAAATGAAGATGTAGCACGTCTTCCGGGATTTACCCATATTCATCCATATCAAGATCCAAAAACCGTCCAAGGTGCACTGGAAATGATGTATGATTTACAAACTTCACTTAAGGAAATTACTGGTATGCATGAAGTATCTTTACAGTCGGCAGCAGGAGCGCAAGGCGAATGGGCCGCATTAATGATGATCCGTGCTTTCCATGAGGCAAACGGGGATCACCACCGGACAAAAGTAATCGTTCCCGACTCTGCCCATGGGACAAATCCGGCATCTGCTGCAGTAGCAGGTTTTGATGCTGTAACAGTGAAATCAAATGAGGCTGGCTTAGTTGATATTGAAGACCTAAAGCGCGTTGCAGATGAAAATACAGCTGCACTAATGCTGACAAATCCGAATACACTCGGCCTTTTTGAAAAAGAAATTATGGAAATGGCTGAGATTATCCACGGTGTTGGAGGAAAACTTTATTATGATGGAGCGAACCTGAATGCAATTATGGGCTACACAAGACCAGGCGATATGGGCTTTGATGCTGTTCATTTAAACCTTCATAAAACATTCACCGGTCCGCATGGCGGCGGTGGTCCAGGTTCAGGACCTATTGGAGTGACAGAAGAACTGGCACCATTTTTACCAAAACCATTGATTGTGAAAGAGAATGATGAATATAAATTAGAACATGATCGTCCACAGTCTATTGGTCGTATTAAAGCATTTTATGGAAACTTTGGAATTAATCTGCGTGCCTATACGTATATCCGTACGATGGGTGCAGAGGGACTGAAAAAGGTAAGCGAATATGCAGTATTAAATGCGAACTACATGATGCGTAAGTTGGAGAATGTATATGATTTACCATATAAGCAACATTGTATGCACGAGTTCGTCCTGTCCGGCAAGAAACAGAAAAAGCTCGGCGTGCGTACCCTCGACATGGCGAAACGTCTTCTCGACTTCGGTTATCATCCACCGACGGTCTATTTTCCGTTAATCGTTGAAGAAGGAATGATGATTGAGCCGACAGAAACAGAGTCAAAAGAGACACTCGATGGTTTTATTGATGCTATGGTGAACATTGCAAAAGAGGTAGAAGACAACCCTGAAACCGTCCAAGAAGCTCCACATCATACGATTGTAAAACGAATGGACGAAACGACAGCGGCAAGGAAGCCAATTCTTCGGTACACGCGTACAGACCATGCATAATAGTTGATCACGAACGGTATGTGACCCTCCCGACTCTAGACTTTTGAAGCATTTCGTGGGAAGGTGGGGGATAAACAGTCCCCGATTCTGTTCAACTAATATGCAGTGGGGGAGATAAAGGAACCACCGCTGAATGAAGTTTCACTTTATGAAATAAAATGCCGGCAGACATGGATAAAGTGTCTGTCGGCATTTGTTTTCCTACTTTTTTGCTTTAATTTTTCCGGTCCAGTTTTTGAAACCGCCCTTTAGTTGGTAGAGTTCTTTATAGCCTTTTTTGTTCAGAATTTGCGCAGCGCGACCTGAACGGCTGCTTTTTTGACAATATAAGTAAACCGGCTTGTCCTTTCTAATTTCCACTAGACGCTGTTTCAGTTGAGTCACTGGGATATTTCGCGCCCCGAGGATATGGCCGGCGTCGTATTCTTGCGGCTCACGCACATCAATTAACTGGGCTTTTCGGTAGCCTTCAACCCATTGATCTTGAGTTAGTACATTCAAAATCATTTTTTGTCTGTAATAACGGAATATCGAATAACCAAGCAATACAACTAAAACAATTATTAATACTGACATTTTTTTTCCCCCGTCTTTCTCATATCTCATTTCATATTATAAAATACTTTTTTCTGCTTTAAAAGTATTTCGTTTATCCAATTCTTTTTTACAAAAAATTATTTGAAGCAAAAGTCGATTCCTGCAAGCTTACCAGCACTTTTTCGCAGGGAAATGTAAATATATTCTCTTGACAAAATCTCATTAATCATGTTTAATACACAATATATAGTGTGTTCACTCGTTATCCGATACCATATATTGTTTTAGAATTTATAAAACGTGGTACTACATATTATAACACATTACACAAAAAAAGATGAAAAAAGGAGTGGTTTCGTGTCGATGTTATTAGAAAAAGTTAATGGAATTGATGTGGCTGCCCTGAATAAGGATATTGAATTATTTGATGCGGTACATCCAATTACAAGTGATATGAAGCTCACACATCATGGAGTTTCACGCTTGGTCATGCTCGACAGATACGCTTTTAAAGATACTGGAAAAGCTACATTAAAAACTGGAGATTTTGTTGTGTTAACGGTAAAATCTGATCCTAAATTCCCTGCAAGAGGCTTAGGATTTGTCCAAGCAATCAATTGGGAAAAAAATGAAGCAGACATTAAAGTGCTGGATGAATTTGTATCGGCACTTGATAACGAAGCAGAAATGGAAACTGGCATTATCACACGTTCCATTGATGTGATTGATAAACCGCTCGAAATCTTCTATGAACAAATCGCTAAACGAAATGCGACCGGCTTAGCAGTTGTGGAGAAAACGGAAGAAAAACGTAAAGAATCCTTTGAGATGTTTTATAAGGAGCTATCCGATCTTAATTTTGTACCAGCAGGACGTGTATTGTATGGTGCAGGAGCAAATACAGATGTAACTTATTTTAATTGCTATGTAATGCCATATGTAAAAGATTCGCGGGAGGGTATTTCTGACCACCGGAAACAAGTAATGGAAATCATGTCCCGCGGTGGAGGGGTAGGAACGAACGGTTCAACACTTCGTCCAAGAAATACATTGGCCCGCGGAGTAAACGGAAAGTCATCCGGATCCGTATCCTGGCTTGACGATATCGCCAAACTGACTCATTTAGTGGAACAAGGCGGATCGAGACGTGGTAAATCAGCTTAAGTGCCTCGTCTATAAATAAACCTCGTGAATTGCTGGAAACTCTTTTTATTAATCATGTTTTTCATTGAAAATACTATATTGAGGTGGAAATCATGATTCCATATGATGCGAAATTAACTCAGAAATGTAAGATTTGTGGATTTGAATTTAACCATAATAAGCAAGGTCGATTTACATCGCATTTAATAAAAAATCATAATCTTAATCTTGAAGAATACCTAATAAATTACCATTATAAACCACAAGATTTAAAGTGTGTATATGAACTTTGCAATCAGACAGTTAAGTTATACAGAGGAATACCTAATAGATACTGTAGTAAATCATGCGGAAGTAAAGGAAATCCTCTGATTTGTATAATATGTAATTCAAAATTTGACACAAGTACCCGTCCACATAGAAAAACTAAAACATGCAGTCATTCTTGTGAAAAAGTACTTCGGTCAAATAAGACAATGAATTGGCATCAATTAATGTCTGAAAAAGAAAAGATATCTCACTTTAAAAACATAATAACTAAAACAGCGAGAACAAGAAGAAAGTACTCCTTCTTGGAATAGTGGTAAAAAAGGTATTTATTCTCAGGAAACAATCGAAAAAATTCGAGCAGCAACACTCCTGCAAATGGAAAATCAAGTTTTTAAAAAAACTGGGATAGAGAGGAAAATGGAGAAATTTTTAAGTGAACTTGAAATTGACTACCAATATTCTTTTATCTTAGAAAAAAGACAGTTTGATTTTCTATTAACAAATTATGGAGTTATTATTGAGTGTGACGGAGAATATTGGCATGCAAACCCAAAATATTATCCGGTTCCGGAAGAATGGCAAATTGAACGGATAAAAATCGACCAACAAAAAAATGAACTTGCAAAAAGAAATGGGTATATTCTTATACGATTCTGGGAAGATGACATTTTAAACAATTTCAATAATGTAAAACGTATCATATATGACTTGCTGGCTACAACGTAACTGGAAACGGTAAGCGTGAATGCTTTAAAACAGCAGGTGGTTAAAGACAATCAGCAGCCAAGCACCTGTCAAATGGTGAAGGTTCAACGACCATCGAAAGCACACAGAAATGTGGAAGCGAGTAGAGTAGGAGTCAAGTGACTCCGAAGTGCGAGGACATTCAAAAAGGAATGTAAGATATGGTCTGAACTCTAGGGCGACCTGGAGAGTTGATGTAACGAATCAACGCAACATAATTGGCACAAATGATTATGCTGGTGGATTCTCATCCGGACATTATTGAGTTCATTATCTCAAAAATGCAGAATCCGCGTATTTTGAGGTATTTAATTGAAAATACAGAAGATGAACAAATCAAAATTCTGGCAAGAGAAAAACTGAACTTCACTCCACTAACGGAGACGGAAATTGATTTATATACGAGCGTACAAAACTATAAAGGCTTCCCAGGTCTAGGAGGATTCACAGAAGCCTCGATGCATGAGGCTGGACAGAAGTTAAGGGATGGCGGTTCTTACAATGTTCATAATCCAGATTTTTTAACAGGAGCTAATATTTCCGTATGTATAACAAAAGAGTTCATGGAAGCTGTGGAAAATGACGAAATGTACGAACTGCGCTTCCCGGATGTGGAAAATTATACACCGGAAGAAATGAAAGCTTATAACGAAACGTGGCATGAAGTCGGTGACGTACGTAAATGGGAAGAAATGGGTTACGGTGTCCGCGTATACCGCCGTATTCGTGCTAAAGAACTATGGAACTTAATCAACGTTTGTGCGACATACTCTGCAGAACCTGGTATTTTCTTTATCGATAATGCGAATGATATGACAAACGCATCAAGCTACGGACAGCAAGTTGTCGCAACGAACCCATGTGGAGAACAGCCTCTCGCACCATACAGTGTATGTAACTTGGCAGCTGTAAACTTAGCGGAAATGACGGATAAAATAAATAAGACGGTAGATTTTGAAAAACTACAAGACACAGTCCGCACCGGAGTTAGAATGCAGGATAATGTGATCGATGCAACTCCATATTTCCTGGAAGAAAACAGAAAGCAAGCTCTCGGTGAGCGCCGGGTAGGTCTTGGCGTAATGGGGCTGCATGACCTGCTCATCTACACGGAAACGAGATATGGTTCAGAAGAAGGGAACGCACTCGTTGATAAAGTATTTGAAACAATTGCAACGAGCGCTTACAGAGCTTCCATTGAACTTGCAAAAGAAAAAGGCAGCTTCCCGTTCCTGATTGGTGAAACGGATGAAGAAACGAAAGAGCTGCGCCAAGCATTTATCAATACCGGTTATATGAAAACAATGCCAGAAGATATTCGTGAAGGCATATTGGAACACGGTATCCGTAACTCTCACTTGCTAACCGTTGCCCCGACAGGCAGTACGGGAACTATGGTAGGAGTATCTACTGGACTTGAGCCATACTTCTCCTTCTCATACTTCAGAAGTGGTCGCTTAGGTAAATTTATTGAAGTGAATGCAGCAATTGTTGAGGAGTATTTGGAGAACAATCCAAATGCGGATAAAGAAAATCTACCGGAGTGGTTCGTATCCGCGATGGATCTCTCAGCTGAAGAACATGCGGACACACAATGTGTCATCCAGCGCTGGGTAGACAGCTCTATTTCGAAAACAGTTAACGCACCAAAAGGATACACGGTTGAACAAGTAGAAAGTGTCTATCAGAGATTGTACAAAGGAGGAGCGAAAGGTGGAACCGTTTATGTTGACGGAAGCCGTGACTCTCAAGTACTGACACTGAAAGCTGAAGAAAATACAGTTGGCGAGCAGACAGAACTGTTCGAAGATGAAACAGACAAACCAAAAGTTGTTTTAATGGACACGATTCAACAACTGGATTCAACAAATGTAAACATCGGCTCTGAAATTGGGGATACATGCCCGGTATGTCGTCAAGGAAGCATTGAAGACATTGGTGGATGCAACACATGTACAAACTGTGCTGCCCAATTGAAATGTGGAATATAAGAGTTAAGTAACTTAATACGGAGCTTGATTAAACAACCTCTTAGGTATGATGACCATAAGAGGTTGTTTTTTGCATATGAAAATGATTTATCCCGATGTAACCGTCTATTATCTCCGCCCCTGTGTTTAATTGTGGATATTTTCAAAAAAACAATAACAGTGGTATATTATGTAGAACCAACTAAAAAAGAGGATGAAGGATGATTGTTATCAGCAACGATGGAAAGCTAGGGTAAAATGGATGAAAAGGGGTCTGAAAGGTCTGAAACAAATTGAGCAATCACAAAATAGCTACTTTTAAGTTTTTTATTTGTTTTTTGCTTTTCTGGACCTTTATTGGATATAGCCCTCAATCAACGTTTTCCGAAAATGAAAATATAGATTTAGAAAACAGTTTAGAGGCTTATATAAAAGAACAGGAGCATCATATTGCCGGATTAGCAACGATTGTGATAGACCAAAATGAAATAATTCACAAAATGAAGGGCTATTCAAATATAGAAGAACAAATTATGGTTGATGAAAACACTGTTTTTTAGGTATCCCATCTCCACCGCCTGGAGATAAATTGAAAATCCAATTATAAAATTGATTAATAAAGGTATCGAAATGAGTGCAAAAATTTAAGTTTACAACTGAATGAATTTCATAATTACCAAAGTCGGCTTCATCATCACCATATTTAGTTGGGAACGAACCAACTCAACTACATATGGTGATGATGAAACATTAAATACGTATTATGAAATTCATTAAACTAGATCATAATCAGGCTTAATTTTAAAATTAAAGATTAATCAGCAGGCAAAAATGTTACACGCACTCGTTTATCGTAAGCGTGTAACGGGTATCCTATTGACTAATCTTTTTTCTTTTTAGTATAATTACTTGTCTCCTTCGTATTTATAAGGTATTCTAAAAATGGAAGAAAAAATTTTGCGTTAGATAAACTTTGATGCACGATGAAATGAGGTGACGATATGCCAACACCGAGTATGGAAGACTATATTGAGCAAATATATATTCTCATCGAAACGAAAGGATATGCCCGTGTATCGGACATAGCTGAAGAGTTAGAAGTTCACCCGTCATCTGTAACGAAAATGATTCAAAAGCTCGATAAGAGCGAATTCGTTAATTACGAGAGATACCGTGGTTTTATGTTGACGGATAAGGGGAAAAAAGTTGGAAAGCGACTACTATATCGCCACGATCTCCTAGAAGATTTCCTTGAGATCATTGGGGTAAAAGAGGAAAATATCTACGAAGATGTCGAAGGTATTGAACATCACTTAAGTTGGAACTCCATCGACCGAATCGATGATTTAGTGAGATATTTTAAAGAAGATGAACAGCGGATCAAAGATTTAAAAACACTTCAGCAATCGAATCAAAGTAACTAACACGCGTTTTTTCTAATTCAATGGCGCGTGTTTTTTAATCACTAATACAACTGTGACCATAAATCTTGCAGTATGATGATAACAATTTGAAATAATCAGTTCTAAATTTATCCCCAATCTTCGTAAGTATAATACTACGAAATAAATCAGGGGGAAGATTATGCGAATTGATGCGGTGTTTTCGGGTGGTGGAGTAAAAGCGTTTGCTTATGTAGGCGTACTGGAAAGTATTGAGAAACACCAGCTCAAGTTGGAACGCGTTGCAGGAACATCGGCAGGAGCAATCATTTCGGCCTTAATAGCGGCCCGCTACACGAACGCAGAAATTGAACAAATCATCCGTGAACTTGACGTGAAATTATTTATGGATCCGCCCATTCTTACAAGATACTTTCCTTTTATGAAATGGGGCTTTCTTTATTTTCAGATGGGTATTTATAAAGGCGACAAATTAGAGGAATGGTTAACGGAAATATTAGCAGCAAAAAACATTCGGACATTTAAAGATTTGAAAGAGGGTTATTTGAAGATTGTTGCAAGTGATTTATCACTAGGCAGGCTTGTTGTTTTTCCAGATGACCTGATGCCCCATTATGGTCTTGATCCAAACCTATTTCCAGTAGCGAAAGCAGTAAGGATGAGTGCTGGATTTCCTTATTTTTTTATGCCTAAAAAACTCCCTGGAAAAACGAAAAACAAAAGCATTATCGTTGATGGAGGGTTATTAAGTAATTTTCCGCTCTGGATTTTCGGACGCAAACAACAATTACGGCCCGTTCTAGGTGTAAAGTTAACAGAGGAAGGCGAAATGCTGAACGAGCCACAAACAATTACGAATGCACTCAATATGTTCCATGCTCTATTTCTTACAATGAAGAAAGCTCATGATATGCGGTATATTTCAAAAGCAGAGGAAAATAAGATATTGTTTGTTCCTGTACAGGATCTTGCGGCTACTGACTTTAATTTGTCAGAAGAGAAGAAATTAGAACTTGCTGCTGCTGGAAAAAAGGCAGCAGATCGTTTTCTTAGAAGCTGGTCCGGCTAGATGGTAAAGGGGAACAAAAGAGACCGGACCGAGTTACTTAAAAAGTGGCTCGGTCTTTTCCTTTTGCCTTCGATTTATTTCCTTCAATTACTCGTAAATGGGTAGGGCGTTTTTTTCCATTGCGCGTTCGTGGATACTTTCGATTAAATGACTCGGGTTGTTTTGGTTTCTTTGGTGTAGTTTGCTGGTATTTTGATTTCGATTGTTTGACAGCTTGTTTATATTTTTTCATTTCATCGGACGAACCTCTTGAACGGTTAACTACAAAATAGAGCAACGCAAAAATAGCAACGGCAAACCCAAGCATCATAAACATTCCCATTAAAAAGTTACGGGTATTCCCAAACAGTTGTGTAATCACTCCGAATACAGCAAGGGCGATGATGATGTAAAAAATATAAGCTATTTTTTTACGTTTCATGAAGAAGTCCTCCTTTCCTTCATAAAAATACACTCTACTAGCTATATACCACAATTCAGCATCGGGAAACTTAGAAATCAGTGAAAGGACTGTACCTTTTAAACTATTAACAGTCTTGACGATTAACAAAAATCTATACGTGAAAATCAGGTTCCTTTGTAGGTGGCCTTCGTGCAAGTTTCCCTACTTTAATTGTACTAAAAATAATAAGATAAGACTATTGGTTAACCTTATTTTTATTAAAAATGATTCACCCAACGTTTATAATCTATAACAACTAGATATATCTACTTGAAATTAAAAAACAACCAATCCCTGACAACTAAAATCGAACATCACTTTCATACAGCGTAAGTGTTTTGCACGTTCTCATGGTTCGCTCTCTAACCGCCGTTCAGTTGCCTGGTGGACGGATGCGCATCCTTAGGCACTGCTAGAGCTCCTCGGGCTCGCGCCCTGCGGGGTCTCCAGGCTCGTGCTGTTCCCGCAGGAGTCACCGTCCACCGGGCAACTGAACTGATTCTCTGAATAGAAATTGTTTCGTCACGATAGGAATTATATCTTTGGAACATTAAACAGTGATCCATATTTGGTCTTTCCTGGTAGCAGTCCAGAAACCTCGAGACTCCTGCGGGAGGCCGGCTAAGAAGGGTCACGTCCTGTGACCAACGCCGGCATTAGAACTTCCTGTTCGGAGGTAAGCCTGGCGAGACCCCTTAGTGCTCAGCGCGAGGAGGCTTGCCGGCCGCTCAGCAGGTGCGAGAGGTGTCTGGACTGCGGACCTCCAGTAGATAGTTTCGGGGTTAGACACATTCACGCTGTATGAAAGTGATCAGGAGCTTCGTTAATTTAGTGTAAAGAAGTTGAGAGTATTAAATGTTGTTCCTCCAAATGAAAGAAAACTTTATGATTGGTCATACTACAATTGAGGTGATCAATGATGACGAATAATCAGGAGAATAAACAAGATTCGCCTGCCGATAATTCACTTGGCCGGGCGCTCGTAATCGGATTGGTGGGTGGACTTATATGGAGCTTATTTCTGGCAGTTTCTTATTATTTTAATTTCACAGAAACTGCTCCGAAAACATATTTACTGAAGCCATGGATCCAAGATGGATGGACCGATCGTTTGACAGGTCACATCGTTGCAATTGTGATGGCAAGTATTGTTTCCCTTCTCCCTACCGTTATTTACTATAGCTTATTCCGTAAAATAAATTCAGTCTGGATGGGAGTCGGATATGGTGTTTTACTATGGGGAATTATTTTCTTCCTCTTACAGCCGTTATTGCCCGGTACGAGGCCAATGATTGACCTTCCCGCGGAAACATGGGTCACAACCGTGTGTACATTTATATTATATGGTCTTTTCACAGGTTATTCCATTTCCTATGACGATCATGAAATGAAGATACGGAAAATCAGACAAGAGCCAGAAAGTTAGTATATAAAAATTACCAATCACGGTAACATTATGATACACTAAAAAAACGATGATCGATAGTGAGAAATTTGATGAGGGAAGGGATGAACGATGGTTAAATTACAAAAACTGCGGGAAAAACTGCAAGAAAACAAATTAGATGCAATTATTATTGCTAGCGGAATCAACAGGCGATATATTAGTGGTTTTACCGGTACAGCGGGTGTTGCTGTAATATCGGATAAAGATGCCCAGTTTATCACAGACTTCCGTTATACAGAGCAAGCAGAAGCACAAACTGAAGGCTTTCAAGTGATTGAACATAAACAAGGACTTGAAGCCGAAGTGAAAAAACAACTAAATGAAATGAATGTAAGTCGAGTAGGTTTTGAGAAAAATTACACTACATATGGACAATTCGAAACCTATAAAAAGACATTTGACGTGGAATTGATTCCAGTAAGCGGGCTCGTCGAAGCTTTACGGATGATTAAGTCACCGGAAGAACTTGAAATAATGAAACAGGCTGCGAAAATTGCAGATGATGCGTTTGTACATATCCAATCTTACATTAAACCAGGGGTAAAAGAAATTGAAGTTGCGAATGAACTGGAATTTTACATGCGTGGTAAAGGGGCAACCTCATCAAGCTTTGATACAATTGTTGCTTCTGGCCACCGCTCTGCCATGCCGCATGGTGTAGCATCTGATAAGGTAATTCAGGCAGGAGAACTTGTCACATTAGATTATGGTGCTTTGTACAATGGATATTGTTCAGATATTACGAGAACTGTCGCAGTCGGTGAAGTAAGTGATGAACTTCGGAAGATTTATGATATTGTGTTAGAAGCCAATATGCGCGGGGTAAAGGAAATTAAGCCAGGCATGACTGGTATTGAAGCGGACGCCATCACAAGAGATTATATTACAGAAATGGGTTACGGTGAAAACTTTGGGCATTCGACAGGACATGGTCTTGGTATGGAAGTTCACGAAGCACCGGGACTTTCTGCGCGTTCTGAACAAAAATTAGAGCCAGGGATGGTCGTAACGGTAGAGCCGGGAATATACGTAGCAGGACTTGGCGGCTGTCGGATTGAAGATGATATTGTAATTACAAAAGAAGGCAATGAACGATTAACTACATCGTCGAAAGAATTCATTCAATTAGGATGACACAACATTAGGAGGCTAAACAATGATTTCAGTAAACGAATTTAAAACAGGTCTAACAATTAAAGTAGACGGAGATATTTTGCAAGTAATCGAATTCCAGCATGTTAAGCCAGGAAAAGGAGCTGCATTTGTTCGTTCGAAATTACGTAACTTAAGAAACGGCAACATTCAGGAAAAAACATTCCGCGGTGGCGAAAAAGTAGAGCGTGCCCACATTGAAACGAATAAAATGCAATACTTATATGCTTCAGGTGATGCTCATGCATTCATGGATACGAATACGTATGAGCAGATTGAAATCCCTGGAAACAGTCTTGAGCATGAGTTGAAATTCATCGTAGAAAATATGGAAGTGACAGTTGTTTCCTATGAAGGAGAAATCCTTGGTATTGACCTACCTAAAAACGTAGAGCTCGAAGTGACGGAAACCGAGCCGGGAATTAAAGGTGATACGCAAAGTGGTGGTTCAAAATCAGCTACATTAGAAACAGGAATAACAGTGCAAGTTCCATTGTTTGTAAACCAAGGTGATAAATTAGTCATCAGCACAGATGAAGGAAAATATGTATCACGCGCTAACTAAAATTAAAAAAAATAACGAAAACAGGGTGGTAGTCCTTAGGATGCCATCCTGTTTTTTTTGTCTGTAATCATATTTTGAATTAAATTTCATACATTTTCTATATAGTCTCGGGAACAGACCAGAAGAGGAGTAGGAGATGATGGAAGAGATTTTACGTATATTCCCACCTGAAATGAAAGGCTATATCGCTTTAAAAATCGGTAAGCGCTGGGACAAGCTAGAAGAAATTCGTTGTCGTCTCCATCAACCGGTGGAGTTGATTTTTGAAGATCAAGTGGAATGGATAACAACGCTTATCCCAGATAAAAAAACAGGTGTATTTTTATTAAACCAATTAAGTGAATTTTCGTTGTATCGCATGGAAAATGAATTGCGCGAAGGCTTTATTACAATCGAAGGCGGCCATCGTGTCGGAATCGCAGGCAAGGTGAATACGCTGGATGGATCAGTGAAAGCAGTACAAAATATATCTTTTTTTAATATTCGTATCGCCCGGCAGAAATTAGGGGTGGCCGAAGCTCTTATACAGAATCTATACACGCAAGCATATGAAAACACACTAATCATCGGACCACCTCAATCTGGAAAAACAACTTTAATCCGTGATATTACTCGATTAGTTTCCACTGGGTGGAAAGATAAACCTGGCAGGAAAGTTGCCGTTATTGATGAACGTTCTGAAATTGGAGCAGCAATTCAAGGAATTCCTCAGCATGATTTAGGGAGAAGAACAGATGTGATGGATGGTTGCCCAAAAGCAGAGGGTATGATGATGATGATTCGTTCAATGTCACCAGAAGTGCTAGTCGTTGATGAGGTAGGTGGGAACAAAGATATCCATGCCATACATGAAGCCGTTCATTCTGGCGTGACGGTTGTTTGCTCTATTCATGGACAATCGCTGGAAGATTTAAAAAAACGCACGGCTCTCCGCGAACTCATGCAGGCACGCACGTTTAAACGTTTTATTATTTTAGGCAAACGTACGGCTGGAAGGCAAAAAATTCAAATCTTTAACGAAGAAGGAAAGCAAATTCAATCACGCGGAGTTGGTTGGAAATGAAATGGTTAGGCGCTATATTACTCGTTGCCGCAACTACTTGTATTGGTTTATATTTCAGCGTTCGTTATGAGAAAAGACCGAAACATATTCGGCAATTGGAAAGTGCGCTGCAACTACTGGAAGCAGAAATTACGTATAGCCAGACTCCTTTACAGCTTGCATTTCAAACAATTGCTCGTCAACTGCCACATCCGATCAGCCGTTTTTTTCAATCACTCAGCGAAGCAATGTTGCAACAGGAAGTTGATTTTAATACGGTTTGGGATGAAAAAACGGATGAATTAAAAAAGATGACAAGTTTAAAGAAAAATGAAATTGAAGTTTTAAAGCAATTTGGCAATTCATTGGGCCAGCATGATTTCATTCAGCAGCAAAAACAGATCCGACTTGCTTTAACCCATTTGGATCGAGAACTGGAAGAAGCGCGGGATGAATCTTATAAATATAGTAATTTAGCAAGAAGTTTAGGTGTTTTAGCAGGAATATTTATCGCGTTGTTGCTCTTCTAGCGAGAAAGGGGTATGACCATGCTCACCGATATATCTGTTCTCTTTCAAATCGCAGGCATAGGCATTATTGTAGCGCTTATCCATACGATATTAAAGCAGATGGGAAAGGAAGAAATTGCCCAATTCGCTACGTTAATCGGATTTATTATCGTTCTTTATATCGTCATCAACGGACTGCGTGATTTATTTAATCAGATTAAATCGGTATTCCTGTTTTAGAAAAGGACAAGTAATAAATCCTTGGGAGATAAAATATGGATATATTACAAATTGTTATGGTTTCCATTGTTGCAAGTATACTTTTCATTATATTGAAAGATGTAAATCCAACCTTTGCTTTTTTCATTATTATTGTTGTCGGCATTATGATATTTGCAAGTGTCATTGGGCAGATTCGCTTAATTTTTCAAGTTATCCAATCATTGGGTGATCAAGCAAATGTCCCGGGGCTATATTTGGAAACGATCTTGAAAATTATCGGGATTGCCTATATTGCTGAATTAGGGGCGAGTATGACACAAGATGCTGGCTTGCAATCAGTTGCGAGAAACATCGAACTTGCCGGGAAAATTTTTATATTATTGCTTGCTATACCAATAATTACATCCGTTATTGAAGCAATCGTCAGTTTCCTGCCGACAGTTTAAGGAGCAGTTTATATGATTAGGAGAACGGGTTTCATCTTCATCATTTTATTATCTGGCTTATGGACAGGGATCCCGGTACAAGCAGAAGAGGAAGAATACGACATGAATGATCGACTCCTAGAGGAAATTTCATTAGATGCGGTCGAGGATTACTGGGAAACGCTTGCGAAAGAATATGGCGGCTATATTCCGAATATAGAGCGGACATCGTTCAGCGATTTTGTAAAAAATTTGGACAATCTCTCATTTAAGGAAATTGCACTAGGGCTCCTTGATTTTTTATTTCATGAATTAATCCATAATGGAAAATTATTAGGCAGCTTGTTGTTACTAACGATCTTCTCGATTATTCTGCAGACGGTGCATGCTGCATTTGAAAAAAGCGCAGTTAGCAAAATAGCTTACTTCGTTGTCTTTCTCGTACTTATTTTCATTGCTTTATCCAGCTTTTATACCGTGATCACCTATGCGAAAGAAGCAATTGATACAATGAGCGGGTTTATGATTGGTTTATTGCCACTCATACTTGGACTAATGGCGACTTTTGGAAACGTATTTGCTGTATCTTTCTTTCATCCGATTATTATATTTCTCATTCATTTTACTGGCGTATTCATCTCGTTTTTCGCTCTACCGTTATTATCCTTTGCAGCGCTGTTAGTCATTATCAGCAGCATTTCAGAGAATTATAAAGTGACGAATCTAGCTAATTTACTACGGTCCGTTACAGTGAGTAGCCTTGGAGTGTTACTGACGATTTTTCTGGGAGTTATGTCTGTGCAAGGAGCGGCAAGTGCTGTTCAAGACGGGGTCGCCATGCGGACAGCAAAATTTATTACGGGTAATTTTATCCCGGTAATTGGAAGAACATTCACAGATGCAGCAGATACAATTTTATCCGCTACATTACTACTTAAAAATTCTCTAGGAATTGTAGGGTTACTGATTATTTTAATAATATGTCTGTTTCCTGCTATAAAAATATTAGTTATTGCATTTATTTATCGGATAGCAGCAGCAGTTCTCGAGCCGCTTGGAAAAGGACCAATCATTACGACCTTGCAGGCGCTAAGTACGTATATCCTGTATGTTTTGGCCTGTTTGTTAGCTGTATCGTTTATGTTTCTTTTAGCCATTGTGTTGATTGTTGCAGCGAGTAATCTGACCCTTCTGCTAAGGTAGCGTGATTGTAATGGAAATGTTAACGAATTGGATTACACAAATTATCATTTTTATATTAGTCGCGACAATTATTGATTTACTTATACCTAATTTATCAATGGGGAAATACATCAAGCTTGTTTTAGGGCTTATCTTAATTCTCATTTTATTGTCACCAATTTTTTCTTTATTCAATTTGGACTTCGAGCAAGCTGTTGGTAATACGTATCAAAGCCTTTTTGAAACAGGGGGTGAAATGGAGCAAGTACAAGATTCCATCGAATTGCAAAAAAGTGAAATAGAATCGACTCATGATGCATATATTTTAGAAGAAATGGCTGTCCAACTCATATCCCTCACAGATGAAGCATTACAGACAGAATATGATGCGATAATCACAGACATCGATTTTATTTTTACTGATGAAGCAGAGAAAACATATGAAGGGCTGGATGAAGTAATTGTCTTTTTGGAGAAATCGACGACTAGGGAGGGAGAAATCAAACCAGTCGAGGATATTGTAATTACTGGAAAAGAAGAACAAGAGCTGGAAGAAGCAGATGAACCTATTATCGATTTACTGAGGGATCGCTGGGAGCTGCAAGATAAAAAAATTACTGTTTATTGGGAAGGGGGGGCATCTTGAAACGATTTATTGATAAGTTATTTTCCACAGAACCAGGACAGGAGAAAAAGCCGTTGCGGCCGAAATACTTTATTATTCTTGGCTTAGTCGGCGTGTTGCTGCTGCTCTTCAGCAATTTATTTCAAAAAGAGGAACCAGAGGAAACAGAAATTCATTATGAACCTAATATGACCGAACAGCAGGTAGAGACAGGAGATACAACATCTGAGCCAGTAGCAGATATGGAGCAACTTGCAAATGGCTATCAACAAGATTTAGTAGCGATGTTAAATAAAATCCAAGGAGTCCGAGAAGCGGAAGTGATGGTTAATCTTGATTCGTCTGATGTAAAAGTGTACGAGCGTAATCTGATATCAGGAACTCAAACGACTAGCGAGGAAGACCAAAGCGGGGGCACAAGACAAGTTGAGGACCGAACAGAAGATACGCAAGTCGTTTTAGTCCGCCAAGGAGATACGGAAAAACCGCTCCTTGTTCAAACGAAACGACCGGAAGTAAGAGGTGTATTTGTTGTAGCAAAGGGTGCCGAACAGCCAAGTGTAAAAAGCTGGATCATTGAAGCAATCTCCAGTGTCCTGGATGTTCCTTCCCACCGAATTTCTGTTATGCCTAAAGATTAAGGAGGAGAATGATGTTAAAAAAACAAACGGTTTGGTTGCTGACAATGTTGAGTTTATTAATTGTGCTGAGTGTGTATTACATCATGTCGCCAAATGACGGTGACTTAGCTTTTATTAATCAAGATGATGAATTAAGTGAAGGGGCGACAGAGACAGACTCTGTTACCGAAGAAACGACGGATGCAGAAGTTACCGATATAACCAATGTGGCAGGTGATGAATTATTTACAACCATCCGCATGAAGGTAGAAGATGACAGAAGCAGGGAAAAATCTCGGCTTGAGGCGATTGTAGCTTCCGGGTCAGCAAGTATTGAAGAAAAAAATAGTGCACTGGAAGAAATTGATGAGATTGACTCAATTGGGACGAAAGAAGAGATTCTGGAGGAATCCATTCTTGATGAAGCAGGGTATGAAGATGTGTTAGTAAGGAATTCTGGTGGTGAAAAGGTGCACGTCCATGTCCGAGCGGAGGAATTATCCGATGAAGAAGCATTGCGCATTATGCAAATGGTAAGAGATGAATTCGACCGCGACATCCCTGTTGAAGTCAATTACTAATCATTCCCAAAAGTTATAAATGACCCACCCGATCCAGACGCTCCAACGTCTGGATTTCTTGTTGTCTTGTGATTTATCCTGAGTGTCAAAACTATCCCCGGCAACCGAAAGAAACTACTATCGCCTTCATACAGCGTGAGTGTGTGCCTAACCCCGAAATTTCCTTCTGGAGGTCCGCAGTCCAGACACCTCTCGCACCTGCTGAGCGGCCGGCAAGCCTCCTTGCGCTAACGCGCTGCGGGATCTCGCCAGACCTACCTCCGAACAGGAAGTTCTAATGCCGGCGTTGGCGTTGGTCACAGGACGTGACCGTTCTTAGCCGGCCTCCCGCAGGAGTCTCGAGGTGTCTGGACTACTACCAGGAAAGGCCAAATATGGATCACTGTTTAATGTTCCAAAGATATAATTCCTATCGTGACGGAACAATTTCTATTCAGAGAATCATCTAACCAGTTCAGTTGCCCGGTGGACAGTGACTCCTGCGGGAATAGCACGAGTCTGGAGACCCCGCAGGGCGGTAGCCCGAGGAGCTCTAGCAGTGCCTAAGGATGCGCATCCGTCCACTGGGCAATTGAACGGCGATTAGAGAGCGAACCATGAGAACGTGCAAATCACTCACGCTGTATGAAAGTGATCGTTCATTCATATGGTTGGGGGTTCGTTACATTTTTGATAGCTATCATTATGCACTACTGATATAATGATAAAATAAAAGAAGCATACTACATATTTACAACTTGGACATGGTAGCGAAATTTAAGTAAAATGTATAGTATCGTATACAAAATAAATAAGGGGTGCGTTTTTAGATGCTTAAAGTACAAGAAATACGTGAAATTATTAAATTAATTGATCAATCATCTATTACAGAATTTAATTATGAATCTAACGGAACTTCTGTTTCACTAAAAAAAGGAAGTAATGGGGCGGCTGTAGGAAGCGAAACACCACAAGTAACAGAAACTGCAGCTGTACAAATACAGCGCCAAAGTGAACCGGTTCAAGAACAAGTAGTTGAGAAACAAGCAGAAGTGATAGAGGAGCAACAGGAAGTAAAAGTAGAAAACAATGAATATGACTTTGAAATTGTATCTCCAATGGTCGGAACATTTTACGGGGCACCATCTCCGGAAGACGATGCATATGTTGCAGTCGGCAGCATCGTCCAATCAAATTCCATTGTTTGTATTGTCGAAGCAATGAAATTATTTAATGAAATTGAAGCGGAAGTAAGTGGAGAAATCGTTGAAATACTTGTGGAAAATGGCGAGCTTGTAGAGTATGGTCAACCACTATTCCGGGTAAAGAAAAAGTAAGGGGATGGAGTAATTGATTAATAAAGTGTTAATTGCGAACAGAGGAGAGATTGCTGTTCGAATTATTAGAGCCTGCCATGAAATGGGGATTGAAACCGTCGCAGTCTATTCAGAAGCAGATAAAGAATCTTTACACGTGCAACTTGCAGATGAAGCATATTGTATCGGCCCGAAATTAAGTAAAGACAGCTATCTCAACTTTACGAATATATTAAGTGTAGCAACGTCAACAGATGTGGATGCGATTCACCCAGGTTATGGATTCCTCGCTGAGAATGCTGATTTTGCTGAGTTGTGTGAAGCATGTAATATAAGCTTTATCGGTCCGACAGCAGAAGCGATTCAAAAAATGGGAATTAAAGACGTTGCCCGGGAAACGATGAAACAGGCTAATGTTCCGATTGTTCCTGGCTCTGATGGGATTATCGAAAGTGAAGAAGAGGGTATTGAAATCGCGGAAAAAATCGGCTATCCGGTCATTATCAAAGCTACAGCAGGTGGTGGCGGTAAAGGTATCCGTGTCGCAAGAAATGAAGAGGAACTTGTTAAGGGGATTCGTGTAACACAAAAAGAAGCAGAGACAGCTTTCGGGAATCCTGGAGTTTATCTCGAGAAATTTATTGAAGACTTCCGCCACGTGGAAATTCAAGTTCTTGCAGATAAACACGGAAATATTATCCACTTAGGAGAACGGGATTGTACGGTTCAAAGACGCCTGCAAAAACTAATCGAAGAAACCCCTTCCCCAGCGGTTACGCCGGAGATTAGAGAGAAGATGGGACAAGCGGCAGTTAATGCAGCTGCAGCAGTGGACTATGTCGGTGCTGGTACGATAGAATTCATATTCGACCGTCAGACTAAGGAATTTTACTTTATGGAAATGAATACAAGAATTCAAGTAGAACATCCAGTCACAGAAATGGTAACTGGAGTAGACTTGATTAAAGAACAAATTAAAGTGGCGGACAATGAAAAGCTCAGTCTAAAACAAGCGGATATCACATTTGACGGTTGGGCGATTGAATGCCGGATAAATGCGGAAAATCCATATAAGAACTTCATGCCTTCAGCAGGTAAGATCGATATGTATCTTGCGCCCGGAGGATTTGGAATTCGAGTGGATTCTCAAGCATATACCGGCTATACTATCCCGCCGTATTATGATTCCATGATTGCTAAACTAATATCCTACGGGTCAACAAGAGAAGAAGCAATAAAGAAAATGAAACGGGCACTTGATGAATTCGTGATTGAAGGAATTTACACGACAATTCCTTTCCACCGGCAAATAATGGATCATGATGTGTTCCAGCGCGGGGATTTCAATACGAACTTTTTAGAAGAGAACCCGATTGTAGAGGAATAGAACGACAACTTTCTATAAAAGGTGTGATTTCATGAGTGAACAACCATTATTAAATGTCAGTGATGATATATCTTTAGGTAGAGTGGAGATTGCCCCAGAGGTAATTGAAGTAATTGCTGGTATTGCTGCAACAGAAGTTAAAGGCTTATACGCAATGCGCGGAACTTTTGCCTCAGGCGTTGCAGAGCGTCTAGGGAAGCAGACACACAGTAAAGGTGTAAAAGTCGAGCTCACAGATAACGGGATCACAATCGATGTGTATTGTATCTTAAATTTCGGATCATCCATCCCGAAAGTCGCTCAGGCGTTACAAACGACGATCCGACAAAGTTTAAAGACAATGACGCAACTTGATATTGCTGAAATAAATATTCACGTAGTCGGAATCAATATGGATGAAAAAGAAGAGCAAGCTAAGCATAAGGAGTAGACAAGCAGGCCAGAGCGAAACACTTTGGCCTTCTTATCATTTGAGAAGAACAATAGAAGGAGTAAAAGCATGAAACGAAGCGAAGCAAGAGAAAAAGCATTCCAGTTTCTGTTTCAAATCGATATCAATCTTGATGTACCTAAAGAAAACATTCAAGAATATGTTGAAGAACAGGGAAATGATCCGTTTCTTAACCGATTAATACAAGGAGTGTTGGAGCAAAAATCCTCATTAGATGAAATAATTGCTAGTCATCTGGAGAATTGGAGCCTTGATCGTTTAGCTGCGGTAGAACGGACGATTTTGCGGCTTTCGACATTTGAAATAAAGTATCTGGAAGATATCCCGCTCAATGTCTCGATTAACGAGGCCGTCGAACTGGGCAACCGCTTTGGCGATGAGAAATCAGGGAAATTTGTTAATGGCGTATTATCCAAAATTGTAGAAGAGAAAGGAAATGAATTATGACTGCTGAAATCATTAGTGGAAAAGAATTAGCTGCAGAAATCAAGCAAGACTTGGCAAAAGAAATTGAGAAACTAAAAGTCAAAAACCTAACAGCAAAATTGGTAGTAGTTCTTGTCGGCGATAACCCCGCATCGCTTTCTTATGTTAAAGGGAAAGAGAAGGCGGCAGCTGAAATTGGAATGGATTCCGAGCTTATCACGTTACCGATTGAAACAACGGAAGCAGACTTATTAGCATTACTGGATGATCTGAATGATAATGATGCGGTTCATGGTATCTTAGTCCAATTACCGTTACCTGAACAAATTGATGAACAGAAAGTAATTGATCGGATAGATCCGTTGAAGGATGTGGACGGATTCCATCCGATTAATATCGGGAAGATGATGGCGGGGGAAGATAGTTTCCTGCCGTGTACTCCTTATGGAATCATTACGATGATCAAATCAAAAGGAATTAAGATTGAAGGGAAGCATGCGGTGATTATCGGGCGCAGTAATATTGTTGGAAAGCCAGTCGGACAACTTTTATTGAATGAAAATGCGACGGTCACTTACTGTCATTCCAGAACAGAGAACATGCATCAATACACACAAGCAGCTGATATTCTTATCGTAGCAATCGGAAAGGAAAATTTTATCAAGCAAGAGGATGTCAAAGAAGGCGCGGTTATTATCGACGTTGGGATTAACCGGACCCAAGCAGGTAAATTGACCGGTGATGTCGATTTTGCCGGGGTAGTGGAAAAAGCCGGGTATATTACACCTGTTCCGGGAGGGGTCGGTCCAATGACAATTACAATGCTTCTTTCCAATACAATTAAAGCGGCCAAAGGACTGACTGGTATTGAAGGATAAATACTTAACGGTAACAGCATTAACAAGGTATCTTAAGCGGAAGCTCGATATTGATCAGCATTTACAGCAAATATGGCTCCGAGGCGAAATATCGAATTTTAAACATCATAGTCGCGGTCATATGTATATGACGATAAAAGACGAACAGACAAGGATTCAAGCCGTTATGTTTGCCGGGAATAACCGTTATTTAAAATTTGTTCCGGAGAGTGGGATGAAAGTGCTCATTCGCGGAAATGTCAGTGTTTATGAAGCTGCCGGGCAATATCAACTGTATATTAATGCTATGGAGCCGGATGGTATCGGTGCTTTATACTTAGCTTACGAACAATTAAAGACCAAGCTGGAGCAGCAAGGTTATTTTTCATCTGTACATAAAAAGCAAATACCACCATTTCCGAAGCGAATAGGTGTCATAACATCTCCGACTGGTGCAGCAGTAAGAGATATTATTACAACGATCCAAAGACGCTATCCCTTGGTTGAAGTTGTAGTCATTCCAGTGCTTGTCCAAGGTCCAGAAGCAGCAGCCTCAATAAAGCAGGGAATTGAAATAGCGAATCGGATGGACTTTGATTCGTTAATTGTCGGAAGAGGCGGGGGTTCGATTGAAGAATTATGGAGTTTCAATGAAGAAATCGTTGCCCATGCAATTTATGAATCACAGATCCCAGTTATTTCTGCAGTTGGACATGAAACAGATACAACGATTAGTGACTTTGTAGCGGATTTAAGGGCACCCACGCCAACCGGTGCAGCAGAGCTTGCGGTTCCATCTCAAGCAGAATTAAAAAATAACATTGTTCTTTTTACCAAAAGAATAACCCGGGAAGTGAATCAATTATTGGACCGGGAAACACGACAGCTTCATAACTTGAGGAATTCATATGCCTTCCGTTATCCAAAAGAACTTATCCGCCAGAAAGAACAAGAATTAGATCAGCAAATGGAATCACTCGAGCGGACACTAAAGTTGCAAGTAAATGACGCTGCAGTAGCTCATCAAACCGTTATAAATCGACTTGCCCTGCAGCATCCGAAAGAAAGGATTGAAGAGGCGGAAAAGAAGTTGGTTGAACTTACAGCAACTAACAACCGCTATATGAATCAAACTCTTGATTACCACCTGCGAGAGCTTGGTAATTTATTAGATAAGTTAAGTTTGGTCAATCCATTAGAAATTATGAAGCGTGGATTTGCGTTACCTTATACTGCAGATGGCCAATTATTGAAGTCAGTGAAGCATATTAAGGAACATGAACAGCTATCAGTAAAATTAACAGACGGCACCATCGACGCCAGGGTGCTATCGGTAAAGGAGACTTCAAATGACTGAGAAAAATACGGAACTTTCCTTCGAGGAAGCAATGGAGAAGTTAGAGAAAATTGTAGGGAAGCTGGAAACAGGAGATGTCCCTTTGGAAAAAGCAATTGATTATTATCAGGAAGGCATGATTTTATCAAAACTATGCAGTGATAAAATTAATTCTGTCCAAGATAAAATGGCAAAAATCTTAAATGAACACGGAGAAATCACAAACTTTGATGTGGAGGGGGAAGTCTAGCATGCACGAGGCCAATCTGGAAGATTATTTAAAGCGGCAGAAAGACTTAATTGAAAGTGAAATGGAAGCTCAATTAGCTAAGCTTTCGATTCCAGATCGATTAAAAGCTTCCATGCTCTATTCCCTTCAAGCTGGCGGGAAAAGAATCCGACCCATTCTTTTGATTGCTAGCTATGAAGCTTATGGGACTTCTATTGAAAAAACCATTTCTACCGCGATTGCATTAGAAATGATGCATACATATTCTTTAATTCATGATGATTTACCTGCGATGGATGATGATGATTACCGCCGTGGACAATTGACGAATCATAAGAAGTTTGATGAAGCAACGGCAATTTTAGCAGGTGATGGCTTACTTACACATAGCTTTACGTTGATTGCGAATGAGCCACTCCTTACCGACCGTGAAAAAGTTGAATTAACAAGAAAAATTGGCGAAGCGAGTGGTCCGCTTGGTATGGTTGCCGGACAGATCCTCGATATGGAAGCGGAAAATAAAGGAATATCAGTCCCGCTTGAACAACTTGAGAAGATTCACGAGTTGAAAACTGGAGAATTATTGAAGTTCGCTGTTTACGCTGGTGCCTTTTTAGGCGGGGCAACAGAAGCACAACTAACTCACCTTACACGTTTTGCCCATTACTTAGGATTAATCTTCCAAGTTCAGGATGATATCTTAGATATTACTGGAACAGAGGAAGCACTTGGTAAACCTGTAGGAAGTGATGTGGATAATAATAAAAGCACCTATCCGAAGCTGCTTGGGCTAGACGGAGCTATAAAACAAAAAGAAATATATGTGGAAAAAGCAATGGAATCATTGCAGCAAGCAGGAGCAATTCAATCACAGTTAAAAGCATTAATTGATTATATTAGTAACCGAGATCATTAAGTAAATCGTAAGGTCCAGCCGTTCAATATGCAAGACGAGCGGCTGTTTTTTTTGTTTGGAAGATGTATACTATTTTAGAATATGAGTCATTTGATGTATAATAAATCAGAAAAGCTTATGAATATGAATGACAGTCACAGTAAAGGAAATGAAAATGACAAAAAAACGTTTAGATGAATTACTTGTAGAACGAGATTTAGTTGATAGTACTGATATGGCCAAGCGTCTGATTATGGCTGGTTTAGTTTATTCAGAGCATGAACGACTAGATAAACCAGGTGTTAAAGTCGAGAAAGACATGCCAATTCGTATAAAACAAAAAAATAAATCCTATGTCAGCCGCGGCGGATTGAAATTAGAGAAAGCAATCCAACAGTTTAACTTGGATCTCCAAGATAAAACCATACTTGACATTGGTTCATCAACGGGGGGCTTTACCGATTGCGCCCTTCAGCATGGGGCGAGATTAAGTTATGCAATTGATGTCGGATACAATCAACTCGATTGGAAATTACGCAATGATAAACGGGTCGTCGTTATGGAACGGACTAATTTCCGCTATGTAACAAAAGATATGCTAGAAGCAATCCCGGAATTTGCTTCGATTGATGTCTCTTTTATCTCTTTGCGTTTGATTTTACCTGTGCTTAAACATTTATTAAGTGAATCGAATGATGTCGTAGCTTTAATCAAACCCCAATTTGAAGCGCAGAAAGAGCAAGTCGGTGAGGGTGGAATCATTCGTGATAAAGAAGTTCATGTGGAAGTTCTTGAACAGGTCACACGCTTTGCTGAAGAAGAAAATTTCATTTTGCATGGTATTACGTATTCGCCGATTACAGGAACTCAAGGTAATGTAGAATTTTTAGCCCATTTTAAACACCTTCCAGAACTAAAAGAAAAACCCTATACGTTATCTCTTGAAGAAGTTGTAGACAAAGCACATAAGCATTTAAAAGCAACATAGCAAAAAACGGAGGTCAGCCGAATGAGTAAGATTCAACGACATATTAAAATTCGTGAATTAATTCATGAACACGAAATCGAAACGCAAGATGAGCTAGTTGATGAACTGAAAGCTCTTGGTTATAATGTTACCCAAGCAACAGTCTCGCGTGATATTAAAGAATTACATTTAGTGAAAGTACCTACACTATCCGGAAAGTATAAATACAGTTTGCCAGCAGATTTACGATTTAATCCCGAGGAAAAATTAAAACGTCTTATTGTTGATGCTTTTGTCAGTATTGACCATGCGAATCATTTTGTTGTACTAAAAACATTGCCTGGGAACGCAAATGCAATCGGTGTGTTAATTGATAACCTCGAATGGGAAGAGATAATGGGAACAATTTGCGGGGATGATACATGTTTAATCATCTGCCGAAAAGAAAAGAATGCAGAAAAAATTAAAAACCGCTTCATACGCATGCTTTAATATTGTATACAAGAAGAGGTGAACAATCATGCTTACGGAACTTTCTATTCAAAACTTTGCAATTATCGATCAAATATCGATTACATTTAATGAGGGATTAACCGTGCTTTCTGGTGAAACGGGAGCTGGGAAGTCAATCATTATCGATGCTATCCAACTTCTTGCAGGGGGTCGCGGGTCTGTTGAATATGTACGTCATAAAACAAATAAAGCAGAAATTGAAGGATTATTTTCCATTGAATCATTGGAGCACCCAATTTATGCGGTCGGGAGACAATACGGCATTGAAATAACGGATGAGCAGGTCGTTTTAGAACGAACGATTACGAAAAGCGGGAAAAGCATTTGCCGGGTGAACGGTAAATTGGTGACGCTCGCAATTCTTAGGGAATTTGGTAAAACACTGATTGATATACATAGCCAGCACGAAACCCAGTCTCTAATGGATGCAGACAATCACATTCACCTGCTTGACCTTTATGACTACGAGAACATCAAACAGGCTAAAGAAGAATACACGGGGCTTTACAACAGGCTAAAAAAGTTACAGCAACGCTACAAACAATTAAATGAAAATGAGCAAGAAACTGCCCATCGCCAAGATTTATTATCCTTTCAATTACAAGAATTGGAACAGGCCAATCTTGTCCCGGACGAGGATGAAATAATGGAAAAAGAACGAAACTCCCTTGCCAACTTTGAGAATATCCATACCGCGCTTCAGAACGCCTATAATGCCTTATACGGGGAAGGAAGAGGTTTGGAATGGGTAAATCATGCGATGCTCTCTTTAAGCGAACATGAAAAGATTGATCCTTTTATTGATGAAAAAGCAGAAGAAATCGCTAACCATTATTATTCGATTGAGACGATGGCATTTGATTTACGGAATTATATCGATCAATTGCAATATAATCCAGAACGATTGAATGAAATTGAAGCAAGAATAAATGAACTCAATCGGTTAAAAAAGAAATATGGTTCAACTGTGAATGAAATGCAAACGTACATGGCGAAAATAGAAGAAGAATTGGAAGAAATCACGAATAAAGATTTTCATTTAACGGCACTGGTAGAAGAGATTGAAGAAGTGGAAAAGGATGCCATGCTTGAGGCAAAAGAACTTCATGATTTAAGAGAAAAAGCTGCAAGAGCACTTGTTAAAGAAATCCATAGCGAATTGAAAAGCTTATATTTAGAAAAAGCGGAGTTCCAAATAAGTTTTGATATTGAAGCAGATCATCCAAAACTTCATAAAGACGGGTATGATACAATCCGCTTTATGATTTCGACAAATCCGGGTGAGCCACTTAAAGAGCTGACAAAAGTAGCTTCAGGTGGAGAATTATCTAGAATTATGCTCGTTCTAAAGAAAATCTTCGCTAAGCATCAAGGGGTAACAAGTGTGATATTTGATGAAGTTGATACGGGTGTAAGCGGGCGCGTTGCACAAGCGATTGCTGAGAAGATATATGAAATATCTAACGCTTCACAAGTACTTTGTATTACTCATTTACCTCAAGTTGCAGCAATGGCAGACACGCATAAACTGATTAAAAAACATGAAAAAGATGACAGAACTTCAACACATGTTACCGAATTAAGCACGGACGAACAAATGGAAGAATTAAGCCGAATGATTACTGGAACGAAATTGACAGAAACAGCGAAAGAACATGCAAAAGAAATGCTTGACCTTGCCGACATGTTCAAGAAGAAAAATCATCAGGAATAATATTGAGTAATAGCCGGAAACTAACAGTACCGGCTTTTTTTAATGTTTTTTTACATATCATCATAAATTAGCCTCTACTGCACGTCATTTATTATGCAAGGAAAACTTAAGCATATCACTTATGAATCACCAGTTTAAAATCAGCCTGCTTCGCTCAAATTAGGAGTACAGAAAAAAAATTGGTATGGGTGAGATGCGAGGGGTGTTAAATATACATGAAGATAGCAAAGAGACAATCGATAAAACGAACCTTGATACTATTTGGAAGCTTTTTATTCCTTCTTACATTTACACTTCCATTTCAAGCAGGAATATTTCCCGCAAAAGACACAATGACTCATGAAGTGTTCTCTAATTTCATTCCTTTAAGTGTTGTTTCTGCTGAAGAGGATGCGTCATTGGAACCGATACAGAGGGAGGAAGATATTAAATTAATTCCAGGAGGTCAATCGATTGGGGTGCAGCTGGAAACGCTCGGGGTACTTGTAGTCGGTCACCATTCCATTCAAGGGAAAGAAGGCTCATTGTCACCGGGACAGGATGCCAAAGTCTTAATTGGGGATATGATTGTTGAAATCAATGGGAAACCGATTAAAGATATGAGCGAGATCAAACCATTGGTAAACACAGCCGGGAAGCAAAATGAAGAACTAAAAATTACGCTGAAAAGGGGAAATGAAACACTTAACACATCCTTACAGCCAGTACAAGATAAACGGGATCAGGAATATAAGATTGGACTTTATATTAGGGATTCTGCAGCGGGAATTGGGACGATGACATTCCATGACCCAGAGACAAAGCGATATGGGGCGCTTGGTCATGTAATTTCAGATATGGACACAAAGAAACCGATTGAATTAATGAGAGGTAAGATTGTCCGGTCATCTGTCGTCCACATTGAAAAAGGTAATCAAGGAACACCGGGTGAGAAGCAAGCAAGATTCTCCGCAGACCGGAATGTGATTGGAAGTATTGTGAAGAATACACCACACGGCATTTTTGGTGTGCTTAACTCAACCATAACGAATGACAATTATGATAAGCCTTTACCAATCACCCGATCTGATGAAGTTAAAGAAGGCCCAGCAAAAATTTTAACTGTTGTTGCTGATGAAAAGGTCGAGGAATTCGACATCGAAATCGTTAGCTCGGTTCCGCAAAAAAAAGCTGACATTAAAGGAATGGTTCTTAAAATAACCGACCCTCGTCTCCTCGAAAGTACAGGTGGAATTGTTCAAGGAATGAGCGGCAGTCCCATTATACAAGACGGAAAGATAGTAGGTGCTGTAACACATGTATTCGTTAACGACCCAACTTCGGGCTATGGTGTCCATATCGAATGGATGCTGAACGATGCAGGAATATCCATTAAAAAAGATGATGAAACCATTGCCTTAGCGAGCTAACCAAGAACTTGCAACAGTAAAAACACCCTGTTGCAAGTTTTTTACATTCATTAAGCGTAAGTATCCGAAATGTCCGAAACTCACTTCTGGAGGTCCGCAGTCCAGACACCTCTCGCACCTGCTGAGCGGCCGGCAAGCCTCCTCGCGCTGAGCACTAAGGGGTCTCGCCAGCCCTATCCTCCCGCAGGAGTCTCGAGGTGTCTGGACTGCTATCAGGAAAGACCAAATATGGATCACTGTTTAATGTTCCAAAGGTATAATTCTTATCGTGACGAAACAATTTCTATTCAGAGAATCAGTTTAGTTGCCCGGTGGACGGTGACTCCTGCGGGAACAGCACGAGCCTGGAGACCCCGCAGGGCGCGAGCCCGAAGAGCTCTAGCAGTGCCTAAGGATGCGCATCCGTCCACCGGGCAACTGAACGGCGATTAGAGAGAGCCATGAGAACGTGCAAAACACTTACACTGAATGAAAGTGATAAGATTATACAGTATTGAGCTTTGGTGACGAAAATCTAGTTATGGTTTTTGTCGAATAACATCGAATAAATTTGTCGAAAAAGCTCGGTATATTAGTTAAATTGTAGGAAAAATAGAGAAATATAAAAATATACAAATTCTTTAAAATAAAGAAGGATAATAATATCTTTTGTAGAATATGTAAGAGGGAAGAGTAAAAATAAGGAGGATTCGTAAAGTGGAAAGTATTTCAGTATGTTTAGTCGATGATAACCCGGAATTAATTTCGTTAATGGAGGAATATTTTGAAGGTCAAGATGATATTGAAGTAATCGGTACAGCTTCAAATGGCAGGGAATGCCTAGAAATGTTGGAGGTATTAGAACCCGATATACTTATATTAGATATTATTATGCCACATATTGATGGAATTGCAGTACTGAATCAATTACGCACGCTGGAATTAAATAAAACACCGCAAGTCATCATGCTAACTGCATTCGGCCAGGAAGAAGTAATGAAAAAAGCAGTTGAATTTGGCGCTTCTTATTTCATTTTAAAACCATTTGACTTGGACCATCTAGCTGACAGAATCCGAACGATCAGTAAGAATATCGATAATTTTAAAACCAAAGTAAGAAAACAAAGGAAAAAGAATAAGACACATAATCTTGAAGCAAGCATTACAAATATCATTCATGAAGTTGGTGTGCCAGCCCATATTAAAGGTTATATGTATCTACGGGAAGCAATTACGATGGTTTATAATAATATCGATTTGTTGGGAGCAATTACAAAAACGCTTTATCCGCAAATCGCAAAAAAATATAATACAACAGCTTCCAGAGTGGAGCGAGCAATTCGCCATGCGATAGAAGTAGCTTGGAGCAGGGGGAACATTGATTCAATATCGGCATTATTCGGTTATACCATTAATATTTCTAAAGCAAAACCTACGAACAGTGAATTCATTGCGATGGTTGCTGACAGATTACGGCTTGAACATCAAGTCAGCTAAAAAAAGAGACTGGATCAAACATCCAGTCTCTTCTTATGCATTTCTCTAGGAACCACTTTTTACTAACGAATCTTCCTCTACAAAATACAGTTCATAAAGGGAGCGGATTGCCCGTTCTAAATCGTCGGCTTGAATACCAAACATCATGGATACCTCGGAAGAACCTTGGTTGATCATATCAATATTTACATTTGCCCTTGTAAATGCTTCAGTTGCCTTATTAGCAACACCAATCGAATTTACAAGCCCTTCACCAACGACCATAATAATTGCTATTCCTCTTGTAATACTGACCGTATCTGGATGCAGTTCATTTTTAATCCGTTCTAAAATAACTCTTTCTTTATGGCGCGGTAAATTACTTTCCCGGAAAATAACAGACATGTTGTCAATTCCGGAAGGAGCATGTTCAAATGACACACCTTCATCTTCAAAGATATTTAATAGCTTACGCCCAAATCCAATTTCTCTGTTCATTAGATATTTGCTGACATAAAGACTGCAGAAGCCAGTATCACTTGCGATACCTGTTACAACTCGTCCATTTAATTCCCGTTCTGCGACGATCAATGTCCCTTTAGCTGAAGGGTTATTCGTGTTTTTAATTGCGACCGGAATTTTGGCATGGTAAGCAGGGATTAACGCTTCATCATGAAAAACAGAGAAACCAGCATAAGATAATTCCCGCATTTCTTTATACGTAAGTTTTGTAATTGTTTTCGGATTAGGTACAAAAGCAGGATTTACTGTAAATACAGAATCAACATCTGTGAAATTCTCATAAATCTCAGCTTCGACACCAGCAGCGATTAATGAACCGGTAATGTCTGATCCGCCCCTAGAAAATGTAACGAGTTTACCTTCCTCTGTATATCCGAAGAAACCGGGGATGACAAGTACTCCATCCCGTTCTCTTAGCATGCAAATCTTATCAAAACTATCCGGAAGAATTTGTGCGTTACCTGGCTCATCACTAAGAATAAGGCCGGCTTCCTGCGGATTGACGTATGCCGAATAGATACCGATTTTATTTAAATAAGCACTCAGCAATTTCGCTGAACTATCTTCACCGATTGCTTTTACGGCATCCATTAAACTTGCCTCATTATCAGATAGTTCCTGTACTTGTTTTAATGATTCTGTAAATTCATCCAATAACGTACTTGGAAGTTCTAATTCTGTAACTATCTCTGTAAAACGCTGCATAATGGCCTCGAACTGTTCGTCAAAATCAGTTTGCTTTAAATAAGCAGTCCCAAGGTCGATCAGCAAGTCGGTCATCTTTGTGTCTTCCTTAAATCGTTTTCCCGGAGCTGACACAACGATAAATTTACGGCTTGCGTCACTCTTTATAATATCTCCAACTTTCATTAATTGGCTTGCACTCGCCATTGAACTGCCGCCAAATTTTGCGACCTTCATCTGGTTTCCTCCTCATTTGTTACATAAAGATAATTTTCTACTTATCATATCATAAATTCATATATAATTACGATAAAAAGTTAATAAATTTTGTTTATTCACCCTTAACAGAGGAATTCTTCTCTTTTGCTTTGTTTTTTCGATCGCGAAAAACGATAAAACCTCCAAGAAAAGCGATTCCAGCAAGGAATAAGGCTAATCCGACAACAAATTGAATCCATGAATAAATGAAAATGGTATAAAAATCGTTGAATAATGTATCCCGCATTAATTTAATTCCAATGGCAGCAATGATGCCAGGGATTAATAGGATGCCAATTGCTATATTTCTCATGTTCATTCCCCTTTAAAAATCTCTAAAGTTGTTCTATCTATAGAGTATAGCAAAAATATGCATAGAAATAGAACAAAATCATTCAAAGGGAAATGTTTTATACACAATAATGCAGTAGTTATCATAATCAACTAATCATTGCCAATTCATTCACGATAACGTATGATATAAGTATGCAAGATAATGCAAAGGTGGTGAATTGATGAAAAAAGTACTTATTGTTGGTGCCGGAAAAGGTGGGACGGCATTGATTCATATCATTCACTCCACAACCACTATGAAAATTGTGGCAGTAATTGATCACAATGATGATGCACCCGGTCTTGCATTAGCTAATAAGTTACAAATACAAACCGGAAGTGATTGGAGAGCCTGGGTCGATAAATCGATCGATATCATTATTGAAGCTACAGGCGATCAGACTGTCCTTGAAGAACTGATCCGTTCGAGAAGAGAACAGACAGTTGTTGTTCCAGGCTCCGTGGCCTACATTATTTCTGAACTTGTAGATGAAAAAGATGTACTGCTTGAGCAAATTAAGCAGCAAAGCGATGATCAGGAATTGATTCTTAACCATATTCGTGACGGAATGATTGTTATCGACAAGGAAGAGAACATTCAATTTGTGAATGAGAAAGCGGCAGAGATTGTCGGGCATCCGAAAGATGCATTTATCGGCAAGCATATAAGACACATTATAAAAAATTCACGTCTACCAAATATACTTCAAACAAAAGAAAAAGAAATTAATCAGAAGTTTCCATTAGAAAATGGAAAACAGATTATTTCCACACGGATACCTTTAATTAGTGAAAACGGTGATTTAATTGGAGCGTTTACTGTATTCAAAGACATTACCGAAGTTGTTAAGTTAGCAGAAGAGAACACCGATTTAATCGAGCTGAAAAATATGTTAGAAGCGATCATTAAATCTTCAGACGCTGCAATAAGTGTTGTTGATGAACATGGTAATGGCATCATGATTAATCCTGCCTATACAAGAATAACTGGACTAACAGAAGATGATGTGATTGGAAAACCAGCGACAGTAGACATCCATGAAGGGGAAAGCATGCACATGAAAGTGCTGCAAACTGGTAATGCCTATCGTGGGGTCCGGATGAAAGTTGGCCAGAAAAAAAGTGAAGTCATTGTAAATGTTGCACCGGTCATTGCCAAAGGTAAAATTCAAGGAAGTGTCGGCGTCCTGCATGATGTCTCGGAAATTCAAGCACTGACAAATGAACTGGAACATGCGAGGCGAATTATACGCAGTCTGGAAGCAAAATATACGTTTGATGATATTATCGGTTCATCACCTGAAATGCAACTGGCACTTGAACAAGCGAAAGTTGGAGCGAAGACGCCAGCAACAGTTTTGCTAAGAGGTGATTCTGGTACGGGGAAAGAGTTGTTTGCCCATGCGATTCATAATGAAAGTGACCGCAAACAAAATAAATTCATCCGTGTTAATTGTGCCACAATGAATGAATCATTGCTTGAAATGGAATTATTCGGTTATGAATCACGTGAATCGCCCAAAAGTAAAGTAGGTGCCTTCGAAGCAGCGGATGAAGGAAGTGTCTTTCTTGATGAAATTGGTGAGTTATCTTTAGATATGCAGTCTAAACTTCTCCGGGTTTTAGAGGAGAAGGAGATTATTCGTGTTGGTGGAAAACAAGCGCTTCCAATTGACGTCCGGATCATTACTGCAACGAATACAAATTTGGAAAAAGCAATCAGTAATCGGACATTCAGAGAGGATCTTTACTACCGTTTAAATCGTTTACCTATTTTTATTCCATCTTTAAGTGAACGTGTATCTGACATTCGCGAACTGGCAGAGCATCTCATTTTGAAACTTAATGAAGATTACCGCAGAGATGTCAAGCATATTAGTGAAGAAGCAATTGAAGTGCTCGAGCAATACCAGTGGCCGGGGAACGTAAGGGAGTTGGAGAATATGATTGGTCGCGCGATGATTTATATGGATAATCAGGAAGAAGTAATTAAAAAAGAATACTTACCGAAATTACTGCAATCATCTTCCACGCTAAAGCAATCCAATCTCATGTTCCCGGAGTGGGACTCTTTAACAGACGCTGTAGATGGTTTTGAGAAAGATTATATCTATAAAGTATATAAAAATAATGGATTTAATAAAACGAAAACTGCTCAAGCATTAAATATTTCAATTCGAAACTTATATTATAAAATTGAGAAATACCAGCTTGAATGATACTTAGGGCTAAATGGTTATTAAAGCGCTTACATTCAATCGATCTTCGTATGAATAATAATCTTTTTATGAAATTTGGGAGGAATGGGAAATGGAATTATTTAAATCAATGGAAAAATATGAGTATGAACAATTAGTGTTTTGCCAAGATAAGGCATCAGGACTAAAGGCAATTATCGCGATTCATGATACAACGCTGGGACCTGCGCTTGGAGGAACGAGAATGTGGACGTATGATTCAGAAGAGGCAGCGATTGAGGATGCGCTTCGCCTTGCCAAAGGGATGACATACAAAAATGCTGCAGCCGGACTCGATTTAGGTGGTGGGAAGACGGTTATTATCGGAGACCCGAAAAAGGACAAAAATCCAGAATTATTCCGTGCTTTCGGACGTTTCATTCAAGGGTTGAACGGACGCTATATTACTGCTGAGGATGTAGGCACAACAACAGAAGATATGGATCTTATTCATCTGGAAACCGAGTTCGTAACGGGAACCTCACCGACTTCGCCTGACGCAGCCGGCAACCCGTCGCCAATAACTGCTTATGGAATTTATAAAGGAATAAAAGCAACAGCGAAAGAAACATTCGGTTCTGATTCCTTAGAAGGTAAAACAATTGCCGTTCAAGGAGTTGGTAATGTCGCTTATTCGCTTTGTGAATATCTCCATGATGAAGGTGCTGAATTAATCGTGACGGATATTAATGAAGCAGCGGTTCAAAGAGCTGTAGAAGCGTTCGGAGCAACAGCTGTTGGACCGGATGAAATTTATAGTGTTGAATGCGATATATTCACTCCTTGTGCATTAGGTGGGGTTATTAATGATGAAACGATTCCTCAATTTAAAGCGAAAATGATTGCCGGCTCAGCAAATAACCAGCTTGCAGAAGAAAAACATGGTGACATCATCCATGAAATGGGAATTGTTTATGCACCGGATTATGTTATTAACGCAGGTGGAGTTATTAATGTTGCGGATGAGCTTGCCGGTTATAATAAGGGAAGGGCATTAAAGAAAGTTGAGGTTATCTATTCCAACCTGGAACGTGTCTTTGAAATTTCCAGAAGAGATAATATCCCGACTTACGTTGCAGCTGACAGAATGGCTGAGGAACGAATTAAAGCGAAACGGGAATCACGCAGCCAATTCTTAACGAATGAGCGATCAATTTTAAATCGTTAAGATTGGAATGGAGACCGGAAAGGAGTAATGGACGATGGCAGAGGATTACGATTTAGTCATATTAGGCGGAGGTACGGGTGGATATGTCGCAGCCATTCGGGCTTCCCAGCTTGGATTAAAGACAGCAGTCGTTGAAAATAAGAAGCTCGGAGGAACTTGTCTCCACCAGGGCTGTATCCCTTCTAAAGCTTTATTGCGCAGTGCTGAAGTATATCGTCAGACAAAAGAAGCCAGTGAGTACGGCATAGAAACGAAGGATACAACAATTAACTTTACAAACGTACAGGCAAGAAAAAATACGATTGTTGAGCGCTTGCATCAAGGTGTACAGGGACTGATGAAAAAAGGTGAAATTGATGTTTATCAAGGATTTGGAAGAATTCTTGGACCAAGCATCTTTTCTCCGATGCCTGGCACGATATCGGTCGAATACGCCAATGGAGATGAAAATACAATCTTAACTCCTAAAAACGTCATCATCGCAACTGGATCACATCCGCGTTCGTTGGATGGATTAGCATTTGACGGGAAGCAAGTCTTATCTTCAGACGATGTCTTGCAGCTGGATGAACTTCCAAGCTCTGTACTCATCATTGGCGGTGGGGTAATTGGAATTGAATGGGCATCCATGCTGAATGACTTCGGAGTGGAAGTAACGGTCATTGAATATGCAAAACAAATTTTACCGACGGAAGACGAGGCAATTGCTAAAGAGATGGAACGCCTGCTTCAGAAGAAAGGCATTACCTTTGTAAAAGAAGCGAATGTCCTTCGTGATACATTGGAAATTGCAGACGAAGTTTCCATCCAAGCTGAAGTGAAAGGTATAGCAACAACATATCAAGCGGAAAAAATTCTCGTATCAGTCGGAAGAACGGCTAATGTAACAAACATTGGACTTGAAAATACGGATATTCAGGTGGAAAATGGTTTCATTAAAACAAACTCATTCATGCAAACGAAAGAATCTCATATTTATGCGATAGGCGACGTTATCGGTGGCATGCAGCTTGCCCATGTCGCTTCTTATGAAGGAATAAGGGCGGTTGAGCATCTGGCGAATGAAAATCCGTTGCCACTTGATTATGAAACGATTCCAAGCTGCATCTATTCCAGTCCAGAAGCGGCTCATGTCGGTTTGACGGAGAAGGAAGCGAAGGATAAGGGCTACAATGTGAAAATCGGTAAGTTCCCGTTCCAAGCAGTCGGTAAAGCATTAGTCTATGGTGAATCTGCGGGTTTTGTAAAAATAATCGCGGACGTCGATTCGGATGATTTATTGGGCGTTCACATGATCGGTCCACATGTCACAGATATGATTTCAGAAGCAGGACTTGCAAAAGTTCTTGATGCAACACCATGGGAAATTGCAACTGGTGTACACCCGCATCCTACGCTCTCAGAAGCAATTGGCGAAGCAGCACTTGCTGTCGATGGTAATCAGATCCACGGCTAAGGATAGAAGAACAAAGGAGTGATTAAAAGATGAGTTCAAATCGTCATCAACAAGCAGGTTTAACAGATGAACAGGTACTTGATATGTATAAAACGATGCTGCTTGCAAGGAAAATTGATGAACGGATGTGGCTGCTGAACCGTTCAGGTAAGATTCCCTTCGTTATATCTTGTCAAGGTCAGGAAGCAGCACAGATTGGAGCTTCTTTTGCTCTAGATCGGGAGCGGGATTGGAGTGCGCCATATTATCGCGACTTAGGTGTCGTTTTGGCGTTCGGTATGACAGCAAAAGATTTAATGCTTTCCGCCTTTGCGAAAGCGGAAGATCCAAATTCAGGCGGCAGACAAATGCCAGGACACTTTGGCCAAAGGAAAAACCGGATATTAACTGGCTCTTCTCCCGTTACAACACAGCTGCCACATGCAGTAGGTGTTGCTTTGGCTGGTAAAATGGAGCATGAAGATTTTGTTTCTTTTGTTACACTTGGTGAAGGTTCAACAAACCAAGGGGATTTCCACGAAGGTTTGAATTTCGCTGGTGTACACAAACTCCCTGTTATCACGATGGTTGAAAACAATAAGTACGCCATATCTGTCCCATTCGAACGTCAGGTTGCGAGTGAGAACGTGTCAATCCGTGCTAAAAGTTATGGCATGCATGGCGTCACCGTTAATGGTAATGATCCGATTGAAGTTTATTCCGCTGTTAAAGAAGCGCGGGAGCGTGCGGTTAACGGTGATGGCCCGTCACTTATTGAAGCAGTGACATATCGCCTTACAGCTCACTCGAGTGATGATGATGATCGCACATATCGAGAAAAAGAGGAAGTGGAGGAAGCGAAAAAAGATGACTGTATCCTTACTTTCTCTACTTACTTAAAGGAATCCGGTGTACTTACAGAGAAAAGAGAAGAACAGATTAAACGTGAAGTACAGGAGATAGTAAACGAAGCAACTGAATATGCAGAACAAGCCCCTTATGCAGAGCCAGAACATGCATTACGCTACGTTTACGAAGAACAGGAGGGATAAGAGAAATGACAGTTATGTCTTATATACAAGCGGTAACTACTGCATTACGAGAAGAAATGCAACGTGATGAAAAAGTATTTATACTCGGTGAAGATGTTGGTAAAAAAGGTGGTGTATTCCGGGCGACGGATGGGCTTTACAATGAGTTTGGCGCCACGCGCGTCCTGGATACCCCACTATCCGAATCAGCAATTGCCGGCGTTGGAATCGGCGCTTCAATGTATGGGTTGCGTCCGGTAGCTGAAATGCAATTTGCAGACTTCATCTTGCCGGCATTCAACCAGATTATTTCGGAAGCAGCTAAAATCCGTTATCGTTCCAATAATGACTGGCAGGCGCCAATTACAATCCGAGCTCCATATGGCGGTGGTGTACATGGTGCTTTATATCATTCTCAATCTGTCGAAGCGATGTTTGCGAACCAGCCTGGACTTAAAATTGTCATGCCATCAACCCCTTATGATGTAAAAGGATTGCTTAAAGCAGCAATCCGTGATAATGATCCTGTGTTATTTTTTGAACATAAACGCGCATATCGGCTCATCAAAGGGGAAGTACCCGAAGATGACTATGTTCTTCCGATTGGAAAAGCAGATGTGAAGCGGGAAGGGGATGACATCACGGTTATTACGTATGGGCTCGGTGTACACTTTGCCCTTCAAGCAGCAGAGAAACTTGCTGAAGAAGGCATCGAAGCTCATATACTCGATTTACGAACAGTTTATCCGCTTGATCAGGAAGCAATTATTGAGGCGGCAACAAAGACCGGAAAAGTGTTGCTCGTTACAGAGGATAATAAAGAAGGAAGCATTATTGGGGAAGTGGCAGCAATAATAGCTGAGAATTGTCTGTTCGACCTGGATGCACCAATTAAGCGTCTTGCTGGACCGGATGTTCCAGCCATGCCTTATGCTCCCACTATGGAAAAATACTTTATGATCAACCCGGAAAAAGTCGAGAAAGCGATGCGTGATTTAGCCGAATTTTAAGCTTTAGGAGGATGAAAAATGGCCTTGGAAAAAATTACAATGCCTCAGCTCGGGGAAAGCGTGACAGAAGGTACAATTACAACCTGGCTTGTTCAGCCCGGGGATAGTGTTGAGAAGTATGATCCAATTGCAGAAGTAATGACAGATAAGGTAAACGCTGAAGTACCATCTTCTTTTTCAGGAGTGATTAAAGAACTTGCTGCAAATGAAGGAGATACTATTGCGGTTGGTGAGGTAATGTGTCAAATTGAAATAGAAGGCGGGGGCGCACTTCCTGAGAACGAGCAAACATCAGCAGGAAATGAAACAACAGAAACTATTTCTGCTGAACAGAAGGACGCAACGATGAAGAAAAGATTTTCTCCGGCTGTTTTATCATTAGCCCAGGAAAATAATATTGATTTAAATGTAGTGGAAGGTTCTGGGCGTGGTGGACGGATTACGAGAAAAGATATTGAGAAAATAATCGCCTCCGGAAACATTCCGCAACGGGAAGCAACGCCAGGGGCAAAAGAGTTCCAGGAGATACAGCAAAAAGTGAAACGTTCAGTTGAACCTGCAGTTCGAACGAAGACTGGTGACATTGAAATCCCGGTGACTGGTGTAAGGAAAGCGATTGCCCAAAAAATGGTCACATCGGCTCAAGAGATTCCACACGCCTGGATGACGGTGGAGACAGATGTAACCGATCTTGTTAACTACCGTAATGCGGTTAAGAATGAGTTTAAACAACAAGAAGGCTATAATTTAACTTTCTTTGCATTTTTTGTTAAAGCTGTAGCGCAGGGCTTAAAAGAATTCCCGCAGCTTAACAGTACATGGGCCGGGGATAAAATTATCCAACGTAAAGCAATCAATATTTCCATTGCAGTAGCGAGTGATGAGGAGTTATTTGTTCCAGTAATTAAAAATGCTGACGAGCTGTCGATCAAAGGTATTGCCCGCGAAATCACCGAGTTAGCCCAGAAAGCAAGAAATGGTCAATTAACGGCTGAAGATATGAGTGGTGGCACGTTTACAGTGAATAATACAGGCACATTTGGATCGGTACAATCGATGGGAATCATCAATCATCCACAAGCAGCAATCCTGCAAGTGGAATCGATCGTTAAACGTCCGGTAATTATTCATGATATGTTTGCAGCAAGAGATATGGTTAATCTCTGCTTATCATTAGATCATCGTGTGCTAGACGGGTTGATCAGCGGCAAGTTCTTGAGAAGAGTAAAGGAAATTCTTGAGAATACGAATGAAGATACGACTACTATTTACTAAGAGTTCGTTAGGAAGGGATTTTTAGGAATTTATTTAATTGAAATTACTAATATTCCCTGATAAGCTAAATATGTATTTAGACTAATTTTATTTTAATTGGGAAAGGAGAGTTTGTGATGGATTTTAACTTGTTTATGAATGATATTGTCGACGCTGCTCGTAAAGATATAACTGAAGCTGGTTTTCAAGAGCTCAGAACACCGGAAGAGGTGGATGAAGCGCTCAAACAAAAAGGAACAACACTTGTCATGGTTAACTCGACATGTGGATGTGCAGGAGGTATTGCTCGTCCAGCTGCAGGCACTTCCATTCATTATGATCGACGACCGGATCACTTGGTAACCGTATTTGCTGGTCAGGACCGGGAGGCTACAGAGCGGGCAAGAGAATATTTTGAAGGGTATCCGCCATCATCCCCATCTTTTGCGTTACTTAAGGACGGAGAAATTGTATCGATGCTGGAACGTCACGATATCGAAAACTATAGCCCTATGGAAGTAATGATTAAACTCCAAGCATTATATGATGTGCACTGTGAAGAGGTCTAACCGATTTTAATAGAGACTGACGGTATTTAGTCAGTCTCCTTTTTACTAGAGTCTTACATAACATAATAAATTAAAAAAGACCGGTCTGATTCACCAGTCTTTGTAAGTTCATAATATTTAGTATTAGGATTCATTAAAACGCGAAGGCGGCCAATCCGTATGTGAATGTTGACAACAACATGAGGATAATCATGACGTATACAATAATTTTTGTCCTGCGCTGACGTTTTGATTGTCTTTTTGAATAAGATTGTTTGGACAATTCTCTGACCTCCTTATCACAATTACTACTCTTAAACATTTTAACGTGAAATTGCTCATTGGACAAGTGTAAAGATTTCGGAAAATGAATTTGTCATGGATTTGTTGGAGAATGGGGGAAAATTATATGCCGGAAAAGTATAATCACGAGAAAACAAAATGGGAAGAAGATGTTAAGAAAACATTAAAGCGCTTTCCTGAGCGTAAGAGAGCGTTTCATACATCATCTGAGATCCCGATTGACTATTTGTATGGATCAAAGGAAGCGAACTATCCGTTAGGGTATCCGGGGCAATATCCTTATTTACGTGGGATTCAACCGACCATGTATCGCAGCAGGTTATGGACGATGCGACAATATGCGGGATTCGGTTCAGCAATCGAAACGAATAAAAGATTTCGTTATTTGTTAGAACAAGGGCAAACAGGACTTTCCGTTGCATTTGACTTACCGACGCAAATTGGCTATGACTCAGACGATGCGATGAGTGAAGGAGAAGTCGGTAAAGTAGGAGTAGCAATTGATACATTAGCTGATATGGAAAAACTGTTGGATCAAATTCCACTTGATCAAGTAAGTACTTCGATGACAATCAACGCTCCTGCAGCTATTCTTTTATGCATGTATATTGCAGTAGGAGAGAAGCAAGGGGTATCTTCAGAAAAGCTTACTGGAACGATTCAAAATGATATTTTAAAAGAATATATTGCAAGGGGTACATATATTTTCCCGCCAAAACCATCGATGCGATTAATTACAGATATATTCGCCTATTGTCAGGAGAATTTGCCTAAATTCAATACGATAAGTATTTCCGGTTACCATATTCGGGAAGCCGGTTCGAATGCCGTCCAGGAAGCTGCATTCACAATTGCGAATGGAATGGCTTATGTTGACGCCGCAATCGAGTCTGGACTTGATGTGGATTCATTCGCACCGCGCCTGGCTTTCTTCTTTAATGCCCATAATGAATTCTTTGAAGAGATTGCTAAATTCCGGGCAGCAAGAAGAATTTGGGCAAAAATAATGAAAGAACATTATCATGCGAAGGATCCAAAGAGCTGGAAATTACGATTTCATACCCAAACAGGCGGCTCAACATTAACCGCGCAGCAACCGGATAATAATATTGTCCGTGTAACCATGCAAGCTCTTGCGGCAGTCCTAGGCGGCACACAAAGCCTGCATACAAACTCACGTGATGAAGCTTTATCATTGCCGACAGAGGAGTCTGCAAGAATTGCTTTACGGACCCAACAGATTATTGCCCATGAAAGTGGCGTTGCGGATACGGTAGACCCGCTTGGCGGTTCTTATTATGTGGAAGCGTTAACAGATGAACTCGAAGAAAAGGTAATGGATTATTTAGACCGGATTAAAGCGTACGGAGGTGCCGTACAAGCGATTGAAGAAGGATATATGCAACGGGAAATCCATCATAACGCGTATGAAACTCAAAAGCGGATTGAGAGTGAAGAAGAAATCATCGTCGGTCTTAACCAATTTAAAGTGGAAGAAGAGGTTAATCCTGATCTGTTGAAAGTAGATGAGGAGCTTGAGCAAGCCCAAATAAATAATCTGCAGCAAATCCGCGGAGAACGAAATCAAAAAGAAGTGGACCGCAAGCTGCAAGCATTGCGTACAAATGCAAAAAATCAGAAGGAAAATTTGATTCCGTATATATTAGATGCTGTAAAAGCATATGCTTCCGTCGGAGAAATTTGCCGCGTGTTACGTGATGAGTTTGGGGAGTATACAGGATTTTAAGGGGGGAAGGTATCGTGAGAAAAATTAGAATACTAATAGCTAAGCCTGGACTCGATGGGCATGATCGCGGAGCTTTAGTTATTGCTCAAGCAATGCGTGACCACGGAATGGAAGTAATTTATACCGGTCTTCGTCAATCACCTGTACAAATTGCAACAGCTGCAGTTCAAGAAGATGTTGACGTTGTTGGTTTATCCTCCTTATCCGGAGCCCATAATACGCTATTTCCAAAAGTACTGGAGGAACTTGAGAAACGAAATGCAGGCGATATTCCAGTGATTGGCGGAGGGGTTATTCCGAATGAAGATATTCCGTTTCTGCTTGAAAAGGGCATTAAACGTATTTTCACTAGCGGTTCACCAACGGAAGAAATGGCTATTTATTTAAAGCAGCTTCTACGACCGGAAGAAACACCAATCCCACCGAAACAGATTGCTCATCTCGGGATTGCGGTTAAAAAAATCGAAGAAGTATTACCTTTTTATACCAATGCGATAGGTCTCGAGGTAGAAGCAATTGAAGAGGTAGAGTCAGAAGGTGTTAAAATAGCATTCTTAAAAGTTGGAGAAACACGAATTGAATTACTCGAACCGTTACATGAACAATCTCCTATAAACTCTTTTCTTGCGCAGCGGGGAGAAGGTGTCCATCATATCGCTTTTGAAGTGGAAGATTTAACAAGCAGACTCTCCAAATTAAAAGAAAAAGGTGTTCGGCTTATCAATGAAGAATCGAAGCAAGGCGCAAACAATAGTCAAATCGCGTTCATCCATCCGAAAGAGGCGCATGGTGTCTTAGTTGAGTTATGTGAGCATCCAGAAGGAAGTGAAGACTGATGGATATATATGATAAGATTAATGAATTATATGATAAACGGAGAGAAGTCGAACTAGGCGGTGGTGACGAACGGATCAAGAGGCAACATGAAAAAGGTAAAATGACTGCAAGGGAACGGATCGATTACCTTTTGGATGAGGATACATTTGTTGAACTGAATCCTTTTGTCGAAACCCGCACCTCTGACTTCAGTATGAACGGTGATTCGAGTAACAAAGGTGAAGGTGTGGTAACCGGATACGGGAAAATAGAAGGGAGATCTGTCTATTTATTTGCCCAAGATTTTACGGTGTATGGTGGTGCACTTGGAGAAATGCATGGGAAGAAAATTGCAGCTGTTATGGATCTTGCAGCAAAGACGAGAGTGCCGTTTATCGGACTGAGTGATTCAGGTGGTGCGCGAATCCAGGAAGGTGTTTCCTCTTTGGATGGTTATGGACAGGTGTTTTACCGTAATTCCATTTATTCTGGTGTCATTCCGCAGATTTCAGTTATTATGGGGCCAAGTGCTGGTGGTGCCGTCTATTCACCGGCAATCACTGATTTTGTTATTATGGTGGAGAAGACGTCTCAAATGTTTATTACAGGGCCGAAAGTGATTGAAACTGTCACGGGAGAGAAGATATCCTCAGAAGATTTAGGGGGAGCATACATTCATAACACGAAAAGTGGAAATGCCCATATCAAGACTTCAACTGAAGAAGCAGCTCTCGATTCGGTCAAAAAGCTACTATCTTATATTCCGGCAAATTTTGAGGAAAAATTAAAGCCGCTCCCCTATGAAACGAAAAGCATGGAAGAAGAATTTCGTCCAGCTCTGACTGATCTTGTTCCATTTGATCCCGTTCGGCCATATGATGTGAAAAATATAATTGAGAATATTGTTGATACGGACAGTTTTTTTGAAATACATCAAGACTTTGCTAAGAATATTGTTGTTGGCTTTGCCCGGATAAAAGGGGAAGCGATTGGTCTCGTCTGTAATCAGCCGAAGTATATGGCCGGTGGACTAGATATCGATTCAAGTGATAAGGCATCTCGATTTATTCGTTTCTGTGACTGCTTTAATATACCAATTATTACATTTGAAGATGTTACTGGATTTTTCCCTGGTGTCAAACAGGAACATGGTGGTATTATACGACATGGGGCAAAGATTTTATACGCTTATTCCGAAGCAACCGTTCCGAAAATTACCGTGATTACAAGAAAAGCATTTGGCGGTGCGTATGTTGCTTTAAATAGTAAGTCAATCGGTGCGGATCTCGTTTATGCATGGCCGAATGCTGAAATTGCTGTCATGGGGCCTGAAGGAGCGGTTAATATCATTTATGGTAGGGAAATTGCAGAAAGTGATAATCCTGAGAGCTTGCGCGCTGAGAAAATCGCAGACTACCGCGAGAAATTCGCGAATCCTTATGTAGCAGCAGGTTTAGGAATGGTTGATGACGTCATCGATCCTAGAGAGACGAGAATCAAGCTCATCCAAGCCTTGGAAATGCTGCGGGATAAACAGGAGGAACGCCCTCATAAAAAGCACGGGAACATCCCCTTATGATGTAATAAAGGACCTGGAGGCTAAAAGATGGATATAGTAAATGAAACAAGATTAGTCGAGGAATTCCTTGAACTCGTTCAAGTGGATTCCGAAACAGGACATGAAGCAGAAATTGCATCCGTCCTTAAAAAGAAATTTACTGATCTTGGTGTGGAAGTGATGGAAGATAATGCAAAGGAAAAGACAGGACACGGAGCAGGGAATTTAATTTGTACACTGAAAGGGACTAAATCGGATATAGATACTATTTACTTCACATCCCATATGGATACTGTCGTACCAGGTAATCATATTCAACCCATAATCGAGGACGGGTTTATTAAATCAGACGGCACGACCATTCTCGGCGCAGATGATAAAGCTGGCCTTGCAGCAATTTTAGAAATGATTCGTTTATTACAAGAGCAGCAAGTCGAGCATGGTGATATTCAATTTATCATTACAGTCGGGGAAGAGTCCGGTCTGGTTGGTGCAAAAGCATTGGACAGTTCCCTGATTCATGCGTCATACGGCTATGCAATTGATAGTAATGGCGAGATTGGTGACATCATTGTTGCAGCTCCGAATCAGGCAAAAATTTTCGCAACTGTAAAAGGCAAAACCGCCCACGCAGGGGTCGAGCCAGAAAAAGGTGTCTCTGCGATTACAATAGCAGCTAAAGCAATATCCAAAATGCCGCTTGGTAGAATTGATGAAGAAACAACTGCAAACATCGGCCGCTTTGAAGGTGGACAACAAACGAATATCGTTGCGGATCATGTAGATATCATTGCAGAAGCTCGTTCTTTAGATCGGAAAAAGCTTGATAAACAGACAGCCGCAATGAAAGAAGCGTTCGAACACGCAGCAAGCGAACTTGGTGGTGAGGCGGAAGTAGAAATAAAACTGATGTACCCTGGTTATAAACAAGAAAGCGGGGACCAAGTGGTGGAAGTTGCTAGGAGGGCTGCAAAAGCAATTGGTAGAGAAAGTAAATTGCTGAAAAGCGGCGGTGGCAGTGATGCTAATATCATTGCCGGTTTTGGGATTCCAACGGTGAATCTCGCAGTAGGGTATGAAGAAATCCATACGACAAAAGAAAGAATCTCTGTAGATAATTTGCGTAAGATTACAGAACTCATTACAGCAATTGTTATGGAGACAGCAAAATAACAATACAATCAAGCATCCATTGCCCTGTGAATAGGACGTAATGGATGCTTTTTCTATGCTATACTTATAGTAAGAGTAACAACCAATCAGTAAAGGGTGGTTAACATGTCTACGTTGCAGCGAACAGCAAGAAGAAGAATCATTTTTCATATAGACATGAACAGTTTTTATGCCTCCGTTGAAATGGCCTTCAATCCAGATCTTAAAGGAAAGCCTGTCGCTATCGCGGGAAATCCTGAAGAAAGAAAAGGGATTATTGTAACGAGCAGCTATGAAGCAAGGGCGAAAGGGGTCCGGACAACGATGACGGTTTGGCAGGCGAAAAAGCTTTGCCCGGAGCTCATTATTTTGAAACCAAATTTCCAACGTTACCGGGCCGCTTCAAGTGAAATCTTTCGGATGTTGTCTGAAATAACGCCACTTGTTCAACCGGTCTCCATTGATGAGGGGTATTTGGATGTAACAGATGTAGAGAGTCTAGGTACCCCGGTAGAAATTGCACAAAACTTACAAAATCGCATATTGAATGAACTTGATTTACCGTGCAGTATCGGTATTGCCCCAAATAAATTTCTGGCTAAAATGGGTTCAGACCTCAAAAAACCCCTTGGTATAACAATTATTCGCAAACGGGAATTATCTAAAACATTATGGCCGCTTCCCATTGATAAAATGTATGGTGTGGGGGAAAAGACAGCAGAAAAGTTAAAAGCAATAAAGATTCACACGATTAAAGATCTGGCAGAAGCAGATGTTTATGAGTTACGCCAATTGCTTGGAATTAACGGCGAACGACTAATCAATCGGGCAAATGGTATTGACAACAGGGAAGTCGACCCTGATGCGATATTTGATTTCAAGAGCATTGGCAATTCACAAACCTTACCTTATGATACGACGAGCCATCAAGAGATTTACCAATTGCTTGATAAGCTTTCTGAAAAGGTGATTAGCCGCATGAAACGAAAAGAAGTCGTTGGAAAAAGTGTGCAAATTATGATTCGTTATCATGACCGGAAGACGGTTACGCGAAGCAGGAAGCTGGATACATATATCGATGAAAAATCAGAATTATTACCGATTGCGACTGAGTTATTTGAACATCACTGGAACGAAGAACCAATCCGGCTGTTAGGTGTGACCGCTCAGCATCTGGAAGATAAGCGTAACGTTGGAGAGCAGCTTGATTTATTTACCTATGAAGAAGCTGTAAAAAAAGAGAAATTAGAGCAGACGGTAAAGGAATTAGCGGATAAATTTGGCGTGGGTACATTTAAAACATTACCTAGCAAGCAAGACAACGACTCTAACAAATTCACAACAAGCTTTCAAAAAGACTTCCTTGATGACTTTAAAAAATAATGTTACGCACTCTGTGTATCTCTCACAGAAATCCGCAGTCCCATGGGAATGAGCGCATGGGCTGCGGAGCTCGAAAGGACGTTTATAAATAAACCAAGAACATTTGTGACATCAGTCATGAGCGGGTCATTTCATGATTCTCTTTACAACTGAAGTGTTCAGCTTGCTTCCTTGGTAACGGAATGGAAAATCAAATTTCGTTGTTTGTTTAAGAATACCTTTTTGATGGGTGAATGTATCAAAGCCGTATTGGCCGTGATAGGCACCCATCCCGCTTTGGCCCACACCGCCAAAGGGCAAGAATGGATTGCCTAAATGGTAGACAGCGTCGTTAATCGCACCCCCTCCAAAGGAAATAAACTCGATAACTTGCTGCTGGATTTTTTCATTTTCACCGAAATAATAAAGAGCAAGCGGTTTTTCTTTGCGCTTGATTTTATATAAGGCATCTTCAATATTTCGAAACGTAAGGATAGGTAGGAGAGGACCGAAAATTTCTTCCTGCATAATCGGGTCATCCCATGTCACTTTATCCAGCACGGTCGGCTCGATTAAACGCGTATCTGGTTCATATCCCCCGCCATGAATCACTTTTTCTTGATCAATAAAGTTTATCAATCGGTTGAAATGCTTCTCGTTTATGATTTTCGTGTAATTCTCATTGTATAACGGATGTTTTCCAAATAACGATTTAATTTGTTTGACGAGAGCTTTCATAAATTTAAATTTGACATCATCGTGAACATACAGATAATCCGGAGCCACACAAGTTTGTCCTGCATTAGTGAATTTTGCCCACGTAATTCGTTTGGCAGCAAGATTTACGTTGGCATCAGAATCAATGATTGCTGGACTCTTCCCACCCAGTTCAAGTGTTATCGGTGTTAAATGTTCACTTGCTGCTTTCATCACAATTTTTCCAACGCTTGTACTTCCTGTGAAAAAGATATAATCAAATCGTTCTCCGAGGAGGGTCTGTGTCGTTTCGACTCCACCTTCCACGACAACAATTAAAGAAGGATCAAACGTATCCTGAATGAGCGTACTTAGCAATTGGGAAGTTGCTTTTGCATGTTCAGATGGTTTAATCATCACACAGTTTCCAGCCGCAAGCGCTGCTATTGCTGGTGCAAGGGCAAGGTGCAGCGGATAATTCCAAGGTGAAATAACGAGCACAACACCGTAAGGCTCTTTCATAATATAGGATTTTGACCCTTTATGCGAAAGCGGGGAAGGTACCTTTTCTGGCGCCATCCATGCCTTTAAATTTTTTAATGTAAAATCAATTTCGGAATATAAAAAGCCTAATTCTGTTACGAAGGCCTCATGTTTTGACTTGTTGAGATCCTGTTTTAAAGCATAATAGATCTCTGTTTCATTTTCTTTAAGCATACTTTTCAATTTTAATAAACTTTCTTTGCGATATTCAAATTCAAGCGTATTCCCGTGAATGAAGAAGGTTCGCTGATTTTCTAGTAATTCTGGAATATAATTCATTTTTATCTCTCCTAAAGTCCGTGTAACGCTTATCTATTACCTGATATTGTGATGATAAAAATCGTTTGCAAGCTCCGTATCCGGGAAAATTACTCGTGCTTCCTGCAGTAAATCCTCATCGTCTTCTTGCTGATACCGTGATGAAATATGAGTCATGATCAACTGTTTCACATTGCCCTCTTTTGCAAGAGTAGCGGCTTGCTTCGTTGTGCTATGAAAGTATTGAAACGCTAAATCTTCCTGTTCCGCCTTGAAGGTTGCTTCATAGATTAAAACATCAGATTGTTCAACAAATGTAGTAAAGCTTGCGCTATAACGGGTATCTCCCATTACAGTAACGATTTTCCCCGGTTTATCCGGTCCAATGAAATCTTTGCGGTATAGTGTACCGAACTGTTCCGTATTGATATATTCATTATTTTTAATTTTACCGTATAAAGGTCCTGGTGGAATACCTTTAGCTTGTAATTTGCTTGCAAGTAATTCTCCAGGTGAATCTTTTTCAACAATTCGGTAACCGAAACTTGGGACGCCGTGGTCCAGCTCCTTTACATAAATCGTAAAGTTATTTTCTTTAATCACGGATCCGTCTTTTATTTCAACAATTGTAATCGGATAGTTGAGATGAGATTTACTGATACGGAGCGCCGTTTCGACATAATCACGTAATCCAGTTGGGCCGTAAAGCGTAACCGCATCATCCCCTCCTTGGAAGGAGCGGCTGCTTAACAGGCCTGGCAGGCCGAAAATATGATCGCCATGTAAATGGGTGATAAATATTTTGTTTATTTTCCTCGGTTTTATTGAGGTGTGTAGTATTTGGTGCTGGGTTGCTTCTCCGCAATCAAATAACCAAATTTGGTTCTCTTCCTGCAGGAGTTGCAGGGCAATAGCTGATACATTTCTTCCTTTTGAAGGAAGGCCAGCACCAGTACCAAGAAATGTGATTTCCATGCGATTTCCTCCGCGATAAATAGTTTACATATTCATTCAACATACCTAGCCTGATACGGCTAGATATACTTATACTTTCATTCAGCGTAAGTGTCCGAAACTCACTTCTGGACTGCTACCAGGGAAAACTTAATTTGGAACGCTATTTATTATTCCAAAGATATAATTTTTTCGTGACATGGTACTGGAATAAATGCTATTAATAATAATCATCCCAACCAGTTCAGTTGCCCGGTGGACGGTGACTCCTGCGGGAATAGCACGAGTCTGGAGACCCCGCAGGGCGGCAGCCCGAGGAGCTCTAGCAGTGCCCAAGGATGCGCATCCGTCCACCGGGCAACTGAACGGCGATTAGAGAGCATTTCAAGAGAACGTGCAAATCACTTACGCTGAATGAAAGCGATGGATGGTTTATTTAAAAATATTTCGGATATGGTGTGCTTTATCTGGGACATCGGTAATGATGCCGGAACAATGAAGTTTCAAGCATTTTTTAATCGAGATCGTACGATTTACAGTATAGACCCGGATAGGAAGATGGGCTGCTTCACATGCTTTGACTAAAGAAGGTGTAAGCAGCGTATGCTTGACATGTAGAGAGCTTGCTCCTAATTCTTTAGCATAGTCTGCAAGATTAGGGTGTTTTCCTGACCGGAGAAAAGCAACATCTAAAGTATGATCGAGCTGCCTCATCCGTTTGACACTTTCTGGATTGAAGCTTGAAATTGTCGTGCGCTGCTTTACTTGGTATTTTCTGATTGCATCAAGCACTTTTATTTCGATATCTTCATAGTCTATTTTATTATTTTTCAGTTCCAAATTTAAATGTAACGGCTTATCACTGGCCCACTCTAAGAATTCTTCAAGTGTCAAAATTCGTGTTCCAATGAACGTAGCTGCAAAATAAGCGCCAGCATCCAAGGTCTTTAGTTCTTCCAAATGATAATCTTTAATATGACCTCTTCCATTTGTCGTTCTCCGTAAATCCTCATCATGAATCAGAATTGGAATGCCGTCTTTTGTTAATTGTATATCCGTTTCGATTCCGTCTGCTTCCATTTGATAAGCAAGGCGAAAAGCAGGCAGCGTATTTTCTGGTGCATATTTACTTGCTCCGCGGTGAGCGAATATCATCGTCTGCAATTGATCCATCCTTTCGAAATCAGATAGGCTTATACCCGATGCTGCTCATAGATATTTCGTTTTGTATGTTCTTTTAACTTTACATACAAATCTTCCGGTAAATCAGCGGTTAAATCAGCTGCTGTATTTTCCATGACCTGTTCTTTCGTGCTTGCTCCAAATGTGATTGTTGTAACGGCAGGATGTTGTAGGACATATTTTAATGCTAGTTCGTTCATTGGCATTCCTCCAGCGAGTTCTGCTATAGCTTCAGCCGTTTCCAGCAGCTCGGTCTGATTGTAGTCCAGAAAGCCTTTTGCTGCTTTCTTTGTAATATTTTCTTTATAATATGTACTCAACATGCCTTTCGCTAGTGGTCCTCTTACAATCGCACTGATTTGATTCGATTCCAGCTGCTTTAAGACACTTTCTTCGGGTCTCCGGTCGAGCAAGTTATATTGCAGCATCACACCATCAATAGAAGATTTGTTAATGAACGTATCAATCACATTCGGTCGAATGGAGGAAATTCCGTAAGCCCGGATCAATCCATCTTGTTTCAATTCTTCCATCGCTTCAATCGTTTCTTCTATTGGATCATCCAATGTTCCGCCGTGAAGCATGAAGAAGTCAATATAGTCGGTCTGGAGCCGTTTTAAGCTTTCTTTTGCTGCTTGTACGATATATCCTTTTGAAGGATCCCAGAACCAGTCCTTCGTTTCTTTCGAGAAGTGGTTCCCAGCTTTTGTAGTTAAGATTATATCTTGTCTTCTATCTTTAATAATCTCCCCGATAATTTCCTCGTTCAATCCAAAATCATATAAATCTGCTGTATCAAGATGATTAATTCCTTGTGCTAATGCAGTATCGATAATTTCTTTTGCTTTATTTTTATCTTGTCCAAGGGACATACAACCGAGAGTAAGCTCAGATACATAAATATCAGATTTCCCTAATTGATTTCTTTTCAATTAAAACACCCCGCTAATTCATAACTTATCCCCATTATAAGGAAGTTTCGTGACATACGCCAATCAGTTAGTAGTTTTAAGGAATAAATATATGATAAAATGGGGAATAAAAGAAAGAATGAAGGAGATAACAATGAATAACTTTGAAGAGAAAACAATCCATACAGAAAAAATATTCAACGGAAAAATTATTGACTTGCAAGTGGATGATGTTGTCTTGCCAAACGGGGAGAATTCGAAGCGGGAAATCGTCAAACACCCGGGAGCTGTAGCAGTTATCCCGATTACAAAAGATAACAAAATCGTATTCGTGAAACAATATCGTAAACCACTTGAAAAAACATTAGTGGAGATACCAGCAGGGAAATTGGATAATAATGAGCAACCACTGGCGGCAGCAATTCGTGAACTGGAGGAAGAGACGGGTTATACGACGAAAGAATTGAATTTTGTCACATCATTCTACTCATCTCCAGGTTTTGCTGATGAACTTGTTTATATATACGTTACCGATACATTGGAAAAATTGGAGACGCCCGTTCCAGGGGACGACGATGAATTTGTTGAAATTGTTGAATTAACTTTGGACGAAGCGAAACAATATGTCGAGGAAGAAATGATTCATGACGCCAAAACAAATTATGCCGTTCTCTACTTACATGCGCTAGGGAGGATGTAATGCAATTATCATCGTATTTTGTAGATTTGCATATTCATATCGGCAGGGATCATGCTAATCGTCCGGTAAAAATTACCGGAGCAACGTCACTTACTTTATCCAATGTTTTAAAAGAAGCAGATGAGAAGAAAGGATTGGATATGGTTGGCGTCATTGATTGTCACGTACCTGCCGTGCAAGCTGAAATTCAGGAACTAATTGATACAAAGCAGGCTTTAAGCTTGAGTGATGGTGGGATTCGGTTCAAGCAAGTGACGTTGATTCTCGGTTCAGAAATTGAAATATATGATGAAAATTGCAAAGGACCAATTCATGTTCTTTGCTTTTTCCCAACACTTGAAAGCATTAGCACCTTTACTGCCTGGCTTAAAGAACGAATGACAAATATTAATCTGAGCTCCCAAAGGTACTATGGTTCTGCAAAGGATTTGCAGTATAAAGTAAAAGAGTTATCCGGCTTATTTATTCCTGCTCACATATTTACCCCATTCAAAAGTTTATACGGTAAAGGGGTAGAGCGGTCTCTACGGGAAGTACTGGATGATTCGCTGATTGATGCGGTTGAACTTGGTCTTAGTTCGGACACGTATATGGTTGAGGGGATCGATGAGCTTCACCCTTATACATTTTTAACAAACTCTGATGCCCATTCATTAGGAAAGATGGCGAGGGAATATCAGGAAGTCCTCATGGAAACACCGAGCTTCAAGGAGCTTTACTATGCAATCCACCAAGTCGAAGGAAGAAAGGTCGTTCGTAACTTCGGCATGAATCCGCGTCTTGGGAAGTATTATCATACGGTTTGTAAAAACTGCTTGCATCCTGCGCCAAAAAATGAATCGTGCAGTAATTGCGGTTCCTTGAAACGGATAAACGGTGTAAAAGAACGGATCGATACGTTAAAAACGAATGAAAATACGAGAGAACGTCCTGTTTATATTCATCAAGTCCCACTTGACTTCATCCCTTCTCTAGGTCCGAAAACTTATACAAAACTATTAACTGCATTCGGTACGGAAATGAATATCATCCACCGGGTAAGCAAGGAAGAGTTGGAAGTGATTGTTCCGGCTAAACTTGCCGACATGATAATAACCAACCGGAATGGAGAATTGCAAATAGCTGCAGGTGGCGGCGGTAAATATGGGAAAGTGATTACTGGAGAGAGTGATTCTAGCGAGTAAGTGTTTTCGGAACGTGAGTCTATTAATGAGTTCTATTTAAAGATAGACCCTCATAGCATAACTATAGAAAGATGCTAAGGAGGGTCCACATGCAAGAGTTTAAATTAAGGTTCGCAAACCATATACAGTCCCATGCAATTATCTATTTATTTATGTGTATTCTGCTGTTAACCGGGATTATTTTTGGTGCAGTCCTCGTTAACAGCATGAATTTTATCCAGAAACAGGACTTGTTTTTCTATTTGGAACGGTTTTTCAATCATACCTTGGACGAACAAGATGTGGACCGCTTTACAGTATGGAAAGATAGTTTTTATTTTCATTTAAAATATCTTTTATTATTATCTGTTCTTGGGCTTTCCGTGATTGGATTACCAATCATCTGGATTTTACTATTTATTAAAGGGTTGGTCATCGGTTTTTCGGTCGGCTTTATTGTGAATCAACTCGGTTCAGAAGGGTTGTTGTTTGCTTCTTTAACCATTGCACCGCATAATTTAATTGTTATTCCGATTTATATTTTTGCAGGTACAATGGCAATGTTGTTTGCGCTCTTCAGTCTGAGAAAGATTTTTTCAAGAAGAAATGTGGATTCGCTTTGGCAGCCTTTTGTCAATTACATTATTATATTCTCAATGCTGATTTTGTTATCGGGTGGTGCGGCGTTAGCGGAAGTGTACATTTCTGGAGGCCTAATGGAAATGTTAATCAAATCATTTTACTTATAATCGAACCTTCTTTATAATTATTATTAATATAAACTAATAAACTATACTTTGACACGCTTAAGAATGGCGCCTATAATAAAGTTGGGATTATGAGGGAGGCGAACGAGGAATGGAACATCGGATTGAACAAATTAAAAAACAACTCCATGCACAGAATTATAAATTGACCCCACAACGTGAAGCGACTGTAAGGGTATTGATAGAGAGAGAAGAAGATCATCTAAGTGCGGAGGATGTTTATTTATTAGTTAAAGAAAAGTCGCCTGAAATTGGTTTAGCTACCGTCTATCGAACATTAGAATTATTATCTGAATTAAAGATTGTCGATAAAATAAATTTTGGAGATGGTGTCTCTCGATATGATCTTCGTAAAGAAGGCGCTAAACATTTTCATCACCATCTAGTTTGTATTGAATGTGGATCCGTTGAAGAAATTGTAAATGATTTATTAGAAGATGTAGAAAAAATTGTTGAAAATGATTTTGGTTTCCAAGTAAAGGATCACCGTTTGACATTCCATGGAATTTGTAAACAATGTCAGGAAACCGTTGTGAAAGCACAATAATCAATGTAAAGAGCAGCTTTGTCCAAAACGGGATGAAGCTTTTTTTGTTATTCCACCTATGGTAAATTATAGATAAAGGGAGATGAGCGTGATGCTTTATAATGAACTGGAAGATTTTTTGCATTTTTTACAAATCGAAAGGGGGCTTGCTGCCAATACCTTGACCTCCTATAAACGCGATTTAAAGAGCTACATACAACATTTGGAGAAAACAGCGATGAAAACGAACTGGAAAGAAATTTCGCGTCCGGACATTTTGCAATTTCTCTTTCATTTGAAAGATAGCGGGAAATCAACTGCGACAATTTCCCGGCATATTTCATCTATTCGTGCTTTCCACCAATTTTTAGTAAGAGAGCAAATCGTTACACAAGATGCAAGCCTTCATATCGAAAAACCAAAAAATGAACGGACATTACCGGATGTACTTTCTCAAGATGAATTGGATAAGCTTCTTGAAATAACCGATAGCAAACCGTTAGATTTACGCACGAAAGCGATGCTGGAACTTTTATATGCAACAGGTCTCAGGGTGACGGAAATGATTGAACTGAAAACAAATGATTTGCATCTTATGATGGGGTTTGTTCAGTGTTTTGGAAAAGGTTCTAAAGAACGAATTGTTCCTTTAGGAAATACAGCTATCCATGCGATTGAAGATTATTTAGATAATGCAAGACCGAAGCTATTGAAAGGGCAAAATACGCAAACGCTTTTTGTCAATCAGCACGGTAGACCCTTGTCGCGTCAAGGATTTTGGAAGATTTTGAAGAAAAAAGCGCTGGAAGCTGGCATTACCAAAAATATAACCCCACATACATTACGCCACTCCTTCGCTACCCATCTGCTCGAGAATGGCGCTGACCTGCGAATTGTTCAGGAGATGCTTGGCCATGAGGACATTTCAACTACACAAATCTATACACATGTTACAAAAACAAGACTGAAAGATATGTACAACGCCTACCATCCAAGAGCATAACAGACACATTCATCCCATATTTCATATCAAATGGATATGGGATTTTTAATATAGGTAGCTATAAAATATAAATGTTGTTATAACCACAGTTGCTGGCAGTGGCCACGTCCGGATCCAGCGACCAGCAACTATCAAACTTCACCCTCCTCCAATCGATAAAGAAGACTCGGCCGATTGGCTTCAGCCAGAGGCTTAGTCGCACTTATACCCTTGTGGTGGAAGTCAACATCAACTCACTATCGTCGCCTGAGTTTCCTTTTTCTCCCTTCCGGTAAAAAAGAGGTTCGATTAAGTTCGCCCCTTCCTGGGGCAACATCGAACTACCTCCCATCCTGGGAGGCACAGTTTGTACGTTGCTAAACGGGCGCTTCCACCTTTGTTCTGTATAAAAAACCTCTAAATTGGGCATCCTAGTTCCATACTAAAATTTGGAGGTAAATCTATGAATAAGAGCAGTATTCTTCTAACTGTTATCTCATTTTTACTATTTGCTAGTTTCACTCCATTAGCAGGGGTAGATGCAGCTTCTGATGCGGAGAATGAGCTGGAACTTGCCGAGGATGCAAAATCCGCGATATTGATTGAACAGGATACCGGTACGATTTTATTTGATAGGAATCCCCATGAAAAGTTACCACCGGCAAGCATGACAAAAATCATGACTCTATTATTAATCATGGAAGCTATCGACGAAGGAACATTATCACTTGATGAGAAGATCCGTGTAAGTGAAAATGCTGCGTCCATGGGCGGCTCGCAAATATTTCTTGAAGCAGGGGAGGAAATGTCCGTTACAGACCTCTTAAAAGGTGTAGCAGTAGCTTCAGCTAATGATGCTAGTGTAGCGCTTGCTGAACGGATTGCTGGAAGTGAGCAAGCATTTGTAAAAGCAATGAATGAAAAGGCGAAATCATTAGGTCTTGAGAATACAAATTTCCAAAATACATCTGGTTTACCAGCAGAAGACCACTATAGCACCGCTTATGATATGGCGATGATGTCACGTGAATTGTTAAAATACGAAAAAATCACAGAATTCACATCCATTTATGAGGATTACTTACGGAAAGATACCGACAAGGAATTCTGGCTTGTCAATACAAATAAACTCGTCCGATTTTATCCTGAAGTTGATGGATTGAAAACTGGTTACACAAGCGAAGCAAAATACTGTCTGGCTGCGACAGCTAAAAAAGATGATATGCGAGTTATTGCTGTTGTTTTAGGTTATGAGAACTCAAAAGCAAGAAATGCTGCAGTTTCATCCATGCTCGATTATGCATTTAACCAATTTGAAACGGAAAAGCTTTATGACAAGGGAGATGTCGTTACAGAGATATCTACGTTAAAAGGTGATAGGAAAAAAACAAACATCATCACCGCCTCTCCGATAAGCACAATTCATACAAAAGGACAAAAGCTTGAAGATTTAACAACAGAGTATGAATTAATGGAAGAAATCGACCTTCCAATTGAACAAGGAGACAAGGTCGGTACCCTTTTCATTAAAAACGGCGAAGAAATTATAATCGAAGCGCCATTGACTGTGGAACGCTCGGTTCATAAGGCATCTTTCTTCACATTACTAAAACGTTCTCTTCAGGAAGTGACTGTTTTTGAATAAGTGTCGATTAAGCGGGAATATCAACTAGTTTTGTCATGATGCAGGAATTCAAGGGAGCAATAAAGAAACATAGATTAAGGAATAAAAGAGGAGGAGATTAATGTGGGATTACAATCCTTATTTTCCGTGAAGGAGGATGTACTAATTGTCAGACTGACGGGAGAACTAGATCACCATACGGCTGAAACACTCCGTAAAGAATGGAAGGACATGCTTTATAATCACTCTGTAAAACATGTGATTTTAAACTTGGATGGAATCTCATTCATGGACAGTTCGGGTTTAGGTGTCATTTTAGGCCGATATAAAGAAGTGTTGCAGCTTGGTGGTGAAATGGTCGTCTGTTCTGTCACGCCGCCAATTAATCGTTTGTTTGAAATGGCCGGTTTATTTAAAATCATCCGTCTTGCTGAAAATGAGGAATATGCTTTGGAAACTTTGGGGGTGGCATCATGAAAAATAGTATGCAGCTTGAATTTTTAAGTGTCAGTGAGAATGAAGCCTTTGCGAGAGTTGCTGTTGCGGCATTCATCGCTCCATTAGATCCGACGGTTGACGAAATGACGGAAATGAAAACTGTTGTTTCAGAAGCAGTAACCAATGCAATTATTCATGGATACCAGAATGAACCTCATCATTTCATTAAAATATTTTGTTCAATAGAGGATAATGAAATAAAACTGAGAATCGAAGACAAGGGGTTAGGCATTGCCGATATTGAGGAGGCCCGGGAACCGCTCTATACTTCTAAGCCGGAATTGGAGCGTTCAGGTATGGGCTTTACTATTATGGAAAATTTTATGGATAAAATAGAAATTATATCTCGACTTGGCGAAGGTACAACGGTGGAGATGTCAAAGCAATTAATAAATAATAAAACGGTTTATAATTAGGATGAGAGCCAATGGATCTTAATACAAAACCAAAATCAAATAAGCACAAGCTTACAAATGAAGAAGTTAAAGAACTCCTATACCAAAGCCAAAATGGCAATAAAGAAGCCAGGGATTTCTTGGTGGAGCAAAATGTTCGGCTTGTCTGGTCAGTCGTCCAACGCTTTATCAACCGGGGATACGATCCGGATGATTTATTTCAAATTGGTAGTATCGGATTAATCAAGTCAATCGATAAATTTGATTTATCCTATGACGTCCGCTTTTCCACCTATGCTGTACCGATGATTATTGGAGAAATTCAGCGGTTCATTCGGGATGATGGAAGTGTAAAAGTAAGCCGGACCTTAAAGGAGACAGGAAATAAAATTCGCAGAGCAAAGGATGTCCTGACGAAAGAGCTTGGCAGGTCACCTTCTGTCAGTGAACTTGCGAATGAGTTGGACCTTACAGTAGAAGAAGTCGTCCATGCTGAAGAAGCAGCAAGGACACCACAATCCATTCATGAAACGGTTTTCGAAAATGATGGTGATCCGATTACATTACTTGATCAGATTTCAACGGAAGATACGAAATGGTTTGAGAAAATTTCGTTGGAAGAAGCAATTCAGCATCTAGATGAAAGAGAGCGATTGATTGTATATTTGCGATATTATAAAGACCAGACCCAGACGGAAGTTGCAGAACGTCTAGGAATTTCTCAGGTTCAAGTCTCACGAATCGAAAAGAAACTCTTGCAAGAGATAAAAGAATACTTAGGAATCTAGAAATACCCCCGGTAAGGATTTCATCCCCCTTGCTGGGGGTGTTTCTTGTAGAAAAACCTAGTAGTAAGAACTTGCGCAATCTATTTCTCACGCATTAGCGGTCTGTAATATCCCCACTGAATGAAGGTTTACTTTATGTATTTTGGATAAAAATCATCGAAAATACGCATACTAAGCAAAATGCTGGGTAAAGGTCGGTGATGGTATGACGCGAACGGTCTATTTGCGAATGAAGCGAAATGTTAGCGTAAGCGAAAATAAACAGCTGCTTCTAAATGATATCGCTCATATCGCTGCTCCAATAGAAATCAAAGAAATTTTTGAAAATAAACCAATCTACCGTATCCGGGATGCAGATCTTAACATCCTTGTAATTGACGTATTTCTCATCATTAAGGAACTTACAAAAGAGTTTCCTAAGTGGGAGATAGAAACGGTTGGGCCGGAACAAACCGTTATCCGGATTGAAAAGAAAAGAAGAAAAGCGAATTTATTCATCGCATGTTTAATCTGGCTGCTTTTATTTGTTGGTACGGCGATGACAATCATGAACTTTCATTATGATGTGAGCATGCAAGAAGTTCAGCAGCGACTCCATTTCATCTTAACCGGTGAAGAAAATGAGTTTCCGTTATGGATTCAGATTCCTTATTCACTTGGATTGGGACTCGGAACGTTATTGTTTTTTAATCACTGGTTCAATAAACGTTTCAATGAAGAACCAAGCCCGCTTGAGATAGAAATCTCTAACTACCAAACTGAACTCGATCAATATTTAGTCATACATGAGAATGAGCTCGATGACAGAAGTTAGTTTGAATATTATACAAGCGTTCATCGGTTTTGGCAGTGGTATTACAGTCGGTGCAGGTTTTGTAGCTTTTATTACAGTGCTGAAGATTATCCCGCGTCTCATTCAGTTAAGTAAAACCGCATCTTTTCTTAAAATATATACCGCAAGTATTATATCTGGATTATTGTTTGGCACTTTCCTTACCTTTTTTGATGGAAGTTGGCAGGAGCCCGTTATCCTGCTTGTGTTTTTAGGTCTATTGCATGGGATTTTCAATGGATTACTTGCAGCGGCACTTACCGAAATATTGAATGTAATCCCTATTTTATTGAAACGGGTAAGAGTGGACGGTTTCTTACTTTGGCTATTGATGGCGATTATGTTCGGTAAAATTATCGGCTCGCTTTTTCAATGGTTGTATTTTGTTACCGTTTAGATTGTTACGAAACTTGAGTTCGGAGTGAAGAGAATGGAAGTAAAAACAAAAGTATTTCATGATTTGAAGAAAAATGAAGAATATTTGAGAGAAAGGCTCGGAGTAGGCGTTTCTTATGATGTTGATTTTCGAGAAATTATTGTACTCGAACGCCGGATTCAGCTTTATTCCGTTAACGGTCTATGTGATTCAAGTATCATTCAGGAATTACTAAAAGAGCTCGTTCACTTGAATGAATATGAACGGGAGAAAAAGAAACTGCCTGAAATACTTACAAACCGCCTGCTGCATCAACAGCTTGTAAAGTTAGAAACATTGGATGAAGCAGTTGACGAACTGCTTTCCGGTCTCGTAGTTCTGTTTTTAGATGGATATGACGAGGCTTTCACCGTTGATATAAGACATTACCCTGGACGGACACCGGAAGAGCCGGATACGGAGCAAATTATTCGAGGTTCCCGGGATGGTTATACGGAGAATGTTGTAGAAAATACAGCTTTAACGAGAAGAAGGTTGCGTGACGCTCGCTTACGTAATGAAATGATGAAAGTCGGAGAGCGTTCGAAAACAGATGTCTGTGTCAGTTATATTCAAGATATTGCAAGTGATGGACTTGTTGATTTAGTTAAGAGTCGAATCGAATCAGTGGAAGTTGATGGGCTATCCATGGCTGATAAGTCGTTGGAAGAATTTATCGTTGAAAGGAAATGGAATACTTTTCCTTTAGTCCGTTATACGGAGCGACCTGATGTTGCAGCTAACCATTTATTGGAAGGCCATGTGCTAGTTATTGTTGACTCTTCACCGAGTGTGATTATTTTTCCGACGACTTATTTTCATCACTTGCAACATGCGGAAGAATACAGACAGTCACCGATATTTGGTACGTTTATCAGGTGGATTCGTTTTTTAGCGGTACTTGTTTCAATATATCTGCTTCCACTCTGGTTATTATTTGTTGCAGATCCAAGCCTTTTACCGAAAGACCTGTCTTTTATAGGACCAAATGAAGATGGGAATATTCCAATCATCATTCAGATCATTCTAGCCGACTTGGGAATTGAATTATTACGAATGGCAGCGGTCCATACACCAACACCACTCTCGACTGCAATGGGATTGATCGCTGCGGTGTTAATTGGACAGATTGCAATTGATGTAGGATTATTCAGTCCGGAAGTCATTCTATACGTCTCGATCGCTGCGATTGGTTCATATGTGACGCCGAGCTATGAGCTGGGTACGGCAAATAAAATATTAAAATATTTCTTGATTCTGCTGACAGCGTTATTTGGAGTTAATGGGCTAATGATTGGTTTTACATTAACTGTTCTATATTTAGTAAATCAAAAGTCATTAAAGACACCATATTTCTGGCCATTCATCCCATATAACCCAAGTGCATTGCTCCACATCATCTTTCGGATTCCTGTTCCGTACTCCAATAGAAGGCCAAGTATTGTCCATCCGAAAAATATTTATCGTCAACCTGTAGAAAAAGGCAAAGGGAACGACAAATAAACGTTCTCTTTCATTCAGCGTAAGTGTGCCAAACTCGGAAACTTTCTACTGGAGGTCCGCAGTCCAGACACCTCTCGCACCTGCTGAGCGGCCGGCAAGCCTCCTGGCGCTGAGCACTAAGGGGTCTCGCAGGCCTACCTCCGAACAGGAAGTTCTAATGCCGGCGTTGGTCACAGAACGTGACCGTTTTTAGCTGTCCTCCCGCAGGAGTCTCGAGGTGTCTGGACTGCTATCAGCAAAGGCCGAATTTAGATCACTGTTTATTATTCCAAAAGTATTATTTTTATCGTGATATGGCACCGGTATAAATGCTAATAATAATAATCTCTACCAGTTCAGTTGCCCGGTGGACGGTGACTCCTGCGGGAACAGCACGAGCCTGGAGACCCCTTAGTGCTTAGCCCGAGGAGCTCTAGCAGTGCCTAAGGATGCGCATCCACACCGGGCAACTGAACGGCGATTAGAACTCCAGTCTAGAGAATGCGCAAAATACTTACGCTGAATGAAAGTGATAATGTATCGATATAAATTTTTAAGGCATTGTTCTTTTGTTTTCCTCTTTAATATGATAAAGTTATGTATCATTTTACAATATAGCGTACGGGGGGAAACGAAAATGATAATTGACCACCATCCATTTGAAGTTAATGATAAAGGACACTTAATGATCGGCGGTGTCGACAGTTTGACACTTGCTGAAAAATATGGAACACCTTTATATGTATACGATGTAGGGATTATCCGTAAAAATGCTCGAAGTTTCGTACAGGCTTTTAAAGATTTGAATGTACAAGCTAAAGTTGCATACGCGAGTAAAGCTTTTTCCAGTATTGCAATGGTTCAAGTTGCTAAACAGGAAGGCTTATGTCTTGATGTCGTTTCGGAAGGAGAACTGTATACAGCACTTCAAGCAGATTTTCCTACAGAGCGAATCCACTTACACGGCAATAATAAAAGCAGAGAAGAAATAAAAATGGCTGTCGACCAAAATATCGGCTGTATCGTTATAGATAATTTATATGAAATTCAATTACTCGAAGAAATACTTCAAGCTGAGAATAAGACAATCGATGTATTAATCCGGGTAACGCCAGGTATTGAGTCCAACACTCACCAATACATCATGACTGGAAATGAAGATTCTAAATTTGGCTTTAACCTCGTTAATGGCCAAGTGGATGAAGCATTTCGACTTTTACATAACCACGAACATATTCACTTGAAAGGTCTGCACTGCCATATTGGTTCCCAAATTTTTGAAACCGATGGCTTTATGGTTGCTGTTAATCTATTATTCAATCAATTGGAAAAGTGGCTGGATCAGACAGGGTTTGTCCCTGAAGTGTTAAATCTCGGCGGAGGATATGGAATTCGGTACACGGAAGAAGACGAACCGTTAGCGTATCCTATTTATGCAGAAAAAATCGCTGCAGCTGTTAAGAAAAACAGTGATCGTTTAAATATTGCCATGCCGGAGATCTGGATTGAACCGGGACGTTCGATTGTTGGTAATGCTGGTGTATCGTTATATACGATTGGTTCGTCCAAACAGATCCCCGATATTAGAAATTATATATCTGTAGACGGCGGGATGGCTGACAATATTCGACCAGCTCTTTATGAAGCAAAATACGAAGCCGTTCTCGCGAATAGGGCAACAGAAGACCCGGTAGATACCGTATCCATTGCTGGAAAAGCGTGTGAATCTGGAGATATGCTTATTTGGGATCTTCCACTTCCGGAAGCAGAGCCAGGTGACGTCCTTGCTGTCTTTGCAACTGGTGCTTATGGTTTTGCCATGGCAAGCAACTATAATCGCTTTAGGAGACCGGCAGTAGTCTTTGTAGAAAATGGGATCGATAAGCAAGTCGTAAGAAGAGAGAGTGTAGAAGATATTGTGAAAAATGATTTATCTTATGAATGATGTGTCATTTCTTTTCATTAATAATCGAAAATGGTAAACTATATTGGAATATGAATTAAATATAAAAGGAGCGTTTTGCATGGCTAAAACAGGCTATATACTAATGGAAAATGGAGAAAAAATTGAAATGGAATTCTTCCCAGAAGCTGCACCGAACACGGTTAAAAACTTTGAAGATCTTGCAAACTCAGGATTTTATGATGGGGTGACTTTCCACCGCGTGATTCCTGGTTTCGTAAGCCAAGGAGGAGACCCGACAGGAACTGGTGCTGGCGGCAGTGGGAAGACGATTAAGTGTGAGACAGAAGGTAATCCGCACAAGCATGAAGCCGGTGCATTATCGATGGCGCATGCTGGTAAAGATACAGGATCAAGCCAATTTTTCCTTGTTCATGAAGCGCAGCCACATCTAGACGGAGTTCATACCGTTTTCGGAAAAATCACTTCCGGACTAGAAATTGCACGCAATATGCAAAATGGTGATGCCATGAAAGAAGTACGGGTATCGGCTGAGTAATAAATCGATTACCAAGGTTCATTCCTTTTTCATATATGATTTTTATTTGACAAACTAGCATTAAAATGCCATAAATATATATATGCTTTTAGTTGAATGATTCATTGTTGAAAGAACTTAAGATGAGTTTAAGTTAATTAATGAGGGATTGATATGTTGATTCGCTATAAGAAAAATATGGAAAAAATTGCTATGGGCTTATTATCCTTTATGCCTGATGACAAGCGGGATGTAAAAAAGCTGCAGCAACATATAAAAGAGTATGAAACGAATCCGGATTGGCATTTGTATTTATGGAAAAATGAGGAAGATGACATCCTAGGTGCAGTAGGCATTCGTGTGGAAGATGGAATGCACGCAGTTATTCAAGATTTGTCCGTCAACCCTTCCCACCGGAATCTAGGACTCGGAAAAACATTGATTCAAGAAGCGAAAGAAATATATAGTGAGAAATATATTGTTTATCCAAGTGAACAGATTAGACAGTTTTATGAGAAGTGTGACGCGATTGAATAATAAAAGCCAGCCCCATCAGACGGGCTGGCTTTTATACCTGCTATTTTAAGCGGGTAGATTAATCACCTACATTCGACTTAGAACCATGCTGCCCCTACAATAATTAAGAGTATAAACAGCACGACAATTAGCGCGAATCCTCCTGCAAAACCTCCACCGTAACTACCACTCATAACTAAAAACCTCCTTTACGTAATGCGTAGGTGATAAAGCCAGCGTTATAGAGCAATCTGACTTTACTTACGATATAGCTTATGTACTGCTAGCGAATATGTTTGGGCAGATAACATAATTTTTTTCTTTTCGAGAAAGGATGCAGATGATGCAAGAAGCTTATAAGGTGAAATTAGAACAATTTGAAGGACCGCTTGATCTTTTACTGCACTTAATCAAGCAATATGAAATTGATATTTATGATATCCCTGTAGCAGAGATAACGAAACAATATATGCAATATATCCACACCTTTCAAATATTAGAGTTGAATATTGCAAGTGAGTACCTCGTAATGGCTTCTACGCTCGTCGCGATTAAAAGTCAAATGCTCTTACCGAAACAAGAAATGACAGATGATGTGGAAGAATATATGGAAGACCCCCGTGATGAACTCATGCAACGTTTAATTGAATATCGGAAATACAAAGAAGCTGCTGAGAAATTAAAGAAAAAAGAAGAAGAAGCAACTCATACCTTTACACGACCACCGATGGGATTCGATGAAATCTTGACGGAAAAACCGCCTGTTGTGCAAGGAGATATTACGATTTATGATATGCTCGGTGCACTCGGCAAGATGCTTGAAAGGAAAAAATGGAATGAACCGCTCGACACGACAGTGCAACGGACGGAAATCTCACTCGAAGAACGGATGGATCAGGTACTTTCCATCGTTAATCAAACGAAACAAGGTGTCCGGTTTGATGAATTGTTTCCCGAGCGCACCCGTAACCATATTGTCGTCACTTTTCTTGCCTTGTTGGAGCTAATGAAAGATCGGCAAATTTATTGTAAACAAACGAAGCATTTTGATGTGTTATACTTGTATGCTATGGAGGAATGAAAGTGGATAACGGAGAATTACAAGCCGTCGCGGAAGGACTTCTTTTTGCCTCAGGTGATGAAGGAGTTACGATTAAACAACTAAGTAAGGTGCTTGATATTTCGGAGGACGCAACTTCCCAAATTATTGAAGCGTTAAAAGGGGATTATGAACATGCAACTCGCGGACTGATGCTGATGGAAGCAAATGGGGTATTGCATCTCACGACAAAACCAGAACACAGTTCTTATTTCAAGAAGCTTATTGAAACTCCCCGCTCGGCAAGTTTGTCACAGGCAGCACTTGAAACATTGGCAATTATTGCTTATCAGCAGCCAATCACCCGAGCGGAAATTGATGAAATTAGGGGAGTGAAAAGTGACGGGCCGGTCCAGACCTTACTCAATCGTTCAATGATTGAAGAAATGGGGAGAAAAGAAACGATTGGACGTCCAATTCTTTTTAGAACGTCAAAAGACTTCTTAACCTATTTCGGTTTAACCTCGATTGATGAATTACCACCACTTCCAGAAACGACAGATGATGCAAACAACCAAGAAGTCGATTTGTTTTTTGAGAGATTTAATGATGAACTAAAGAATCATTAATTTGAGTTTCATAGGCACAATTAACAGCCCTCTTCATAAAATACTTTGGAGGAGGGCTTTTGTATGAATGAAATGCATTTACGAGCGCTAAAAAAGTGGAGTGATGATGTAAAGGAAACGATACAAATGGAAGAATTACCGGAGGAAATGCGACATACTTGGGTAAGCTGGGATGAGGAAATTCAAGCTTTTCTTAAAACTGGTGTGGAACAGAATCAACTAATAAAGATCCAAAACCAAGGAGAAGAATTACGACAACATCTAATGTCCTCTGCAAAAGAATCAGTTCGTCAGGATTATGCAAATCATGTTCTTCCAGCGCTTCCATACGCCTACAATGCACTTGAACCTTATATTAGTGAAGAAATTATGAGGCTTCACCACCTTGTGCATCATCAGGCTTATGTGGATGGATTAAATAAAGCTGAAGAAGAGATATACTACGAGAATCATGAACCAGATATGTTGAGGCATTGGTTACGAGAGCAAGCTTTCAACGGTTCAGGACACTTGCTTCACTCGGTTTTCTGGCAGAATATGACTCCCTATTCAGCCAAGGTACCAAGTAAACAAATCGCCCAAGCAATTAATAGAGATTTTGGTTCATTCGCTCATTTTAAAGAGCAATTTACAAATGTTGCAAAAAGTATACAGGGGCCAGGGTGGGCTGCCTTATTATACGATCCGGTCAATCATCGGCTTGTTATCGAATCGATTGAGGAGCATCAGAATAATCAACTTGTTTCCATGATTCCGCTTCTCGTTCTTGATATATGGGAGCATGCGTATTATTTACAATATAAAACGGGAAAAGCGGATTACATTGATGCATGGTGGAATGTTGTAAATTGGGAAGATGTCAACAACCGTCTCTTAAGTGCGATGAATAGCCGTGACTAAGTTCAGTTTTGTCATATATAGAAAACCTTCCTGCATAGAATGAAATAAAGAAATATGCTAGGAGGCAAGTTCGCATGCGATTATTCTCAGGCTTTATCCTATGTGCTTTTCTTTTTTTCTTTTCGGCTGAAAATGGACAAGCGGCCCCAGATGTATCAGCTGCACAAGCAATCTTAATGGATGCGGAGAGTGGGCACGTTTTATTCGAAAAAGATGCATATGAAGCAAGACCAATTGCGAGCATTACGAAAATCATGACCGCAATTCTTGCGATTGAATCCGGGAAAATGGATGAGGAGACAATTATTTCAAGAAATGCAATTTACACAGAAGGCTCATCCATTTATCTTGAACAGGGAGAAAAAATGAAAATTCAAGACCTTGTCTATGGATTGATGCTTCGCTCAGGAAACGATGCGGCCGTCGCAATTGCTGAGCATATTGGGGAGAGCGAAGAAGGCTTTGTCTATTTGATGAACGAAAAGGCGAAATGGCTAGGAATGAATCAAACGAATTTCACAAATCCACATGGTCTAGATAATGAGGAGCATTATTCAAGTGCCTACGATATGGCAATATTAACGAAAGACGCAATGAGAAACAAAGAGTTTCAAGAGATAAGCGGCAGTACAAGCTATTTATCGGAGAGCCGCTCCTACAGTTGGCAAAATAAACATAAGCTCGTGACAGGATACTATACGAAGGCGACAGGGGGGAAGACCGGTTATACGAGACGGACCGGAAGAACGTTAGTAACGACTGCAGAAGAAAATGGGCATTCTTTAATCGTCGTAACTTTAGATGCTGGAAATGACTGGAATGATCATATCGCTTTATTTGAATGGGGTTTTGAAAAATTAACGGAAGAAAGTCTTGAAAAAGAGACTGATGTAAAAGAAACGACAGGTAACAGTGTTCGATCTTTTTTATCCGAATTTTTACGTAAAGTGGCAGGGATCCAGTCATGGTGAATTTAATCTGGGCATTGATGGCGATTGTCGGAATCCTTTATGCAATGTTGAATGGTACGATGGACGAGGTAAATAAAGCAATCATTGAAAGTGCCAATGAAGCGGTTACGCTATCGATCGGTTTGATCAGCATTCTCGTTTTCTGGCTGGGCGTAATGAAAATAGCGGAAGCAGCAGGCGTACTTAAGCTAATTACAAAATTGATGCGTCCACTTATTATAAAAATCTTTCCAGAGATACCAAAGGATCATCCGGCCATGGGGTATATCCTTTCCAATTTCACTGCCAATTTTTTCGGTTTAGGTAACGCTGCAACCCCGTTAGGTATTAAAGCGATGCAAGAAATGAAAAACTTAAGTAAGTCTGATACTGCATCCAGGTCGATGATAACCTTTCTGGCTATCAATACATCAAGTTTGACACTTATTCCCACTACTGTCATTGCTATCCGGATGCAATATAACTCGGCCTCACCTACAGAAATCGTCGGCACAACGTTAATTGCATCGATTGCCGGTGTTACGAGTGCTGTTCTAATTGATCGCTATTACTATAATAAAGAGTCACGGAGGAAATAGGATGAGTTGGATGACGACAATAAGTGTATGGATCATCCCTTGTTTTTTACTGATCGTATTAATCACGGCCTCTTGGAAAAAGCTTCCTAGTTATGAACTGTTTGTGGAAGGAGGGAAGGAAGGTGTCAAATTGGCATTTTCTTTACTTCCTTTTTTAGTAGGTATGATTGTGGCAATAACGATTTTAAGAAGTTCTGGAGCACTGGGTGCATTGATCGGATTGCTGACTCCTGTACTTACTTTTATTGGAGTTCCGCCTGAAGTCTTACCCCTCGCGCTCATCAGACCAATTTCAGGTACGGCGGCACTTGGCATGACAGCAGAACTGATCCAAACGTACGGACCGGATTCCTTTATTGGAAGACTGGCTTCTACCATGCAGGGGAGTACAGATACGACATTGTATATTCTAACCATTTATTTTGGTGCGGTTGGAATAAAAAAGATGCGTTACGCACTTAAGGTTGGACTATTAGCGGATCTGGTTGGTATAATTGTTGCGATAATAATAGTTAGTATCGTATTTGGATAAGCTAATTTGTAGCGTTTAATCTAGGTTAAACGCTATTATTGTTTTATCAGGCATTAACGGTCTGTAAAATCCTTAGTTTTAAGCATGAGAGCAGCCCAAAATGTGAATAAAGTTTCACTTTATGGTGGTAAATCGAAAAAAATACTTTTTAGGATGATGAAAAGCATGGCATTGGAAAGATTACAAAAGGTTATAGCTCAAAGTGGCCTTACTTCAAGAAGGAAAGCGGAACAATTAATTGTGGATGGTAAGGTGAAAGTAAATAATCAAGTGGTTACGGAACTGGGTACGAAAGTTTCCCCTCAAGATGAAATTGAGGTGGAAGGTGTGCCGATCGAGAAGGAAGCGCACGTGTACTATATGTTATATAAGCCTAGGGGCATCATTTCAAGTGTAAAGGATGATAAAGGAAGAAAGACCGTCCTTGATTTTTTTCCGGAAGTCGAGGAGCGAATATACCCGGTTGGAAGACTTGACTATGACAGTTCCGGCTTAATTCTTTTAACGAATGATGGGGATTTTGCAAATGCGCTCATGCATCCAAGCTATGGTTTGGAGAAGGTTTATGTTGCAAAATTGAAGGGCATTCCTAGTAAACAAGAGTTGGCAAAATTGATAAAAGGTGTAACGGCAGAAAGGGACCTATTGAAGGCAGTCCGATATAACATTTTATCTGCAGATCGAAAAAAAGATACAATGATACTGGAATTAACATTGGTAGAAGGAAAGAATCGCCATGTGCGGAGAATGATGGAAGCGCTCGGCTACCCTGTTCAGAAATTAAAAAGGGAAAAATATGGATTTTTAACATTGGAAGGATTAGTCCCCGGCGAAACTAGAGCATTGACTCCTAAAGAAGTAAAACAACTAAAGAATAAACATAAGTAAAATTGTACCAGTTTAGACATAGAATTGTCGATTCTAACAATTGCTATAATGGTATAATACACGGGGAGTGATTGTCATGAGCATAGAAAAAGCAAAAAAGAGAAAGCAGCAAAAAAAGAGAAACAGGTTAATTTATAGAGGAGTCATCTTAGCAGTACTTGTTGGTGCACTTATTTTTGCCATCGTATCCAACTTGCAAAAAGATAATACGGTTTACCGTGCGGGTGATCCGGCACCAAACTTTCAGTTGACGCAAATCAGCGACAATAGTGATTTGGATACAGTACGTTTAAGTGATTACGAAGGCAAAGGAGTCATGTTGAACTTCTGGGCAACTTGGTGTAAACCGTGTGAAGCGGAGATGCCATATATGCAGGAGCTTTATCCAGAGTATAAAGATAAAGGAGTAGAGATTCTTGCTGTTAGCCTGGACACAACAGAACTTGTCGTTGATCGCTTCATCGATCGCTATAGTCTGACATTCCCTATTCCTCATGACAAAAATAATGAGATTAGGGATTTATATAAAGTTGGGCCAATACCTAGTACCTTCTTCATTAATCCGGACGGGGAAATTGAGGAAGTAGTGAATGGTGCTTTAACATTGGACCGGCTGGAAGGATACTTAGAAGAAATAACACCAAATTAATAGACATGTTGGTCAATGTATCAGTTTAACTACATGACATTTTTCATGATAATATGTTTATTCCAGATTTGGTAAAGACAACTGTGAGGGATACAAATGAACAAGATCAAATGTGAATGTGGTCATATCAATCCAGAGGGAACCGTCCTCTGTGAAGCATGCGGAAAGCCGATAGAAGGGAATCAGCATATCGACGGTAATGATCAGAAGAAATTGCTCAACATGAGATATGAAGGATCTGCACGCCGTTCACAGACTTACCGGAGATCATTTGTCGATAAAGTCTGGAGTTTTTTCTCTTCTGTTAAAGTGGGAGTCTGGCTCATCGTTATTGCGCTAGTCGCTTCCACGCTTGGTACGCTTTTTCCGCAACAGCAATTCATACCGCAGAACGCTATATCAAGAGATCCAGCAATCTATTACGAAGATCAGTTTGGTTTTATTGGTAAAATCTATTATTTACTCGGGTTCCACGAGATGTATAGTGCTTGGTGGTATTTGCTATTACTAGGTTTAATAGGTGTCTCTTTAGTTATTTGTAGTTTAGACCGTTTTATACCTTTATACAAAGCATTAAAGATACAAAAACCACGACGCCATGAAACGTTCTTGAACAGACAGCGTTTGTACAGTGAAACAGAAGAAGTCAGTGATGCTGAGATTGAACAAGTAAAAGAAAAATTGAAGAAACAACGTTATCGAATAACAGAACAGAACGGACATATTCTAGCTGAAAAAGGCAGGTTTTCAAGGTGGGGACCTTATGTCAACCACATTGGACTTATCATCATTTTGCTTGCGGCAATATTACGGACGACGCCAATAATGTTTACAGATGAGTATGTGTGGGTGAGAGAGGGAGAAACACTCGTTATCCCTGGAACAAAGGGAGAATACTATATTGAAAACAAAAAGTTCCATCTGGATATGCATGACCCAGAGGATGAACGATTTAAAGATGCAATCGAAAAATCTGGAATGGTGGAAAGTAATTTCCAAACGGATGCTGTCATTTATAAAGATGCGAATGAGGATGTACCAGGTGCTGAACCAGAGCTTGAACATGTTTTAACCGAATCCATTCAAATGAATAAACCTGCAAAATTTGACGGCTATACGCTTTATCAACAAGGTTATCAGCAGAATGAGTTCAGCAGCATGACTTTTAAAATCCATGAAACAGCCGATGAGGAAGAGACTGCCATCGATTCTTTCACTATTGATTTATTCAATCCGGAATCAGAATACATACTGGATAATGGTTTTCGGGTAGCGATTGATCAATATTATCCAGATTATTATTTAGCAGAAGATGGAACACCGGCTTCCGAAACGAATTATCCGAGAAACCCGGCATTCGTCCTACTTGTCTATCCGCCGGACGAAACGGAACCGGAAATAAGTTTCCTTGGTATCGGTAGAAATATTGATGCAACTGGGGAAAACGATTATAAAATCGCCATACAAGATTTCGATACCCATTATGTTAGTGGATTGACATTACGAGTGGACCATACATTGATTTTCTTTGGAATTGGCGCGGCTATCTTTATGATTGGCGTCATTCAAGGAATGTACTGGCAACACCGCAGAGTATGGCTCCATCCGAAAGATGATGGTGTATTACTCGCTGCCCATACGAACAAGAACTGGTTTGGCCTATCGAAAGATATAGAGAAAGCGATTGAACAAACGAATATAAAAATGGTTGAAGATAGACAGGAACTGGATAAATAGAATGTTTATTTGTCCGGTCTGCTAACTTCTCTAGGAGGGTGTTTGATGGATTTAGTCAATCTGAGCGGTAATATGCTTTTTGCTGCTTTTATCTTATATTTGATTGCAACGTTATTTTTCGGAGCGACTATTCGGGAAAAACGTAAGAAAGGAAACAAAAAAGAAGTCGCAGGAAATATTGCAATCACCATTACAATACTTGGATTCTTGGCACAACTAACGTACTTCTTTACAAGATGGATGGCAAGTGGTCATGCGCCGCTTGGAAACATGTTTGAATTTGTAACATTCCTCGGGATGGCGATGGTCCTTGCATTCATTATTATCTATTTTATTTATCGACTCGGCTTTTTAGGGCTCTTTGCCTTACCAATTGCAATGCTAATTATTGCTTATGCGAGCATGTTCCCGTCAGAAGTAGCTCCGTTAGTGCCATCACTAAATAGTTATTGGCTCTGGATTCATGTTTCAACAGTTGCAATCGGACAAGGTATTTTATTTATCAGTTTCGTTGCCGGATTAATGTATCTTATTAAAGAGATTGACCAGACGAAGCGGACGAAACGAAATACATGGCTAGAAATCGTTGTGTATACATTGTTTTTAGTCATTGGTTTTATCGTTATCACCTCTGTATTTAACGTTGCGGGTTATAAAGCAACATTTGAATATCAAGATGGAACACAAATTTTCGAGACAGAGTACCACCTCCCGGCAATTGCTGCACCGAATAATGGAGTGCTCGTTACAGATGGTGTAGTGGAGCCATTGTTCGAAGCGCCGTCCTGGATGCAAGGGGAAGATGCTGGCAGGAAGTTTAATACGGTCATCTGGTCGCTATTGACCGGAACACTCATCTATGGAATTACCGTACTTATTTTAAGAAAACGTGTTGCTGCTGCAATTCAGCCTTTACTGCGCAGTGTGAAAGCGGACCTTCTTGATGAGATTATGTATCGTGCTGTTGCCATTGGGTTTCCGGTCTTTACCCTTGGAGGATTGATATTTGCTGCAATTTGGGCACAAATCGCCTGGGGCAGATTCTGGGGCTGGGATCCGAAAGAAGTATGGGCGCTTATTACATGGTTCTTCTATGCTGCCTTCCTGCACTTGCGGTTATCTCGCGGATGGCACGGCGAGAAATCAGGTTGGCTTGCTGTTATAGGTTTCGGTATCATTATGTTTAACCTGATTGTCGTGAACCTCGTCCTTTCTGGATTACACTCTTACGCTTAATAAATGACGAAATAACCAAAGAGACAAAAGCACCGCTTTCTTTAGAATCCGGCTGCCTTTGTCTCTTTTCTTATACATTTATTACAGTTTCGTTTATAATGATTGTTAGAGTTTTTTATTACGTACTTAATTCTCGCACCTGCTAAGCGGCCGGCAAGCCTCCTCGCGCTGAGCACTAAGGGGTCTCGCCAGGCCTACCTCCGAACAGGAAGTTCTAATGCCGGCGTTGGTCACAGGACGTGACCGTTTTTAGCCGGCCTCACGCAGGAGTCTCGAGGTGTCTGGACTGCTACCAGGAAAGGCCATATTAGGATCACTGTTTAATGTACTGGAAAAGTATAATCCTTATCGTGACGGAATAATTTATATTTAAAATAATCATCTCTACCAGTTCAGTTGCCCGGTGGACGGTGACTCCTGCGGGAACAGCACGAACCTGGAGACCCCTTAGTGCTCAGCCCGAGGAGCTCTAGCAGTGCCTAAGGATGCGCATCCGTCCACCGGGCAACTGAACGGCGATTAGAAATCCAATCTAGAGAATGCGCAGAATACTTACGCTGAATGAAAGTGATCAGTAATTCCTTTTGGTTAGTTTTGAAAAGTTATACGAAGGAATAGCTAATTATTTTAGTGTGAAGATTGAGTTGTGTACAAGGTTTTTGTAATAATTGAGTCTAGTGGAATATGTCAAAGATTAGAGATTGTGGGGGAATTTATTCATGGAAACAGATGTAAGAATTTTAGTAGTTGATGATGAAGAAAGGATTCGTCGTCTTGTGCGAATGTACCTGGAAAGAGAAAACTACCAAATTGATGAAGCAGCGAATGGCCGTGAAGCATTGGATATGGCTTTAGAAGAAGATTATGACTGTATTGTTCTTGATCTCATGATGCCAGAGATGGACGGGATTGAAGTGTGTGAAGAATTACGAAAGCACAAGTCTACTCCAGTCATTATGTTAACGGCAAAGGGAGAGGAGTCTAACCGGGTACAAGGCTTTGAAGTTGGTGCTGATGATTATATTGTGAAGCCATTCAGTCCCCGCGAAGTTGTTTTACGGGTAAAAGCAATTTTAAGAAGGGTTACCTCTTCTACCTTTACAAATGCAGATGGTTCAGCTAGGGATGTGCTCGTTTATCCACATCTAACGATTGATCATGATGCGCACCGGGTTACTGCTGATGGTGAAGAAGTGAACTTGACGCCTAAAGAGTATGAATTACTTTGTTTCCTCGCTAAGTCACCTGATAAGGTGTATAACCGGGAAATCTTGCTGAAAGAAGTATGGCAATATGAGTTCTTTGGTGATTTGCGTACAGTAGATACGCATGTCAAGCGGCTGAGAGAGAAGTTAAGTTCTGTGTCCAATAAGGCTGCAAAGATGATTGTTACGGTCTGGGGTGTCGGTTATAAATTTGAGGTCGTTGAGGACGAATAATGGTATGGCGTAATAATATTGTTGTTAAACTGGCACTAACGATTATCCTTCTCGTTTTTATTGTCTTATTTATTCTGTTTATGCTATTAATGCAGTTCTTTGAGAACTTCTATATAAATGAGGCAGAAGAAGATATGATGGAAACAGCTGCTAGGGTTGCAACCATTATCGATCAGCAGGATAATCGCCGTTTTATTCATGAAACGGCTGAATTGATTAAAGATCCAGCAAGCAGGATTGCAATTGTTTACCCGACAGGGGACTACTGGTTGTCGATGAGCAGCGATAGTGAACTTAGTGCAATCGATTTGGACTGGATTCAGGATGAATCAGAGCTCTCTGAAGTAATCACGCTGGAACGGGAAGTACAAAAACTGATCGTATTGCCAGATGATACAACGGCTGCGATTATCGTCGGTCAGCCGCTCCTCGATGATGGTGCTGTCTATATATACCAATCTCTTGATGTCGTCAATCAGACAAAGGCAGAAACACAGAAGATTATCTTAATTGCTGCAGGATTCGCTATTGTGTTTACCGTATTTTTTGCAGTTTTTCTTTCAACCCGTATAACGTCACCATTGATTAAAATGCGAGAAGCAGCAGCCGACTTGACTCAAGGAGAATTTAATACAAAAGTGCCTGTTTTAACCCATGATGAGCTTGGAGATTTGGCAAGGGAATTCAACCGGATGGGAAGACAGCTTAAATTTCATATTAATGCTGTTAGTCAAGAGAAGGAGCAACTTGCTAGTATTGTGAAATCAATGGCAGATGGGGTTATCACCCTTAATCGTAATGAAGATATTATTGTAATTAATCCCCCTGCTGAGAAGTATATTGAGGACTGGTACTTTGAAAGAAATATTGCCCCTGATGCAAACCAACAAAAGTTACCGGATGAATTAAAAGAGGCTTTGGAGAAAGTGATTAAAGGCGAAATGGAAGTTATCCGTGAAACACATCTGCAAGGAAGAGATTATGTGATGCTGATGACGCCATTATATGATGAAGACTATGTCCGTGGCGCGGTCGCTGTAATTCGAGATATGACAGAAGAACGGAGGCTGGATAAGCTGCGGAAAGATTTTATCGCAAATGTTTCCCATGAGCTGCGTACACCAATCGCGATGTTGCAAGGATACAGTGAAGCGATTGTTGATGATGTAGCGGAATCTAAGCAGGAAAAAAATGAACTCGCTGCGATCATTCATGATGAATCATTACGGATGAGCAGACTTGTTAATGAATTACTGGATCTAGCACGAATGGAAGCTGGGCATATCCAGTTAAACTTGGAAACCGTGCAAGTGGAATCTTATATTGATCGAATCATTAAGAAGTTCCAGCGTGTTGCTGAGGAAAATCAAGTCGAAGTAAACCTGTCGATGGACGTGACAACAGATCAGGCAACATTTGATTTAGACAGAGTCGAACAAGTCTTTACGAACCTGATTGATAATGCCATTCGCCATACGGATGAACAAGGTTATGTCCAAATTAAAGTAATTGCAAATGAAAAGGAATTTATTGCGGAAGTCGCAGATAATGGCAGCGGTATTCCGAAAGAGGACTTACCATTTGTCTTTGAACGCTTCTATAAAGCCGATAAGTCAAGGACAAGGAATAAAGAAAAGAAAGGAACAGGACTTGGACTTGCAATCGCGAAAAATATTATTGATGCCCATCAGGGTACGATCCGCGTGAATAGCAAATTACAACAAGGAACAACCTTTACATTTACCATTCCTCAGTCTAAACAGAAATAGATAACAAAGTGAGGTTAGTTACACATGAATAAAAAGTTGATAAACATTTTCGTCCTATTTACTGTTTTCCTATTCCTTGCTGCGTGTGGAAGTAGTAATGAAGAGACGAATACAACCGTAAGTACAAATGAAACGGGCGAAACAGACAGTGTACCAGAGAATGCTGTTCGCCTAACAATTTCAATTAATGACGGCGAACAATTTATTAACGAACAGCAAGTAGAAATTGAAGAAAGCGCCAATTTGCTAGAAGTACTTGATGAAACATTTTATATCGAAACCGATGGAGAAGATGTAATCACTTCAATCGAGCGGGTGCAAGCCAGCGAAGAAGAAGGTACAAGTTGGCACTTATTCGTAAACGACGAATTATCCGATGTACCAGCTAAAGATTACACACTAAACGGCGGCGACCGAATAACACTCGATTTGCAATAAACAGATAGAAAAAGGTTGGGACATACATCAAAGTATTGTTCCAACCTTTTTATTATCCTATAATTGAGACGACGTACAGACTACTTTGCTAAAACACTCCATTTTCGGACTTGAAAATAAGAATCCAAATTATTTTATAATGGAATGAATTTCATAATTACCAAAGTCGGCTTTCCCATCACCATATGTCGTTGGGAACGAACCAACTCAACTACATATGGTGATGGTGAAGCATTAAATACGTATTATGAAATTCATTAAATGGTTTTCAAAATAAAATATGGATTGCTTTCATTCAGCGTAAGTGTGTCAAACTCCGAAACTTTCTACTGGAGGTCCGCAGTCCAGACACCTCTCGTACCTGCTGAGCGGTCGGCAAGCCTCCTCGCGCTGAGCACTAAGGGGTCTCGCCAGACCTATTCTCCTGGAGGAGTCTCGAGGTGTCTGGACTGCTACCAGGAAATACCAAATTTAGATCATTGTTTATTATTCCAAAGATATAATTTTTATCATGATATAACACTGGAATATATGCGATTAGAACTCCAGTCTAGAGAACGCGCAAAACATTTACGCTGAATGAAAGTGAAACATTTTCGGCTGGATAACGTCTAATGGCAGGAATGGGGGAAGCTGATGAAGGCTCTGTTTAATCGTTTTTACGAAACATATCATCAAGACATTTATAATTATGTCTTTTACATGGTCAAAGATAAAACAATAACAGAAGATATCGTCCAGGAAGTATATATTCGTGTCATTAAATCCTATGACCGGTTTCGTGGGGACAGCAGTGAAAAAACATGGGCATTCTCCATCGCCAGGCATATTGTGTTTGATCACTTCAGGAAACAAAAACGAAAGCGAAAAGTTACAAACGAAACCATTGATTTGGATGATATGACTGAGTTCATTCCTGCTAGAGAAACCACACCAGATGAAGCGATCATCCACCAGGAAGATGTTGCGTTAATGTATCAGCTACTTGATCAATGCAGCGTAAATCAGAAGCAAGTTGTTATTCTTCGCTACATACAACATCATAGTCTAAAAGAGACGGCAGAAATTCTAGATTTGACGGTGAGTAATGTGAAAACTTTGCAACACCGTGCAATCAAAAAGTTGAAAAGTTTACTTGATGAAGAGAAGGCGAAAGGAGGGATAATCGATGACGAAACGCGACGATAAGCAGATTATTGACCTGCTGGAAAACTTGCCCAAGCATAACGACGAGCGATCAAAAGAAGAGGTATATGAACAAATAGCCTTGCAGTTCAGCGAAAATCCGCACAATAAAAAAAAGAAATTCATTCCCTATTTTTCTGTTGCCGCAATTTTACTTTGCCTTTTAAGCTTACCTTTCCTTTTTCATAACGCAACTGAACAATCATCTATGGAAAGGAGAAATGCAACGGAGGAGGTAAGCCTTGATATGGAAAGTGAAACATTCCATGATTCTGCCCAGCAACATGAAGAATCGGAGCGTTTTGGTGAAAGGGAACAGCAGGAAGCATCTCTCATTACGGAAGATGTGCTTATTGAAGTCCCAGCTGACAAGGAAATCATCCATTTTGCCATTCATGATGAAACCATGCAATATATTATCCCGTTGACCTTTCTTGTACCTGAAGAAGCAAATATGGAGAGGTATTACACAAAGCTGGATGAAATATTAGAGATTTACCAACTTTATCCGGAAAACTTTCTATTAAAGGACATCGAGTTTGCAATCGATTTTGATACGAAACAAGCTGTCTTGACTGGGCAGAATCGGTTGCTTAAAGCGACAGGGTCCAGCGATTTACTGTCACACTTATTGAGTGAAATGTTTCTGCCATATGGTATTGATAAGGTAAGAATCATAAATGAACTGAATGAAATGGAGCAAATAATTGATTTGTCTTCCCATCGCACGCAACGGGTGAGCTATTTACTTTATGAGGAAAGTTATATTATTGTTCCACAAGATCATGATACAACAGTAAGAGAGGCGATGCTTGCGTTAAAAGAGATGCAACGTGATGCTTCCATCAATTCAGTCATGGATGAAAATATTGAATTCACAGTGGAAGATGCAGATGAAACAGTCATAGTCGAGTTTGCCGAAGAAACCATTCAAGAAGAAGATGTAACGAAACAAATGATTGAGGCAATATTGCTAACTGCAAAAAGTTATGGATACGAAGATGTCCAATTCATCCACTTACCAATCAAGCAATTGAGGAACTATCATTTCGACAATCCAATCCCTGTGCCGGTTGCTGTAAATGTCATTGCTGAAATAGAATGAGCGCGGTGAGAATCTTGCTTGATCCTCACCGCGCCCATCTAACAAGTGAAACATTTGGCTGTTATGTGTGATTTTACTATAATATAATTGGAGTAAAATCAATTATTTCCCGTTTGAAACGGTTTCTTGCTAATATGAATGGACAAGGAAGGACAAGCATCATAGGCATCGAGAAGATCGTCTCGAAATCTTCTTTTTATCTTTTTTGTGCCGGTATTGCCATCAATCTTTACATAAGACAGCCCTTCTTCATTATAGCCGAACAACTTCGGTGCATTTGCCCCGCAATTTCCACAAGCTATACAAGTATCCTGATTCACGATAACATACATTTACGAAGCCTCCCGAATAAACACTTTCTATTGTAAAACGGTTCACGTATAATTTCAAATAGGTGGCCAGATTGGATGTGAAATAGTTGATTTTTAACGGTATCATTTTAACCGCCGCAAAACAGATTAAACAAGAGAGAAGCACGTCAAGCATTTATCATTTACTAACCGGCAGCAGGAACATCCAAACCTTGCAAGATGCACATATTTATTCTAATCAAGCATTCTATGGAATTTATAAAGGATTAAAGAAACAAAGCTTTGATCAGAAAATAAATGAATTAATTCGAGCTGGTCACTTGGAAGAGACAGTTGATGAAAAAGGACGACAAGCAGTACGCTGTTTACCTGAGGGTGAGATGTGGCAAAGGAGTCATCAAGCAAGTATCCCTTATCATTACTTTCAAGGGATCCGCTATTATGATAAAGCTGAAATATTTTATAATAGATTATTATTACTCGTTCAAACATTAAGCAATACGAAAGAAAAGAACTTTTCATTCATCCCGGTCATTCATCAGCCGGAGACGGAACGATTTGTGCGATCTTTTTTTAAACAAATTAAGGAAAATGAAAAAGGTTATTTGAAAGCATTATATCTTGAACTTGAGCAGTTATTAGCTGACTTTCAAGAAGAAGAAGCTCGGTTATTTGTTGACCGATTTTCGGGATATCAACATTATGGGAAAAGCCTTGATCAGCTTGCAGTCGATTATAAAAGAGAGGCAACGGATATCCATTTACTGTTAACCGGAATGATTCATATGTTGCTGTACAAAATTGAAACAGCCCAATCAGACTATCGTGCCTTATTCCCACTAATTGCTGATATTGGACAAACAGTAAAAATAGTCGGTTCAGCCGGACGGACGCATGATTTGTTCAAGCAAGGTCTTACACCTGAAGAAATATCACGCACAAGGAATTTAAAAGTAAATACAATTTATGATCATTTAGCTGAAATTGCGCTGTACGATCCTGTCTTTCCTTTTTCAGACTATGTATCTGAAAACGATGCGAAACAGATCTTGCAGGTAATCCAAGAGTCGAATTCCTTTAAGCTGAAGACGATTAAAGAGAAACTCCATCCCGAGATAAGTTTTTTCCAAATTCGTCTCATGCTTGTTTTTCACCATAAATTCAAGGAGGGAATAAGTAATAATGCATGAAACCCTTCGATTAGAAGAAGAACTCAAGAAGCATTTCCACTATCAAACGTTTCGACCGGGTCAACGGGAAATCATTCATGATGTACTGCAGGGAGAAAGCGTGCTCGGTATTTTGCCGACAGGATCAGGTAAATCTGTATGTTATCAATTGCCGGCCCTATTATTAGAAGGTCTCACAATAGTCATTTCTCCTTTAATATCATTAATGATAGACCAGGTAAAAGAATTAAAAGCGAAAAATTATAAAAGGGCCGTCGCTCTAAATAGCTTTGTCACCTATGCCGAAAGACAGTTGATAATGGAACAATTACATCACTATCAATTACTTTATATCTCACCTGAATTATTACAACAAGATCAAGTAATAAAGCGATTGTCGCAACTAAAAATCAGTTTATTTGTTATCGATGAAGCTCATTGTATTTCCCAGTGGGGACATGATTTCCGGCCGGATTATTTAAAGCTTGGAACTGTGATTCAGCGCCTCAACAATCCGCCTGTACTTGCTTTAAGTGCAACAGCAACCCCTGCTGTGCAAGCGGATATAATTAAAAGCTTGAACAGACCAGAAATCACAAAACGAATCTATCCGATGGACCGAGATAATTTAGCATTTGTCATCCAAGATGTATCCTCAGATCAGGAGAAGCTCGAATTATTAACTTTCTATCTTAAAAAACATTATGGCCCTGCGTTAATTTATTTCTCAAGCAGAATCCAAGCGGAAAATCTTGCGCATATTTTATCAGAGAAATTGCCGGAGCTTAATGTAGCTTTCTATCATGGCGGTATGGAGCCAATTGATAGAATTCAGATTCAACAACAATTCATGAATAATCAAATTGATGTGATTTGCTGTACGAGTGCATTTGGTATGGGAATTAATAAGCATAATATCCGCTTGATCATCCACTATCATCTACCATCCCAAATGGAAGCATATATCCAAGAGGTCGGAAGGGCGGGGAGAGATGGGAAACCAAGTATTTGTCTATTGCTTTATGGCCGCTACGATACTGCAATCCCGAAGAGTATTATTGAAAATGAATTACCAGAGTCTGGAGAAATCCGCGTGATTATGCAGCAGTTACAAATATGGGGTGAACAAGGAATTGAACTCACAAAAGAAACAATTAATACGTTATACGAACTCTTTCAAATGAGTGAAATAAAATGGAGATTTTTACGGTTTCATTTTGAAAAACATGGTATGATTAGAGGAAAGAAAGTTGTCTATCAAGCAGAACAATGGCGTAATATATATGATTATCTCGTAAACTGGATTCATTCACGGAGTCTCTATAAAATGCAAGAATTACAAGAGATGGTTAGCTGGGCTGAGTCAGCTGGTTGTTTACGGGAGCAACTGTATAAGAAGTTTCAATCAGGTTATGGCGCTCCAATCTTCGAATGCTGCAGCAACTGTGGAATTGACCTGGAACAATGGGAAACACAAGCCTTACTTCCTAGTCAGCGAAAGGAAACAGATTGGAGGTTAAAGCTCCAAAAGCTATTGCTTGGAGTAAAACATGAAGCGAAGTGAATTAATCAAACAATTGTCAGATCGAGAGTTAAAAATAAATCTCGTATTTTCGCAAGTGATATTTCTCGGAATTGCTCTTCTCTTAAGCTTCTTTTTATTTGATCATTTTAGTGATTGGGCAACGTTATTTATTTGGGATATACAGGAAGTAATTTATTTTGGTGCTTTACCGGCTTTGTGTATCGTCGGAATGGATTTACTATTAATGAGGATGCTTCCTGAATCTGCGTTTGATGATGGCGGGATAAATGAAAGGATATTCAGTTACAGATCCATTTCGTTTATTTTTAGTGTAGCTTTACTCGTAGCTGTTTCTGAAGAACTTTTATTCCGCGGTGTAATTCAGAGTACGTTCGGATATGTGCCAGCAAGCATATTGTTTGCAGTGGTTCACTTCCGTTATTTAAGAAAACCGGTATTATTTCTATCCGTACTGGTTGTTAGTCTTATAATAGGTTATCTATTTGTAATTACGGAGAATCTTTTCGTTACAATTACACTTCATTTTATAGTAGACTTTCTTTTAGGATTATTTATTCGCTTCAAAAAGTGAGGTGCTTTCTGAGTTGAGTACAGAACTTGAGCATAAAGAGAAAGATCAAGCGAATGAGTTGAGATCCCTTGTCAAGGATATTGAAGAAGGAAATACAAATGACAAGGAACTATTAGCTGATCATCATATAAACGAAATTGATGTTTTGAATTTACCTCCACGAAAAGAGGTACATACGAAAAATACACGGACAAAAATTAAGTTAAGTAAACCTCTCTTGCGATTACTTTTTACAGTCGTTATTGTTATCGCGGGACTAGGTACAGCAATTTATGTCTGGCAGGATGAAATCACGACTTTGTTGCATAGACTGTAAGAAGGAGAAAATCTTACGAAATAGCTTACTACCTAAAATTTAATTAATTGCATATAGTATGAGTATACATTCAATGTATCATCTGCGTGTATAGGCCGTTGTCTTAGTGTTTAGTATTATTTTTTTAAGGGGGATACTGTATGCGTGTGGAAAAACTATCCAGTCATCAGTTCACGATTTTTTTAACTTTTGATGATTTAATTGAGCGTGGTTTTACGAGTGATGAAATATGGCACGATGCAGCTAGTGTCCGGAGTTTATTTAGTGAAATGATGTATGATGCAAGTGATGAATTAGATATAGAACTTGATGGAATGCTGCTTGTTCAAGTATTCATGATGCAAGCCCAAGGTATGCATGTAGTCGTGACGCAAATGAACGACATGGAAACTGAGGACGAAGATTTTATTGAAATGAAGGTAACGCTTGATGAAAGCCATGAGTTGATCTTTTTATTCGATGACTTTGAAGATTTGATTGACGTTGCATCTTATTTATCACCGCTTGGGATAGAGGATGGGCAAGTATATCATTTGAATGACCATTATTATATGTTGTTTGATGAAGAGGAATTGCCCGATATTGAGAAAGAAAGCTTAATTGCAATCATGTCGGAGTACTCCCATTCAAGCATTCTTACTTCCTATCGTTTGAAGGAATACGGGAAAGCTATTTATGAAGAGCAGGCGATAAAACAAATTATGAACCATTTTTACAACTAATTTCTTCTAACAAAAAGTATTGCATTTCATCGTATTTTTATTGCATATTTACAGTGACAGTGTATACTAGCTTCTTAGTAGAAGGTTTATTAATATATGTATTCTAGGGGGTAAATTCATGGTAGCCGATAAAGCAGTTGACTCTACCGAAGAAAATCATGAAAATCTAGATGTTTTAAGTTCAACAAGAACAGTAATCATGACCGCTTTGGAAAAGCTGGGATACTCCAATGAAGTATATGAATTATTAAAAGACCCGCTTCGTATGATGACTGTTCGTATTCCGGTACGCATGGACGATGGCAAGGTAAAAGTATTCACCGGATACCGGGCGCAGCATAATGATGCGGTTGGTCCGACTAAAGGCGGTATTCGGTTCCATCCAGAGGTAACGGAGAAAGAAGTAAAAGCTTTATCCATTTGGATGAGCTTGAAAGCTGGAATCGTCGACTTACCATATGGCGGGGCAAAAGGTGGAATAATTTGTGATCCGCGCCATATGTCTTTCCGTGAATTGGAAACGCTTAGTCGTGGTTATGTTCGTGCTGTCAGTCAAATCGTAGGTCCAACAAAAGACATTCCGGCACCGGACGTATTTACGAACTCACAGATTATGGCATGGATGATGGATGAATATAGTAAGATTGACGAATTTAATAACCCAGGTTTCATTACTGGAAAACCGATTGTTCTTGGTGGTTCACATGGTAGAGAATCTGCTACAGCAAAAGGGGTTACAATTGTATTGAATGAAGCCGCGAAGAAACGTGGCATTGATGTTAAAGGTGCGCGGATTGTTATTCAAGGCTTTGGTAATGCAGGTAGTTATTTATCAAAATTCCTCTATGATCAAGGAGCGAAGATTGTCGGCATTGCGGATGCTCAGGGCGCCTTACATGATCCAGACGGTCTCGATATCGATTATCTGCTTGATAGAAGGGACAGTTTTGGTACGGTCACGAATCTGTTTGACAATACGATAACGAATAAGGAACTGTTTGAACTGGACTGCGACATTATCATTCCTGCTGCAGTAGAGAATCAAATCACACGGGATAATGCCCATAATATTAAAGCAAGTATTATCGTAGAAGCTGCCAATGGGCCAACAACTGCCGAAGCGACTAAAATTTTAACCGACCGTGATATTCTCTTAGTACCAGACGTGCTCGCTTCTGCAGGTGGCGTAACGGTGTCTTACTTCGAATGGGTACAGAATAATCAAGGTTACTATTGGTCGGAAGAAGAAATTGATCAAAAGCTGCATGAGATTATGATTAATTCCTTTAATAATATATATAATCTTTCCGAAACAAGAAAAGTTGACATGCGACTCGCTGCTTATATGATAGGGGTCCGAAAAATGGCCGAAGCAGCAAGATTCCGCGGCTGGGTATAAAAACTGAAGCTAACCCATTCAAAAAACTCTTATCATTTTAGGATAGGGGTTTTTTTTATGGTGCAAAATACAAAAAATGAGCCCATTTATCAGCTGATATCCTATCTCCAGAAATATACTACGCATTCCCGCAGGAGTCTGTTTATATTTCTTTTGGTAAGATATAGCTACCTACTTTTATAAAGATTATTATTCCAATAAAAAACATGAACAGAAATTCTAACTAAAATATTTCCTGGGAGCAGTCCCGATACCTCGAGCCTCCTGCGGGAGGCCGAGGAGGCTCATCAGCCATCCGCGGAAAGCGAGAGGTATCGGGACTGCGGACTTCCAGTAGAAGTATGGTTTTATTTATAGTAGAATGGTTATTAGAGCATGTGAAAAGGATGTGGCAGTAAATGCAACAGGAAGAAGTTATCATTGTTGGAGCTGGACCATGTGGAATGGCTACAGCAATTGCTTTACAAGAAAGAGGCATCAACCCGCTGTTGATTGAAAAAGGAAACGTCGTGAATAGCTTGTATGAATTTCCGACACACCAAACATTTTTCAGTTCCAGTGACAATCTGGAAATTGGTGATGTTGCTTTCATTACCGAGAAACAACGTCCGGTCAGAAATGAAGCACTTGTATACTACCGGGAAGTGGCAAAAAGAAAAGCATTACGCGTTCAATCCTTTGAAAAAGTTGTCCAGATTGAAAAAACAGAAACAGGATTTTTCCTTCATACCGAAACAAATCATCAGGAGAAAAAGCAATATAAAGCAAACTATGTCGTCATCGCGACCGGTTATTACGATCAGCCGAATCGCTTGAACGTTCCAGGTGATGATTTGCCTAAGGTAAGCCATTATTTTAAAGAGGCACATCCTTATTATAATAAAGATGTTCTAGTAATAGGCGGAAAAAACTCTGCAGTAGATGCAGCGATTGAGCTCCATAAGGCAGGAGCTAACGTAACGGTCCTTTACCGAGGCAAGGAATATTCCTCAAGCGTCAAGCCATGGATTCTTCCCGGGTTCGATTCTTTAGCGAAAAAAGATGAAGTTTCGATGGTATTTAATGCGAACGTAAAAGAAATCACGGAAAACGCGGTGTATTATGAAGTGGATGGTATCGAAAAGCGAATCGATAATGAATTTGTATTCGCTATGATCGGCTATCAACCTGATATCAAATTTTTACATGATGCAGGTGTCGAAACAGACCCGGTGAATGGAATTCCAGCATATGATGATGAAACATATGAAACGAATATAGAAGGAATTTATATAGCAGGTGTTGTGGCAGCAGGGTTTAATAACAATGCCATCTTCATTGAAAATGGCCGTTTTCACGGAGAAGCAATTGCACGCTCCATCATGTCGAAGCAGACGGTGAAAGCATAATTTATAGACAATAAAGGAGCTAGCAACGGCTAGCTCCTTTATTGTTCAGAAAATAATTTACTTAAGCTTTCTATATTCTTCGTTTTTTCTAGGGCAAGGAGTAATTTGATTCTTGCTTTCGGACCTGTCAAACCATTGGCGAAGATGACACCTAATTCTTTTAATTGTCTGCCGCCACCCTGATAAGCATACGTTGGCTGCACGGTTCCTTGATAACAGCGGGAGACGAGAATGACTGGAATATTATCATTTATAATTTTTATAAGTCCATCCACTATCGATCCCGGTAGGTTGCCTTGACCGAAAGCTTCAATAACAAGTCCATCCGGTTTTGCCATATGTAGCGCGTGAATTAAATTCTCATCCATTCCCGCAAACGCCTTCAATAGAAAAACATTAGAATGAACGTCTTTCACAGGATAATATTCTTGTTTTAAAATGATCCGGTGGAAAATGATCATTTCTTTTGTAACGATTCCGATCGGTCCGTATTGCGTGCTTTGGAAGGTCGCAACATTGCTTGTTGAAGTCTTTGTTACGTTGGCAGCTGTATGAATTTCATCATTCATGACAACTAATACACCTTTATTCTTAGCCTGATCCGCAGATGCCACCCGGATGGAACTGATTAGATTATAAAGTGCATCTGAGCCGATTTCATTGCTGGAACGCATGGCACCTGTAATGATGATCGGTTTTTCAGAGTCGATCACAAGATCGAGAAAATATGCCGTTTCTTCCAGTGTGTCTGTACCATGTGTAACGACAATTCCATCATACTTTGACAAGGATTGACTGATGCAATCTGCCAGTGTTAACATATGCTTCGGCGTAATATGCGGGGAAGGCAGGTCAAAAACAACATATTCATCCACATTCGCAAATTTACGATATTCATCCTGTAATCTGGTCAATGGATGTTCATCCGTAACATTCACTGCACCAGTTTCTTTATTTTCTAACATGGAAATGGTTCCACCTGTATGGATAATCAATATTTTCTTCAACAAAATCACCCGCTTCCTATTTTCACTATTTCCAATGGGACAAGTTAATGATACGATAAAAGTACTGTATTTGGAAAGAGGTTAGTGATCATGATTGCTATTTTCACTGTCGGGCTTGCCCCTGTTGTAGCATTAATGTCCTTTTTTTATTTAAAGGATGAATATACAGAACCAATCCCTTTAATTGTCCGATCCTTTTTATTAGGCTGTCTGCTTGTATTTCCGGTTATGTTTGTGCAGCATGCATTTGTTAAGGAAGGGTTCGTGTTAAATAATTTTTTAACATCCTTTTTCCAAGTTGCAATACTGGAAGAGTTTTTGAAATGGTTTATCTTTATGTTCTCCATGTATCATCATGAGGAATTTGATGACCATTATGATGGAATTGTATATGCTGTAGCAATCAGTTTGGGTTTCGCCTCGGTTGAAAATATATTATATTTACTGACAAACGGCATTGAATACGCTTTTTCAAGAGCAATCTTTCCTGTATCCTCTCACGCATTATTTGGAGTTATCATGGGGTATTATTTCGGAAAGGCGAAGACACGTGTGAGTAGAACGAGATTTAATCTCGGGCTCGCTTTCTTCATTCCTTTTTTACTTCACGGTATCTATAATTATATCTTACAGTCGGTTTCAAGCAACTGGATCTACTACCTGATCCCTTTTATGATCGTCCTATGGATTTTTGGACTTCACCGCATGAAAATTGCTAATCAACCGGATTTGAATTAAATAAATAATATGAAATCACTATAGAAGCGTGTACAGTGTCTCAGCTGTATATGCTTTTTTTACATATTTGTGTATAAAAATAGATTAGCAACAAAAACTATCCCCAAGTCACTGCTTCATGAGGAGGGTAAGATTTGCGATTAAGACAGATTAGTTTCTTGATGGTTGTCGGGTTATTTCTATTTCCTTTATTTTTTGACGGAAAAGAAGAGGTAAAAGCATTCAGTCCCCAAGTCATTCAACATGGTGCAATTGGGGATGACGTAATTGAATTGCAGGCGAGATTACAATATTTAGGGTTTTACAATGGAAATATTGATGGAGTATTCGGGTGGGGGACATACTGGGCTCTGCGCAATTTTCAATATGAATTCGGTATGAATATTGATGGACTCGCAGGCGAAGAAACAAAAAACAAATTGGTTCAAGCAAGTGAATTTGATGAAGCTTATGTGAAAGAACAAATAACAAGAGGCAATCGTTTCAGTCACTATGGAGGTATGGAAGGAGAACAGCAGCAAGGTGGCGAGGCGCAACAGGCGGAGCAAAGCGCACCAGCAGATAATACAACTGCAGTCAATGTCCCGCAAGGTTTTTCACAGAATGATATTCAACTGATGGCAAATGCGGTATACGGAGAGGCCAGGGGAGAACCATACGAAGGACAGGTTGCTGTAGCGGCCGTTATTTTGAATCGGGTAGCGAGTCCAAGCTTTCCTAATACAGTATCAGGTGTCATATTCGAACCCCGTGCCTTTACAGCCGTAGCAGATGGTCAAATCTGGCTTACACCGAATGAAAGAGCGAGAGAGGCTGTGCTTGATGCGATCAATGGGTGGGATCCTTCTTCCAATGCCATCTATTATTTCAACCCAGATACCGCAACTTCACCTTGGATATGGACGAGGCCACAAATTAAGAAAATCGGTAAACATATCTTTGCAAAATAGGAAGGCGTGAATAATATGATTCGTTGGATTACCATTGGCGTTCTGTCACTCGGTTTAGTTGGTGCTGCCATTTGGGGTTACCAGGAGCACCAAGAAAAAAATGCGATTTTAATACAAGCGGAGAATGGTTATCAAAAATCATTCCACGAACTTAGTTATCACATGGATTTATTGCATGACGAGATTGGAACAGTGCTCGCGATGAATTCCCATGAACGATTATCCCCTAAGTTCGTTGATATTTGGCGGATTACTTCAGAGGCCCATTCCAATGTATCCCAATTGCCGCTTGGACTCTTACCGTTTAATAAAACGGAGGAATTTCTCTCTAACATCGGTGATTTTACGTACCGGACAGCAATCAGGAACTTGGATGACGACCCGTTGACGGATGAGGAAACGAATGTTCTGGAGGAGCTTTATGTGCAAGCGAATGATATTAAAGATGAATTGCGGCATGTACAGCATCTAGCACTTGAAAATAATTTACGGTGGATGGATGTTCAGCTTGCATTAGTTAACAATGACCAAACTGATAATACGATTATTGATGGCTTTAAAACTGTAGAAGAACAAGTGGAGGGATTTGCTGAGGCAAACAGCCAATCCGGTCTAATTGGAGTCAGTACAAAGCCAGAAGATCATTTTGAAAATCTTCCCGGAGAAACGTTGAGTGAAAAAGAAGCATTAGATAAGAGTAGAAAGATTTTCGATATCAATTCGAAAGAAAATATTGAAATTACTCCTTCAGGGGATGGCGCAGATATTCCAATTTACAGTGTTTCGTATCAAAATGATGACAAACGAGCTTACATGGATCTCTCTCAAAAAGGCGGTTATCCACTAACATTATTAATTGAACGTCCTTTAAAAGATAAGAAACTTAGTTTACATGAAGGACTGGAACGCGCAGAAAAATACTTGGAGCAATTTGACTTTGACGATATGAACCTCTATCAAAGCATGGAACTGAATAATGTAGGAATGTATTCGTTTTATTACAACCAAGATGGTATTCGCATTTACTCTGATTCCGTAGAGGTAAAAGTAGCTTTAGACAATGGTGACGTTTTAGGAGTTACAGCAACCGAATATTACAGTAATCACCATGAACGGGAAATTGACGAGCCGGAACTCACGGAAGAAGAGGCGCTTGAATTTGTTAATGACAATGTGCAAATTGAAGAAAGCAGCCTATCGATTATTACAAATGATGTGGATGAAGAAGTGCTTACCTATGAATTCTTAGGCACATTCAACAATGATACGTACCGCATTTTCATTAATGCAATGGACGGCAGAGAAGAAATGGTGGAAAAACTTGGAGGAAAAGAATTGAAATACTCCTGATCAAAGGCGAAAGCATCCTTACAGGCTAAGTGCGTGACGTCCTGTCGCAACGCCTGTACTAGCATATCCTGTGCTTCGTAGCAAGGTACAAACTGTGCCTCCCAGGATGGGAGGTAGTTCGATGATGCCCTAGGCCCTAGAACGGGGTGAACTTAATCGAACTTCCATTCTTCTCTTTGAGATAAAGGAAACTCAAGCGAACGCAGAGAGCCGATGTTGACTTTCACCACAAGGATATAACTGCGACTAAGCCTCTGGCTGAAGCCAATCGGCAAGTCTTCTTTATCAATTGGAGGAGTGTGGAGTTTGGGACTGCGCACTGCTCGCCCCACCAAAAGATCTGCTAGTTGCTGGGCGCAGAGCGGACGTGGCTTGTGCTGGTAACTGTAGTTGTTCGATACATCTTTATCTTATAATTTTTTAGCTCACGTAAAGGGGGATAGGCAAAAAGCCTTCCCCTTTTCACTTAAATCTGTAATAATAAATATATATTCAATCATTTCGTAATAAAGGTATTCAGAATCGTGGTGAAAATATGAAAGAACCGACAATAAAAATCGGAACAAAGCTGACATTACTATTTAAAATACCCGGAGTGGAGCCGGAAGAATATTATTGTAAAGTCATTGACATTAATGAAGATTATCTTATTATCGATTATCCCGTACATAAACAAACAGGAAAGACGAAATTTTTCCAAATAGGCGCCTCTTTTAAAGCGGATTTTGTAGGCGATGACGAAGCGGTTTATCAATTTCAGGCGACCGTTGCTGCAAGGGTGAAGGTTATTGTTCCCGCTCTAGCTCTCTCAAAGCCAAAACCGGAAGATATGGAGCGAATTCAACGGAGACAATTTGTACGTGTAGATGCAACAGCTGATGTAGCTGTGCATCGCCAAAATGAAGACGGAGAAGCTTTCACAACAGTTACTTCCGATGTAAGCGGCGGGGGATTATCTTTAATTGTACCAAGAGAAGGTTTGCTTAAAATGAATGAAATGATTAATCTATGGGTTGTGCTCGGTTTCCGCTCAGGGAAAATTCACTATATAGAGACGGCAGCACAAGTAGTTTTCTTGCAAATGAGAAATGGAATCCATACAGCATCATTAAAATTTGTTGCATTAAAACCAAAAGAACAACAATTAATTATCAGCTATTGTTTCGAAAAACAACGGGAAATGAGAAAAAAAGAATTATCTTGAGAACAGATTGTAGACCTTCCAATTTGAATTATGCTATGATAAACAGTAGATAAAAATAATTAATCACTTGCTGAACTTGTGAAGCAATCATTTACAAGTTTATGAGAGGACGGAAGTTTGTAGATGCAAGAACAACACACAGCCATTGCAATTGATGGACCGGCAGCTGCTGGTAAGAGCACGGTCGCAAAAATTGTAGCTGATAAATTAAATTATATTTATGTAGATACGGGAGCAATGTATCGTGCACTTACTTTAAAAGCACTTAATGATAAGGTTGATCCATCTGATGATGACGCGGTATTAGACCTATTAATGAATACCAATATCGAACTTACCAATGATTCAACGGGGCAACGTGTCATTTTGGATGGGAAAGATGTAACGGAGGAAATTCGTTACCAGCCTGTCTCTGCAAACGTATCTTATGTCGCCAAGCTTTCCACTGTTAGGCAAGAAATGTTGGAGCGACAGCGGGAGTTAGCGAAGGACCGTGGTGTTGTAATGGATGGTCGGGATATCGGTACTCACGTCCTCCCGAATGCACAAGTGAAAATTTTTCTCGTGGCATCTGTTGATGAAAGAGCGAAAAGACGTCATGATGAAAATATCGCTAAAGGCATACCATCCGATTTAGAACAATTAAAGGCCGAAATTGAGAAAAGAGATGAAATAGACTCTAATCGCGAAACAGCACCTCTAGTTAGAGCGGACGATGCGATTGAAGTCGATACAACATCCCTTTCTATCGATGAGGTCGTCCGCTCTATTTTACAAGAAGTGGAAAAGTATAAAGATAAACAAAATTAGAATACTTTACTTGACAAAAAAATGTAATTATTAGAAGTTATAGAAAGAATAATTTTATATCGCAATGATGTTAATAGGAGGGCTAAGGTTATGACGAATGAATTTAATGAATTACCAGAATTGAAAGTAGGAGATACGGTAACGGGAACTGTTGTAAAAGTAGAAGAAAAACAAGTTCTCGTTGATATCGGTTATAAAACAGAGGGAATTGTTCCGATTAGCGAACTTTCCAGCTTACATGTCGAGCTTCCAAGCGATGTTGTGAGTGAAGGGGATTCTGTCACCCTGCAGGTAAAGAAATTGACAGATGAAGAAGTAGTTTTGTCCAAGCGGGCTGTAGATGCTGAAAAAGCATGGGAGGAACTTGAAGCAAAACATGACAACAAGGAAGTTTTTGAAACCGTTGTAAAAGAAGTTGTTAAAGGTGGACTTGTTGTTGACGTAGGCGTACGCGGATTCATCCCTGCATCATTAGTAGAAACATATTATGTGGAAGATTTCAGCGATTACGAAGGAAAAACGCTGGAAGTTATTGTGGAAGAACTCGACCGCAGCCAAAATCGTGTTATTCTCTCTCACCGTGCTGTAGTTGAAAAAGAAGAAGAAGAGAAAAAGAAAGAACTCCTTGATTCCTTGGAAGAAGGCCAAGTGATTGAAGGAACTGTACAGCGCTTAACAGGCTTTGGTGCATTCGTTGACCTTGGCGGGATTGATGGTCTCGTGCATATCTCTCAACTTGCCCACTACCATGTAGAAAAAGCTTCTGATGTCGTTTCAGAAGGAGACAAAATCGAAGTGGAAGTGCTTTCAGTTGATAGAGACAACGAAAGAATCTCGCTATCGCACAAAGCAACTCTACCAGGACCTTGGACGAATATCGGAGAGCGCGTTTCCCAAGGTGATGTTTTAGAAGGAACAGTTAAACGCTTAGTCAGCTTTGGTGCTTTCATTGAATTATTACCTGGGGTGGAAGGTCTTGTACACATTTCCCAGATCGCGAACCGTCACATCGGCACACCAGACGAAGTACTTGAAGTAGATCAGCAAGTAAATGTCAAAGTGCTTGATGTGAATGAAGAAGATGAGCGTATTTCTTTAAGTATTAAAGAATTGGAACAAGAAAAAGAGCAAGCAGAAGTAAGAAATTATGAGAAGGATGACGATCATTCCGGATTCCAACTCGGTGATGTCATTGGTGATCAGCTCGATAAATATAAGTAATTGATTATTGAAGGCCTCCCTAACAAAAGGAAGGCCTTTTTTCTTGGTGTATACAGGGCTTGCTTTTTTGGCAAACTGAAGCCAAGGAGTGAGGACATGAACGAATATACATATGCGATACTTTTTGGTGTTATTGTTGGTACTTTAGCAAGAATTTTAATGTTGAAAACTGATTATAGGCAGTATCCAACCTATCTTCATGGGAAAATCATTCACGCTTCCCTCGGATTTATCGCGGCTTCTCTCGGGGCAATTGCAGTACCTGCTTTAATTGAAAAGGAATATACGGCAGTGACGTTATTAACGGTTGCCGCGACCCAATTTAGGGATGTACGTAATATGGAACGAAATACATTGGCTGAAATCGATCCATTGGAATTAGTTCCTCGCGGGAGAGCGTATATTGAGGGCATCGCAATTTCATTTGAAAGCAGAAATTACCTTTGTATTTTCTCCGCTTTCATTTCCACGATTCTTTTTATATATTTTGATCTTTCGATTGCACTTGCTGGTGGTATTGGCTCTATACTTTTGTCGTTACGCTTAATGAGCGGAAGTACAATCAAAGATATTGCTGATATCGAATATACCCCTCTGAAGTTTGATGGTGCCGGTTTATATGTTGATAATATTTATATCATGAATATTGGAATTAAGGAAAGACAAGAAGAAATATTAAAATATGGCGCTGGATTCATCATCCATCCGAAAAACCGGAATGTCGTGCAGACCTTAGCTAATTTAGGGCAACGACAGGCAATGCTTCACGACGTTTCTGTTTCACTTGGGATTTTTCGTGACTCGGGAACACCAGCTTTAACACCGCTTATTAAACGGGATTTGGACGACGGCAGAATCGGTATGTTTATTCTTCCGCAAAACCGTGATATTGACCTTGCCATTAAAATTATCGGTGCCGTTCCAGTGCTCGAAAGCGCAATCCGCATGCCTACCGAATCAAAATCCTATCATGAAACGAGGGATGAATGATGAATATCGAGAAAGCCATCCTTGCCGTCATTACAACAGATCAATCAAAAATTGATGGAGGCGCACCAATTTTTATTTGTGAATCCAAGCAAGAACTGGAAATGATTGCTGCAAATCTGGAAGCGATAACAGACGGAATTGCGCATTCCTTAAGCGAGGAATTGTACATCATTGTAAAACATTGATTTCGGTTTAAAATTGTTTAAATCGGTTGATTTTGCTAGAATGAATGAAGTAATAAAGTATGGTGTAGAAGGGAAGTTCCTTTCATGAGAAAATCAGTTGTTGCAATAGTTGGAAGACCTAACGTAGGCAAATCAACGATATTTAACCGTTTAGTCGGTGAAAGAATTTCAATTGTAGAAGATATTCCGGGAGTTACGAGAGACAGGATCTATTCGAAAGCGGAATGGCTGAATAGAGAATTTAACCTTATTGATACTGGAGGAATTGAAGCGGGTGATGAACCATTGCTCGTTCAAATGCGGCAACAGGCCGAAATCGCAATCGATGAAGCTGACGTTATTATTTTTCTAATCAATGGTAAAGAAGGAATTACCGGAGCGGATGAAGAGGTTGCGAAACTTCTATTCAAATCAAATAAACCGGTTGTTTTAGGTGTGAATAAAATAGACAATCCGGAAATGCGTGAAACCATTTATGAATACTATTCACTTGGATTCGGAGAGCCGTTTCCGATTTCAGGCGCACATGGTCTCGGTCTTGGTGACTTACTGGATGAAGTCATTCACCACTTTCCTGAGGAAGAAGAGCAGGAAGAAGATGATGAAACGATTTATTTCAGTGTAATCGGACGTCCGAATGTCGGGAAGTCTTCTTTAGTAAATGCACTCCTTAATGAAGAGCGTGTTATCGTAAGTAATATCGAAGGGACGACTCGGGATGCGGTTGATACTCCATTCACTCGGGATGGACAAGACTATGTGATCATCGACACGGCAGGTATGCGAAAACGTGGAAAAGTGTATGAGACGACGGAGAAATACAGTGTATTGCGGACATTGAAGGCGATTGAAAGGGCTGACGTTGCCCTTGTCTTGATTGATGCTGAAACTGGCATCATGGAACAAGACAAGCGAGTAGCTGGATATGCCCATGAAGAAGGGCGAGCAGTTGTAATCGTAGTTAATAAATGGGATACAGTCGATTCGGACCAAAAGGCAATGCAGAAATTCGAAAAGGATATACGAATGCAATTTCAATTTTTGGATTATGCACCGATTGTGTTTTTATCTGCAGAAACGAAAAAACGCCTGCACACCTTACTGCCAGTTGTGAAAATGGTAAGTGAGAATCATGTAAAACGGATTCCGACCAATTTGTTGAACGATGTGATTATGGATGCAATCGCAGTGAATCCAACCCCGACATTTAAAGGGAAGCGTTTGAAGGTTCTCTATGCGACACAGGTTTCTGTGAAGCCTCCTTCTTTCGTCGTTTTTGTTAATGATCCAGAGTTAATGCACTTTTCATATAAGCGATTTTTAGAGAATAAGATTAGAGAAGCGATTGACTATACTGGCACCCCGATTAACATCTTTGTGAGAAGGCGTCAGTAGTATGGGGAGGTAGTTATATGAAAAAAGTTGCTGTGTTGGGCGCAGGAAGCTGGGGGACGGCTTTAAGTATTGTTTTAGCTGATAATGGACATGCTGTAAGGCTTTGGAGTCACCGGGCGGAGCAAGCTCGGGCGATTAATCAAATGAAACGAAATGAAAAGTATTTAAATGTCGAATTACCGGACAAGATACAAGCCTTTTCTGACTTAAGTGAGGCAGTAGAAGATACTGAGGCTGTCGTAATTGTTGTACCGGCAAAGGCAATCCGTGAAGTGACCCGTTCGTTACGAGGGATTTTACCAGAAGAAGCAACCATTATTCATGCAACAAAGGGGATTGAACCTGTTACGTTAAAGCGAGTGTCAGAAATGATTGCGGAAGAATTTCCAGCCTATCCTTCTGATGATATTGTCGTTTTATCCGGTCCAAGTCATGCGGAAGAGGTGGCTTTACGACATCCGACCACGGTAACAGTTGCCGCGAAGAACCCACTGAAAAGCAAACATGCTCAAAATCTTTTCAATAGCGATACATTTAGAGTGTATACAAGTCAAGATGTATTAGGGATTGAGCTAGGCGGGGCATTAAAAAACATTATCGCACTCGGAGCAGGCATTTCAGATGGATTAGGGTATGGTGATAATGCAAAGGCAGCCCTCATCACAAGAGGACTTGCTGAAATCACACGCTTAGGAACGTCGCTTGGCGCTAATCCTATTAGTTTCTTAGGGTTATCTGGTGTTGGTGATTTGATTGTGACATGTACGAGTGTTCATAGCAGGAACTGGCGTGCGGGAAACCTATTGGGGAAAGGGCATAAACTGGATGATGTCCTAAGTGAAATGGGGATGGTTGTTGAAGGGGTGCGTACGGTGAAAGCAGCACACCAGATTGCTGAAGAGCAAGATGTCGAAATGCCGATTACTTCTGGAATTTACCACATCCTCTTTGAAAATAAAAAACCTAAAGATGCCGTCACCCAATTGATGACGCGGGATAAACGCGAAGAAATGGCTGGTCTTGACCAGCTGCTTAAGGAACTGTATTCCTGATTCACACGCATTTTCCATCCTTGCATATACTATTTTGGCAGTAAGAAAGTATAAATCCTTTCTTACTGCATAAGTACAACTAAGGTCGTCACCGAAAAGCCTGGTGACGACCAAGTTTTCTAAAAATAAAGAATCAAGGAGGAAATGCAGTGAATAATTTTCAGAAAGGCATGTTCGATAAAATTAATCAAAAATCGAACATATCCCCCGATGAGATTTATAAGGTAGCAGATTCTGTAAAACATGCTGATTTTTCCGACGAAAAAACAGTGCGCGAACTTATCCAACGTTTATCAAGATTAGCGAACAAACCTGTCTCGAAGGAGAAAGAGGATAAGATCGTAGAAGCGATTGTTAAAAATAAAGTTCCAATGAACTCACAAACCATGAATAACTTATTCGATAAATAAAAGGACATTAGGCAGATGAGGATACAGAACATTGCATTCTCGCATACAATAAATCGCACAAGCATTCATGGATAGAGCCTGCAAGGGTATTATCTAGTCACCCGGAACGGAGCGGCCCCCTCTGTTCCGGTTTTTTTGTAAGCTAATACATCTTGATATAATTATATGAATTGCTTATGGTATAATATACGGTGGTCTTAAGCAGATTCTATAAATCAGGGGTGAAATGAAATGAATATATCCATGTTTAAAATGTACGTATCGTTTGCTGGAATGATTTTATTATTTTTAGCAATGGGTCTGATATGGTTAAGCAGAAGAAAATTAAAGGGCTGGATAGCGGGAGTCGTTTCCCTGCTTGCTTATTTCAGCTTAGTATCTGGTGCGCTAATTATTCTTTTTGTCGTGTTTACAGGACCTACAAGATAATGGATCAGGAGGTTAAAGAGTGAAAGCTTCATACATAAAAATAGGTTTACTTATCTTCTCCTTCATTCTGCTTGCAGGCTGCATGTACCCTGACAGTGAACGAGTGGAGAATCAAGTACCACATGCCACGCAGCTGGATACCGTTCAGTCCGCGGTGCATACCTATCAAGAAGAGACAGGCGGTCTTGTACCAATCCGTACAAAACCGAGCGATACACCAATTTTTGAAAAGTATTTAATAGATTTTAATTTGTTGAAGGATTATAGTGCGATTGCGGAGATCCCGGGCAATGCTTTTGAAAACGGTGGCTATTACCAATATATCTTAATCGACCCGGAAGTTGAGCCAACTGTTAAAGTAATTGATTTAAGAATCACAGAAGCTATTCGCAGTGTCAATATTCGAATGGATGCTTTCCGCCAGGAGCATACATACCCGGCTTTTGGTGAAAAGATAGAAAATGGTATTTATCTGGTTGACCATGAGAAATTAAAACTCGATGGTCCACCCACGGTTGTAAGCCCATATAGTCAGGAGCACTTGCCGATTATAATGGATGTGGATGGAAACCTTTATGTGGACTACCGGATTGACTTGCAGCAAGCTTTAAATGAATTTGACCATGATTATGAAGAAGGAGATGACATCCGTTTCCTTTTAACCGACAATACGCCCTTTGCACCGGCATATTCGCTGCCTTACACGGTGACAGACGGAGAACCGGTTTTAATGATAGAGGAATAGCAGTTCTAAAAATATGCATAAACCAACACCCTCGGAACATATACTGTTCCGAGGGTTTTTTACTGTTGATTTATATTATATTTTCTATTGTAGAAGGATACTGCGAATCCTACTGGAGGTCCGCAGTCCTTATACCTCTCCCTTTCCACAGGCGGCCTGTGAGCCCCCTTTTGGGAAGCGTAGTGTGTTTCTAGAGGGTGGGATACAATCCATGCAGAATAGGTTGATACTGCAACCTCCAGTAGAAATATCTGAATATAAATCAAGTTAAGCGTTCGTCTGTATATTTTAACTATAGTTTGATATCTCAGAGGGGAGGAGCCGTGGAGAATATATAAATGTATTCTAGTATTGATTAATCATGCATATTTCATTAGGACAACATCATAGACTTGTAATGTCACGTAATATTCCGCTGTATTTCTAATAGTTTTTAGGATCGGGAGGGATTTCTTTGGAGAAAATCGATATTTTTAAAGATATTTCTAAACGGACAAACGGAGATATATATCTTGGAATAGTCGGGGCTGTCCGTACGGGAAAATCAACATTTATTAAAAGGTTTATGGAACTCGTCGTCTTGCCAAATATTGCCGATGAAAGCGATAGATCAAGAGCAATGGATGAACTGCCGCAAAGTGCGGCTGGGAAAACAATCATGACAACTGAACCTAAGTTCATTCCTAATCAGGCTGTCACGGTCAATGTAGAGCAAGGATTGGATGTGAACGTCCGACTTGTCGATTGTGTCGGCTATGCGGTGGAAGGGGCAAAAGGATTCGAGGACGAAAATGGACCAAGAATGATTCATACTCCTTGGTATGAAGAACCAATTCCGTTTCACGATGCTGCAGAAATTGGAACACGGAAAGTTATTCAAGAACATTCTACTATTGGAATTGTCGTAACGACCGATGGATCGATTGGAGAAATTGCTCGCTCAGACTATGAAGAAGCTGAAGAAAAGGTAATCGAGGAATTAAAGGATGTTGGAAAACCATTCATTATGGTAGTAAACTCCGTTCGTCCGACTAGCCCGGAAACAGAATTTTTAAGACAGGAATTAGCTGAGAAATATGATATTCCGGTGGTTGCAGTCAGTGTGGAGAATATGACAGAGCAAGATGTTTATAAAGTGCTCCGGGAGGCCTTGTTTGAATTCCCTGTACTTGAAGTGAATGTCAACCTTCCGAGCTGGGTGATGGTGCTTAAAGATGAACATTGGCTAAGGGAAAATTATCAAAGCGCTATCCAAACAACTGTGAAAAACATTAAACGCTTAAGAGATGTTGATGAAATCGTTGCAACCTTTTCGGAATACGATTATATTGACCAAGCCAACTTGGCTGGCATGGAAATGGGAGAAGGAATTGCTGAAATCGATCTTCATGCACCACCGGAATTGTATGATGAAATATTAAAAGAAATCGTTGGGGAAGAAATTCGCGGGAAAGATCACCTCCTAGAACTCATGCAGGAATTCACCCATGCCAAACGAGAGTATGATCAGGTTGCAAGTGCTCTTCAAATGGTAAAACAGACAGGTTACGGGATTGCTGCTCCAAGTGTACAGGATATGATTCTCGATGAACCAGAAATCATCCGGCAAGGAACAAGGTTTGGTGTAAGACTGAAAGCAGTTGCCCCGTCCATTCATATGATCAAAGTGGAAGTGGAATCAGAATTCGCGCCAATTATCGGAACGGAGAAACAGAGTGAAGAGCTTGTAAGATATTTAATGCAGGATTTTGAAGACGACCCACTATCCATCTGGGAATCAGATATATTTGGAAGGTCGCTCAACTCCATTGTGCGTGAAGGAATTCAAGGAAAAATTTCATTAATGCCTGAAAATGCCAGATACAAACTAAAGGATACATTAGAGCGAATCATCAATGAAGGCTCTGGCGGATTACTGGCAATCATATTATAGCAGCTGAAAAATGCTGCTTTTTATTTTTGGACGGCAGGAAAATTGAAACCCTCGTCGAATAGCTATAGTATAGGGTAATCGAATAAAAAACTACTTTCACATCTGAAATATCTGACAAAGGAAACGAAGTAGCTGTTTTTACAAAAAATATGAGGAAAAAGCGCATATATTGTTGAATTTATAAGCGAATTCGTTTAATATTAGCCTTGTTACTAATTGATTTTAGTAACCGGGTATAAAAAGAGACAAAGATGTGAACAAATGAATTAAGTAGTTTTTTGTTTGTTACACTGTCAAGCTTAACATTTCGGGAGGAGGTGAATGTCATGAACAAAACTGATTTAATCAATGCAGTAGCTGAACAAACTGAGCTTTCAAAGAAAGACGCAACAAAAGCAGTTGAAGCTGTATTTGATACTGTCATGGATTCACTTAAACAAGGTGAAAAAGTACAATTGATTGGTTTCGGTAACTTTGAGGTGCGCGACCGTGCAGCACGTAAAGGCCGTAATCCACAAACTGGAGAAGAAATCGAAATCCCTGCAAGCAAAGTGCCTGCGTTCAAACCAGGTAAAGCTCTTAAAGATGCTGTTAAATAACTTGCTACATAGGGCTTATAAAGGGTACGTTTCATACGTACCCTTTTTTAATGCATTTATTATTATTGCAAAAAGCATGCAGACCGTGTGGATATATGCGTATAATAGAGGATGATAGATTTAAAATACAGGGTGTTTAAGGGGATGAAAGCATGAAAGAGGCAAATTTCAAAACAGATTTTATTGTTATTAAAGCACTGGAAGACGGTGTAAATGTCATTGGGCTCACCCGAGGAACGGATACGAAATTTCATCATACAGAAAAACTCGATAAAGATGAAATCATGATCGCTCAATTCACGGAGCATACGTCTGCCGTAAAAATTCGTGGAAAAGCTGTTATTCAAACGAGTAATGGCGAAATGAGCAATGAAAATTAGCAGATTCGTCATTTTACAAATTTTACTTTTACATCTATGGGAAGATGTAGATTGAAAATAAATATGCTATAATAACTAAGGCACTTCTATAGACGAAAGGGCTTAGGTGATTTCTTTGAGTAACTCGGTAAATGAAATATTACGTTTTAAAAAAACAATAGAGGAAAAAATAGAATATGATTTTCTATGGAAAAATATTCAAAAGCCCGTAATCGATGAAGATAAGTTATTTATTCTATCGAAGCTCATTCCGGTAAATCTTGCGCTTCCCCATGTAAAGCGTGATGCATATATTATTACGACCATGCTTGTTCAAATAGCATTGGATACCCATGAACTTGTTAATGAAAATAAAGCAGATGAAAGTACGGAAGAAAACTTAGCTAGGCAGCTTCACGTACTGGCCGGTGATTATTATAGTGGCTTATACTATTATTTGCTCTCACAAATAGATGAATTTGAATTTATACATAAGTTGGCGTCGGCGATTAAAGCGATCAATGAGTTGAAAATGAAACTTTACTACGAGGAATTCACAAGTTTTAACGAATATATCGACTTGAAAGTTCGGATCCACACAACATTATTAAAAACAGTCGCAGCATACTTTAATCACAATGAGTTTGTAGATAACTTCACACAATGGTTCTATATTTCAACACTCCAAGAGGAAAAAGAACGTATGTTGACGGATGAAATTGTGCTTAACAGTATGTTAGATGTTAAACGCTCAAATGTGTATATGAACAATGAAGATAGATTTAGATATATACTCCATAAAGAATGGTTAGTTCTTCAACATGGAATAAATCAACTGCCACATTCATCTGGAGAAATCTATGCCTACTTTGATAGCAGAAGAGATGATGATGTTGTTATGAATACTTCGAATGTGGAAGAAGGGTAAAGATGCAAAAACAATCGAAAGAAGAACGTGTTCATCACGTATTCGAAAAAATATACCAAAATTATGATTCCATGAACTCTGTAATTTCTTTTCAACAACATAAATTATGGCGGAAAGATGTCATGGAACGAATGCACGTAGAAAATGGTGCAAAAGCATTAGATGTCTGCTCTGGCACAGGAGACTGGGCTATATCCCTTGCTAATGCGGTCGGTGACGAAGGAGAGGTCGTCGGTTTAGATTTCAGCAAAAACATGCTCTCTATTGCCGAAGAAAAACGTGATGCATTAAATTTATCACAGCTTAGTCTTGTTCATGGGAATGCAATGGATCTACCTTTTCCAGATAATACATTTGATTATGTTACAATCGGATTTGGTTTACGTAATGTCCCTGATTATTTGACCGCATTAAAAGAAATGTATCGGGTCGTTAAACCGAATGGTAAAGTAGTTTGTTTAGAAACGTCTCAGCCGGAGATTATTGGCTTCAGGCAATTATATTTCTTTTACTTCCGTTTCATCATGCCGCTTTTCGGTAAACTTCTTGCGGAAAGTTATGATGAATATTCCTGGCTGAACGAATCAACAAAACATTTCCCTGATAAAAATAAGCTAAAAGAACTCTTTCAGGAAGCAGGTTTTTCTTTTGTCGAAGTAAGGAGTTATACACTCGGCGTAGCGGCAATGCATATGGGAACGAAGCAGATTCGCTAAATATACCAGCTAAGTTGCAATTTAAAAGTATAGGTGACACATATGAAACTTCCTAAAACATACGGATACTTAAAAAAAGAACTCGAATTAATCGAGGCATCTTTAAATCAATCGATTCAAGCGGATCACCCAGTGTTACGTCAAGCCTCGACAGATTTATTGAATGCGGGAGGAAAAAGAATTCGTCCTGTATTTGTTCTTCTTGCGGGACAACTCGGTCATTATGACGCCGAGAGTATCAGCAAGGCAGCAATTGCGCTTGAATTAATACATATGGCAACACTCGTGCATGATGATGTGATTGATGAAGCTACCCTAAGAAGGGGAAAGCCTACAATTAAACATACTTACTCTAACCGGGTAGCGATGTACACAGGGGATTATATTCTTGCAAGAGCTTTAGAAGAAGTAACGACGATTAATAATCCAAAAGTCCATAAAGCCCTTTCTAAATCTCTTGTCGAGGTTGCAATCGGTGAAATGGAGCAGATTAAAGATAAATTTAATTGGGATCAGACACTCCGGGATTATTTACGGCGAATCAAAAGAAAAACCGCATTGTTAATAGCAACAAGTTGTGAACTTGGTGCTATCCTCTCTGGTCTGCCAGATAAAGATATTAAGCGGATGTATCGCTATGGTTACTATATTGGAATGTCCTATCAAATTATCGATGACATATTGGACTTCACGGAAACATCCAAGCAGCTTGGTAAACCTGCCGGAAATGATCTTCTGCAGGGAAATATTACGCTTCCTGTATTATACGGAATGAATAATGAAAAATTCTACTCCTATACGAGGGAAGTATTTAGGGAACCGGAAAATGTTCATTCTGAAGATATGAAAGCTGTCATTGAGCAATTGAAACAAACGGATGCAATAAAGAAATCTTACCAATTAAGTGATTTATATTTACGGAAAGCTTTAGGAACCTTAGAAGGTTTACCTGCCAGCAAATCAAAACAAACCTTGCAATCTATTGCAAAATATATTGGAAAACGTAGGACATAAGGAAAATAATTGTTATTTTCCTTATAATTATGTATAATTTTAGCGGTTACATAATCATATACTAAAGGGGTGCTTGTATGGAAAAGACATTTTTAATGGTGAAGCCAGATGGAGTACAACGCAATTTAATTGGGGAGATTGTCCAGCGTTTTGAGAAAAAAGGATTCAAACTTGCAGGGGCAAAGTTAATGCAAGTCTCAAACGAATTAGCAGAGCAACACTACTGGGAACATAAGGAGAAGCCTTTCTTTGGTGAATTAGTTGAATTCATTACCTCTGGACCTGTTTTTGCAATGGTGTGGGAAGGTGAGAATGTAATTGCGACAGCGCGTAATATGATGGGTAAAACAAACCCAAGTGAAGCAGCGCCAAGCACAATTCGCGGCGATTACGGAATCACAGTCGGGAAAAACATCATCCACGGTTCAGATTCTCCAGAAAGCGGAGAGCGTGAAGTCAAACTATTCTTTGATGAAAGCGAATTAATTACGTACGATAAAGCAGATACAACCTGGATTTACTAATCCAACCAATCAACCTCCGTTACCAAACGGAGGTTTTTAAGAACAATTTGAAGACAACTCTATTACTGACACAACTATCCAAGCCTAAAACAACTGGGAACCTACTAAAATCCTAACAAGAAAACCCGCTGAATCGCCTACATACAGCGTGAGTGTGCCTAACCCCGAAACTTTCTACTGGAGGTCCGCAGTCCAGACACCTCTCGCACCTGCTGAGCGGCCGGCAAGCCTCCTCGCGCTGAGCACTAAGGGGTCTCGCCAGGCCTATCCTCCCGCAGGAGTCTCGAGGCGTCTGGACTGCTCCCAGGAAAGGCCAAATATGGATCACTGTTTAATGTTCCAGAGATATAATTCCTATCGTGACGGAACAATTTCTATTCAGAGAATTATCTAACCAGTTCAGTTGCCCGGTGGACGGTGACTCCTGCGGGAATAGCACGTGTCCGAAGACCTGAGCAGGAAGTGCCCTTCTTCCGAGGCAGACTAAGAACGCCACGTCCTATGGCAACGTCTGCATTAGCACGTCCTTTGCGTCGAGGCTGAGGCCGTGCCCGAGGATGCGCATCCGTCCACCGGGCAACTGAACGGCGATTAGAGAACCACTCTAGAGAGCCTGCAAATCACTTGCGCTGTATGAAAGTAATAAGGGGTTATGGAACTGACAAGAGAAATATTAATTTTTAAAGGAGGGGTATGATGATTGATGATTACACAGAGTTCATTGAGCGTGTGAATAGAAGACATGACATCGACCTCAGTTTATATAAAGAAACACAAATGAAACGCAGAATTACAACTTTAAGAAACAAACGCGGGTTTACCAGCTATATCCATTACTTCGAAGCGATGAACAAAGACAATGAACTGATGAAAGAATTCATTGATCGCTTAACAATTAATGTGTCGGAATTTTTTCGGAACAAAAAACGTTGGGACGTTTTAAAAGACCGGGTTGTTCCAGAATTAATCCATAATAAATCACGCATTACCATTTGGAGTGCAGCATGCTCAACAGGTGAGGAGCCATATAGCTTAGCAATTCTATTCAAAGAATATTTCCCTACTGTTAAAGTAGATATATTAGCAACCGACATCGACGAGGAAGCCTTGAAGAAAGCGAAGGAAGCAGTATACACGGAACAAGCTTTAAAAGAAGTCCCTACAATTTTAAAGCAAAAGTATTTTACATATGAAAAAGGGATGTATCGATTAGATTCTGCTTTAGAGCAAAACATTACTTTCAAGAAGCATAACTTACTTGCCGACCGTTATCCTTCGAATTATGATCTAATCGTCTGCCGGAATGTGCTCATTTACTTCACAGATGAAGCAAAGGATAAAATTTATAACGGATTCAGTAATACACTGCGTGAGAATGGTGTACTATTTGTCGGCAGTACGGAACAGATTTTTACACCTGAAAAATATAGTTTGCAATTATTAGACACTTTCTTCTACCAAAAGACAAAATCTTAAATTTATTCATATTTACATAATTTATGACCAAAAAGATGTCTGAATATGTTATAGTAATTAGAAATCTAATCAGTGACCTTAGAAAACTAAATTGAATGGGAAAAAAGGAGAATGCTACATTGAGATATTTAACTGCAGGAGAATCACATGGTAAACAACTAACTACAATTCTTGAAGGCATCCCTTCAAAGCTTCCGATAACGAAAGATGATATCAACGAATCCTTATTGCGCAGACAGCAAGGTTATGGTCGTGGCAAGCGGATGCAAATAGAAACGGACCTCGTTGAAATTATGGGTGGAATCAGACACGGTTATACATTAGGTTCTCCTATTTCACTCGTTATCCGTAATGATGATTTCAAGCATTGGACAGATATTATGGGGGAAGATCCAATTCCAGAAGATACGAAACTTCGCCGTGTAGTCACACGCCCTAGACCAGGACATGCTGATTTAAACGGTGCATTAAAATATGGTCACCGTGATATTCGCAACATCCTTGAACGTTCTTCCGCTAGGGAAACGGCAGCCCGTGTAGCTGCAGGAGCTGTAGCAAAGAAGCTGCTTAAAGAGCTTGGGATAGAAGTTGCCGGGTATGTAAAAGAAATAGGCGGAATTGTTGCCGAAGATCAAGAAGGAATGTCAATGAAAGAAAGGCAGGAAATCTCGCGAAAATCTCCTGTCATGGTGCTTGATCCTTCTGCAGAAAAAGAAATGATGGAAAAAATTGACCATGCTAAAAGTGAGGGAGACACCTTAGGTGGAGTTTGTGAAGTATATGTCGAAGGAGTCCCAGCAGGTGTCGGCTCATATGTGCATTACGACCGTAAGCTTGATTCACGGATTGCCGGAAGTGTAGTTGGTATTAATGCCTTTAAAGGAGTAGAATTTGGTATTGGTTTTGATGCAGCTAAAATTTATGGAAGTGAGAACCATGATGAAATCGCCTGGAATGAAGAGCTTGGCTACCATCGTACATCCAACCGGTTAGGTGGATTTGAAGGTGGAATGTCCACTGGAATGCCTCTCGTCGTAAGAGGAGTAATGAAACCAATCCCTACTTTAATGAAGAAGCCTTTACAAAGTGTTGATATCGATACAAAAGAAGAGATTACAGCAACGATTGAACGGTCGGACCCATGTGCTGTCCCAGCTGCTTCCGTTGTAATGGAGCATGTAGTCGCATTTGAAGTTGCAAAGGCAATAACAGAGCAATTCCCGCATGATCAATTCCCGCAACTGAAAGAAGCGCTGGATAAGTACCGTGAAGAAATCAGGTGGTTTTAATGCAAGAACTTTCCGTTCAGCATAGCAATGGCTCGTATTCTATTTTTGTAGGCAATGGAATACGTTTTGAGTTACATAAATATTTTAATAAATCCTATTCTAAAATCTTCATCATTACAGATGATACGGTTGAAAAGTTATACTTGGACGATGTAAGAAAAGGATTATCAGACTATGATTTTTCTCATTTTATCATTCCAGCTGGTGAGGAATCTAAGCATATCGATGTTTATTATGAAGTTCAGACAAAGGCGATTGAAATTGGCTTGGATCGCAACGCATTAATCATTGCGTTAGGTGGCGGTGTTGTTGGAGATTTAGCCGGGTTTGTTGCAGCGACATTTATGCGCGGAATTGATTATATTCAAATCCCGACAACAATCCTAGCCCATGATAGTAGTATTGGAGGGAAGGTTGCAATCAACCACCCCCTTGGGAAAAATCTCATTGGAGCATTTTATCCCCCAGTCGGTGTTTATTACGATATGGAAACATTAACTAGTTTATCAGAACGAGAGAAGCGTTCCGGTTACGCGGAACTTATAAAAGAAGCTTTAATATCCAGTGATGAATTATTTCAAGATATGCTTGCAACAAAGCTTGCTTCCCTTGAACAAGAGAAGTTACAGACATATTTAATGGCAGGTATCAAAGTAAAGCAGGAAATCGTGGAAGCGGATGAGCGCGAACATGGTGTCCGCAGCTATCTTAACCTCGGACATACGCTCGCCCACGCGCTTGAGGCAGAATTAGGCTATGGAAATATTACGCACGGAGAGGCAGTTGCCATTGGATTATTATTTGCAATCCATGTCAGTGAAAGGGAATATGACTGCAATTTGCCGTTTGATAAATTAAAGAAATGGTTAACGGATAACAACTATCCCCTCGCTGCATTCACTGTTGACACGGAAAAAATTATCAACCATATGAAAACGGACAAGAAAGCGACGAAACAACGCATTAATATGGTGCTTTTAAAAGAGCCTGGTAAATTAAACAAGGAAGAACTGACTGATGAGACATTACAGAATCATCTAGATACATTTAGAAAAAGGCTGGTGTAAATATGGTATCAAGAGGAATACGAGGTGCAACTACAGTAACAGAGAATACAGCTGACGAAATTATTTATCATACGAAACTCGTTTTGCAGGAAATGATTGAAGCAAATGATGTCACTCCGGAAAATGTCTCACATGTCTTTATTTCCGCGACAAAAGATATTGATGCTGTATTTCCAGCCCGGGCACTTCGAGAGTTCTCTGGATGGACGTATGTACCGGTTATGTGTATGGCTGAGATCGAAGTAGAGAACAGTTTGAAAAATTGTATTCGTATTATGATGGTCGTGAATACAAATCAAAATCAAGCAGAGGTTAAACATATATTCCATAATGAAGCTATTACGCTCAGGCCAGAATTAGTTGAGAAGAGAGGACAATAGAAAGTGAAGCAGAAACAAATACTTAGCCAATTGACAGCATATCAACAAGGTAAGCAAACGCACGAGATCAAAGAAGAGTATGGGCTTGAAAGAATTGTTAAACTCGCATCAAATGAGAATGTATATGGTTATTCTTCTAAAGTAAAAGCCGATTTAGCTGAATATTTACCAGAATTGAATATTTATCCGGATGGGCATACAGCAGAACTGCGAACTGCTCTTAGTAAAAGATTAGAAGTGGAAGAAGATCAATTGATTTTCGGTAGTGGTTCAGAAGAGCTTATCCAAATTATTTGCAGAGCATTCGTCCAAGATGGAAGCAACACGGTTATGGCGGCTAATTCATTCCCGCAATATAAACATAATACATTTATTGAAGGTGGTACGGTAAAGGAAATTCCGATTGCAAGTGATGGGACACATGATCTTGAAGCAATTCTTAAAGCAATCGACAAGGATACCGCCGTCGTCTGGATATGCGCACCAGACAATCCAACAGGCACAATAAATGCAGAAGACGAATTCCTCCAGTTTATGAAAAGTTGTCCGAATGACGTATTGGTCGTATTAGATGAGGCATACCGGGAATTTGTGGGAGATGAATATTTACTTGATTCTATTACATATACGAAATCTTTTTCCAATTTAATATCATTGCGGACTTTCTCGAAAGCATATGGATTAGCTGGCTTACGTATCGGATACGGAATTGGTAGCCCCGAATTAATCCACAACTTGAACGTCGTCCGCGGTCCTTTCAATACGACATCAGTAGCACAAAGAGCGGCAACAGTTGCATTGGAAGATCAAGCGTTTATTAACGAAACGAAAGCTAAAAACATAGAGGTAAAAGAAGTATTTTATCAGTTCCTTGATGAACTAAAGTGGAGTTATTATCCATCCCACACAAATTTTATTCTCGTTTCCACACCTGCAAGCGGGCTGGACGTCTTTCAATATTTAATTGAAAATGGGTTTATTGTTAGACCGGGGGAACTACTCGGTTATCCGAATTCCATTCGAGTTACAATCGGCACCAAGGAAGACATGCAAACATTACAAAATTTATTACAGAAATTTGATGAGCAGATTAGGTGAAAAAATGAAGAACCGAAATATATTAGTGGCAGGTATCGGACTTATCGGTGGCTCACTAGCAAAAGCAGTGAAAATCAATCCAGAACATACCGTTCTTGGCTATGATTTGAATGAAGAAAGCTTACAATATGGACTAGAACAAGGAATTATTGACAAAGCATACACAGATTTCACTCTTGCTGCACAAGAAGCCGATATTATTATACTTGCAGCACCCATTTCTGAGACAATTGCATTAACCCAGAAACTTGATACCATCACATTTGATAAACAAGTGATCGTGACGGATACTGCATCAGTGAAACATGCGATCATAGAAGCGGCCGAGCAGTTAACAAATGAAAATATAGCATTTATCGGCGGGCATCCGATGGCAGGTTCCCATAAACGAGGAATTGGGGCAGCCAGGTCCCATCTTTTTGAAAATGCTATTTATGTTCTTACTCCATCTATCCGGAGCACGAAGGAAATGGTTACTACTTTAAAAGAAGTGCTAAGCCCAACGAAAAGTAAATTTGTCGTGTTGAAACCAGAGGCACACGATGAGATGACGGGTGTAATCTCACACTTCCCACATTTAATCGCCTCTTCACTTGTGCATCGAGCAAAGAAATGGCAGAAAACACATGACTTTCTGCCAAAGCTTGCCGCAGGGGGGTTCCGAGACATCACAAGAATTGCTTCTAGTAACCCGGTGATGTGGCAAGATATCTTTTACCATAATCGGAGAAAGATGTCTGTCTTGCTGCAGGAATGGATCGAAGAAATGATACATTTAAAAGAACTGGTAGACCATAATGAAAAGCGGGCAATGATCGATTACTTGGAAGACGCAAAAAATTACCGCGATAGAATTCCAACAAAAACAGCTGGTGCAATCCCTGCCTTTTACGATGTTTATGTTGATATTCGAGACCAGACCGGGGCATTAGCATCTGTCGTACAGATTCTTGCGGAACACGATCTTAGTATTAAAAACATTGAAATACTTGAAATACGTGAAGGAATTACAGGGGTACTCCGTGTCAGTTTCTACACGAAGGAAGCACAAAAACAAAGTAAGCATTATTTAGAAATGAATGGATATGAAACGATGATCCAAAATTGATACATAGGACGTGATTCGATGGCAGAGAAAAAAATTTCACCTCAATCGTCCGCTCTTATAGGCGAACTCGAAGTACCAGGAGATAAGTCAATATCTCATCGGGCGGTAATTTTTGGATCATTGGCAAAAGGCCAGACCAAAATTGACCATTTTTTAGATGGAGAGGACTGTCTCCGGACGGTAGATGCTTTCAGGCAGATGGGAGTAGACATTGAGCAGCAAGGTGAATCAATTGTAATCAACAGTGGCGGAGCAGAAAACCTGATAGAACCAAAAGTACCCCTATACTTTGGAAACTCGGGGACAACTGCACGTCTCATGATTGGCTTATTATCCGGCTTACCACTCTTTACAACAATTTATGGAGATGCTTCGTTATCGGAACGGCCGATGGACCGGGTTGTTCTGCCTCTTTCAGCTATGAATGCAGCAATATCCGGTCGAAGTGATGCCAAACTGCTGCCATTAGCAATTAATGGGAAAGAATTACAAGCAATTCAATACACTTTACCAGTCAAAAGTGCCCAAGTTAAATCTGCATTGCTATTTGCCGGCCTTTTTGCTAACGGTGAAACAGTAATAACAGAAAAGGCCAAAACGAGAAACCATACGGAAACAATGCTTGAAGCATTTGGGGCAGAGCTTGCTGTTCAGGGGAATACCATCCGTATGAATGGAAAACAAGCCCTGAAGCCTGTAGACATTTATGTTCCGGGAGATATTTCTTCTGCAGCATTTTTCTTAGCCGCTGCAGCAGCTAAACGAGATAGCTCGCTTGTCATAAAAAAGGTTGGACTGAATCCAACCCGGACAGGAATTATTGACGTGTTAACTCAAATGGGAGCACAAATTGAGATTAGTAATAAAAAGAGAATAGGCGGAGAACTGCTTGGTGATGTTAAAATCAGTAGTTCCAGCTTGATAGGAATTGAAATATCCGGTGATATTATCCCGCGATTAATTGACGAAATTCCAATAATTGCTCTGCTCGCAACCCAAGCGGAGGGCAGGACGGTTATTAAAGACGCAGCAGAGCTTCGCGTGAAAGAAACAGACCGCATTGCTGCTGTTGTCGAAGTGCTAACAACACTTGGAGCGTCTGTGACAGCAACTGAAGACGGGATGATTATCGAAGGGAACCAGGAATTGACAGGTGGAAACATATCAGCTTATCATGATCACCGCATGGCAATGATGGGTGCTATCGCTTCCTTCTTTACGACAGAAGACATCGTTATCGACGATATCTCATCTATTGCTATTTCTTATCCGAGTTTTTTCGAAGATCTAAAAAAAATAACGACAAACTAACCCTCTAACCAAAGAAAGCCAAATCACTACCGCTTTCTTTGGTTTCTTTTATTGAATAAGGAAGGTGTTTTCGATATTATTACAGTAAGCATGTTTACAGAAAGGATGGAGAAATGGATACCATCTTACAAGCAGTTGAATTAGTCGAACAAAATAAGATACCACAAGCATTGCGTTTATTGGAGGAATACGCTCCAAAAGCAAATGATGATGAAAAATATACCATTGCCGAATTATACTTACAATGGGGATTTCTTGATGAAGCAGAACTCATTCTTTCAGAACTCTTGATGAAATATCCTGTTGAGAGTGACTTGATCCTAAGCTTAGCTGATATTGCAATAGAAAAAGAAGATGACGAAAAGGCAATTGCGCGCTTAGCAGAAATTCCAGAAGAGGATCCCGCCTATATTCAAGTATTAATCCAACTAGCCGATTTATACCAAGTGCAGGGTTTATTTGAAGTCGCAGAACAAAAACTGTTGACAGCTAAACAAAAGCTGCCGAATGAGGTCATTATTGATTTTGCTCTTGGAGAACTTTCTTTTTCAACCGGAGAGTACAAGAAAGCTGTTACGTATTATGAAAAAGTTGCCAAAGAGCATAATATGTTTGCTGATGTTTCTGTGCTGGACCGGCTCGCGGAATCCTATGCAGGAATCGGCGAATATGAAAAAGCACTTGGTTTTTTTAAAGATGGACAAGAACAGACTCCAGATAAATATTTCAAATATGGTGTTACCGCAAGCCAAGCAGGAAGAAATGATATAGCAGTCACCGCCTGGCAAGAAGTAGTTGAGTTAGATCCTTACTACCATTCCGTTTATGAAAATTTGGCTAAAGCATTACAAAATGAAGGAATGGTTCAAGAAGCATTTGAGGTAGTGGAAAAAGGATTGAAACAAGATACATTCAATAAACAGTTATATTTTCTTGCAGGCACAATTGCGCGCCAGCTGAATAATGATTCGGCAAGTGAAGAATATATAAGAGAAGCAATTGCGATTGACCCGGACTATAAGGAAGCAATCCTCTTTTTCCTAGAATTTTTAAAGGAAGGGGACAGGCATACAGATATTATCGACCTGCTCGAGAGTGTGAAATCAATCGGATCACTTGAACCTTTATATGATTGGGAACTGGCAAGAGCTCATAACGAAGAAGAACAATATAAAGAAGCTTTGCATGCTTATCAGGATGCGTATACGAGCTTGAATGATGACACGGATTTTCTGAAAGAGTATGGTTACTTCCTTACTGAAGAAGGACTGGTATCTGAAGCAATTACCGTGTTTCGTAAATATTTACAACACGTTCCTGATGATTATACGATTGAGGAATATTTATCCCGGTTACACGCTCAAGATTAATGAGGAGGATTCATATGACTAACACTGTCATTCATCCGCATGAGAAGAAAGCATTTATTTATTGGTTCCTGAACCAATATGAAATGAAGGTTAGAGAAAGCAATTGGATTTTAACTTATTTAGCGAGCAATAACAAGCTACTGCGGAATTTACATTTCGTTCGTCATGCAAAGGCTTGCCCGCGCAGTATTATAATCTCAACTTCATGTTCAAACGGGCCAGCATTTCGTTTTCACCGGGAACGATTAATTACGTCCGATCCGGAAAAAGCTTTTCATGATATCCGTTTAAACGATGATGAGCCCCTCTATGTTCAATTGAATTTCCATCAATGGAAGCAAAGTCCGCAGTATGCATTCGTCCTAGAGGAAAATCCATTTTTATCGGATGAAAATTATATTACAGAGGAAGACAAGCAGGAAGCAGAGCGGGTGATTAACTATACACTTCAAGCACAGAAGAAAGACAGATTATTAAAGAAAATTGATGAATCGCTCGATGAAAGAAATTATGAAAAATTTATCAGACATTCTGAAGAACTAAAGAAAATCGAGAAAATCCTGATGAATCAACCAGTTTCTTAATGAATAGGTTGATTCATCAGGATTTTAAAGCTTCCCTCCCCTTAGCCTAGCGTAGGTAAAAGATGAACCATTTATTTTGCCTGAAATTATTGATAATTATTTTCTTTTCGGGTATAACAGAACATAAGTTCCGGTGAGGGGTGAGTATCATGTATCGTGGAAAGCGTGTTTCTTTTCATGCATCGAAGGAAGCAATCGATCACTTGTTTGCATGCAATCGTCTGTCTGCTGATGTGTGGAATGCTTGTTTAGAAGGTGCTAAAAACTATCATCTCCAAACCGGTAAGTGGATCAATCGAACCCACTTACAACAAGCAATCAAGAAAACGGTCCCCCTTCACAGTCAAAGTATCCAAGCAGTGGCACATAAATACAATGAGTAGTAAATGGCGTGTTCCCGCCCACATGTATTGATGTGTTGCTTATTATGAGATAAAGAACACACACCACCATTAGGTGGAGCGTCTCCTAACCGATGCGCACGGGAAATCTTTTTCTTTAAGATAAGAAACCTCCAACTTCAAGAGATGTTCATCTTTAAGTGGATGGAGGTTCATGGTAAGCTTAGAATTAGAAGTATAAGAAAATTGATAGAACAGAGAGGCTGATTAATTGCAATGAAGTGGAGAAAAGATGATTTGGAAAAATATGTGCAAGCGAAAGAATATATCGACACCATTCTGGTACCATTAGTTCCTTTTCAGTTGACAAATGATGCTGATTTAGGGAAAAACGCCTTTCAGCAAGAAGTGATTACGATATTTGCAAATGAAATCGAGCAAGAGTTAAGTGGCAGAGTATTGTTAATTCCGAGCTATCTCTATTTAAAAGATGGAGATAAGGCAATTGAAGTAGAGCGACTGAATCAGTGGATCAGTGAAACAAAGAATCAACCGTTCAAGCACTCCATTTTACTCACCTTTGATTCATCCTGGAAAAAGCATGAAAAAGAACTTGTTGGTGATCTGCTATGGATACCTGGTGTTCAAACAGGAGACATTCATTCAAAAGAAATGCAAGAGATGATCCGGGATCAAGTTTCCCAGTTATCAGAAATTGTTCGTTCCTACTGGTAATTTTAACACTTAATCTGTAGCACCACTTCATCATTTTAGTTGAAACATGTGTAAAAATGACTGTTAAATAGGAATATTATCTTTTGACTCTAGTTTATATATTGACCCAAGTGCAAGATTACGCTATCATGGTATTGTCCTAGTAATCTAAATTAATTTTCAAAATGTCCGTAACTAATGAAAAGAGGGGGGAAAATCATGAGTGAAGAGAAAAAGCAGCAAGTATCCCGTAGACAATTTTTGAACTACACATTAATGGGAGTAGGTGGATTTATGGCAGCTGGTCTGCTCATTTCTCCAGTAAGAATGGCAATTGATCCTGTGTTGAAAGCGGCAGGTGGTGGGGATTTGGCTAACGTTGGACTGGCTGTTGATGATATTACATCAGATCCGCAACGTGTTGACTGGAGCGTCGACCAAGTAGATGGTTGGTATGAGTCACAAGTAAACCGTTCTGCGTGGGTTTATAAAAATGATAGTGATGAAGTTATAGCCTTTTCCCCAGTATGTAAACACTTAGGTTGTGTTGTATCTTGGGAAGGAAGCGATCAGTATCCGAACGAATTCTTCTGCCCGTGTCATGATGGACGCTACTATAAAGATGGGGTAAACGTACCAGGTACACCACCACTAGCGCCATTGGATGAATATGAAATGGAAATTAAGGATGGAATGCTATTCTTAGGGGATCCAAAACCACACAGGGAGGCTTAATTAAAGATGCTACAGAAAATATACGATTGGATCGACGAACGCATCGACCTTCAACCAATTTGGCGTGACATCGCTGACCATGAAGTTCCTGAGCATGTTAACCCTGCCCATCACTTCTCAGCATTCGTCTATTGTTTTGGAGGATTGACATTCTTCGTAGTCGTTATTCAGATATTGTCTGGTATGTTTTTAACGATGTATTATGTGCCGGATATTGAAAATGCGTGGCGATCCGTTTATTACTTACAAACTGAAGTTGCACATGCTCAAATTGTTCGAGGTATGCATCACTGGGGTGCCAGTGTAACAGTTGTGATGCTTTTATTACATACTTTACGTGTGTTTTTCCAAGGTGCATACAAGAAGCCTCGTGAACTTAACTGGATGGTTGGGGTTCTGCTCTTCTTCGTCATCCTTGGGCTAGGATTCACAGGTTACTTGTTACCGTGGGACAACAAAGCGTTTTTCGCTACTCAAGTAGGTCTTGAAATGGCTCAGCAGGTTCCGTTTATCGGTGATCAATTGAAGATTCTATTAGCTGGTGACGCCTCGATTGTAGGTGCGCAAACATTGACTAGATTCTTCGCCATTCATGTATTCTTCTTGCCAGCTGCATTATTTGCACTACTAGCTGTACACTTTATCATGATTAGAAGACAAGGTATATCCGGACCACTATAAAAAGGAGGGGAAAGCATTATGCAAAGAGGGAAAGGCATGAAATTCGTTGGAGACTCGCGGATCAAACAAGGACCCACAGTCTCACGAATTCCGAAAGACTATTCAGAGTACCCTGGCAGAACAGAAGCTTTTTGGCCCAACTTTTTATTAAAAGAATGGTTGGCAGGTGCAGTATTCCTTATTGGATTCCTAATTTTAACATTAGCACATCCATCACCACTTGAAGGGTTGGCAGATCCAACAGATGCTGCCTATATTCCTTTGCCAGACTGGTATTTCCTGTTTCTGTATGAACTATTGAAATATGAATTCGCTAGCGGAACGTACATTATTCTCGGAATGCTTGGAATTCCTGGTTTAGCATTCGGTGCATTACTTCTAGCGCCGTTCTTGGATAATGGTCCAGGACGCAGACCACATCAACGACCAATTGCAGTCGGAATGATGTTGCTAGGTTTAGTTTCTGTTATTTGGTTAACTTATTCTTCTTCTGCAGCTGTTGACTGGGAAGGTCGTGCGGAAGCGAACAAGCCTGTTCCGCCATCTGAAGAAGCAGATGTTGTGATTGATACAGAGCATCCGGGCTATGCTGCATATGAAACAAGCTGTTTAGCGTGTCATGGTGCTGAACTGGAAGGTACGGCAGCTCCTGCATTGTATGGTCCTGATTTTGACTATACTGCGGAAGAAATTGCTGATATCTCCGTAAACGGAACTGGAGCAATGCCTCCAGATCAATTTACTGGTACAGATGAAGAATTAGAACAATTAACAGAATTTATCTTATCCGTAAACGAATCAATCGAATAATATTATTCAGCATGAAAAACACCTTTGCCATTTCGATGGTGAAGGTGTTTTTTTAAAATGCTTTTAATACTTGCTTACAAGGAACAATAGGGCTTATAGTTAAATTATCCAATTAGGTTCTTCATGGTAGCAGTCCAGACACCTCGAGACTCCTGCGGGAGGCCGGCTAAGAACGGTCACGTCCTGTGACCAATGCCGGCATTAGAGCTTCCTGTTCGGAGGTAGGACTGGTGAGACCCCGCAGCAGGCTTGCCTGCGAGGAGGCTCACCAGCCGCTCAGCAGGTGCGAGAGGTGTCTAGACTGCGGACCTCCAGAAGAGAGTTTCGGAGTTAGGCACACTTACGCTGAGTGCAAGCGATCTGCATTGTTTTTTCGGATGGATAGTTTAATGAATTTCAGAATACGTATTTAATGCTTCACCACCACCATATGTAGTTGAGTTGGTTCGTTCCCAACAACATATGATGATGGAAAAGCCGACTTTGGTAATGATGAAATTCATTCAGTTAGGTGAATTATAGTTAATTTTAAAAGAATTGAGAGGTCGGCAGATGATTAAGTATATTCTTTCTAATAAAATATTTATTTTCATGCTTTTTATAGTAAACCTATTCGGTACAATCTACGGGTATATCTGGTATCTTCCACAATTATCAATCACACCCGATATATTTTTAATTTTTGTCCCGGATAGTCCGACAGCAAGCTTATTTTTTACGATTTTTCTTTTGTTTTTCCTGTTTGGCAGAAACGTCCCTTATGTAGAAGCGTTGGGGCTTGTCACCCTCGTTAAATACGGTACTTGGGCAGTTGTAATGAATATACTTACGCTGATCATTGATGGTTCATTAAGTGCAGCAGGGTATATGCTAATGTTTTCTCATGCGGGGATGGCGATTCAGGCTGTGCTTTATGCGCCATTTTATAAGATTAAAATGAGACATCTTGTCGTAGCTGGAATCTGGACCTTACATAATGATGTGATTGATTACGTGTTCGAGATGATGCCAATTTATTCTTCATTAACACAATATATGGAGAGGATCGGTTATTTCACATTCTGGCTCAGTATCGCTTGTTTAATGCTTGCATACGGCTTAACGGTTAGGAAGCATAATAAATTATCCTAAGGTGATAAATAGGGTTCCCTCATCATATAAATGGATTAGGTGAGGTGACTAAAATGGGAATGACATCCAGTATTACCTTGATTTATTCGACTGTTGCTGTTGCGTTTCCGTCCCTGTTACTGAACATACAAAAGGTGAGTTTCCCGCAATGGGTGTATGCGAATGTGGAATTGCTCCCACTTTTCCCTGCTTTATTAATTGTCGGTGGTTTCATTCTGATTACATTATCTTATGTGAGTTGGAGAAAGTATAAAGGAGAAAAAGAAAAGGCGGCGAAGAAGGAAGGGCGCGACAAAATAGTTGACTGAAATAGGATTCCTGACTAAAATTGACTTATCGACGTAGATTGGAGGGAAATAGATGGGTAGCTATTTAATTTATATCGCGCTTATACTAATCATACCATTATGGGCGCAAGGCAGAGTGAAATCAACATATAATAAATACTCGAAGAAATCGACATCTTCCCAGATGACCGGTGCTGAGGTAGCAAGAAAGATTCTGGATGATAATGGATTATATCATGTAAACATTGAACAGACAAAAGGTACCTTGTCTGACCACTATGATCCCCGTTCCAAGGTTGTTCGACTTTCAGAAGGTATATATGGAGGCCGCTCCATGGCATCTTCGGCGATTGCGGCACATGAAGTTGGACACGCCATTCAAGACCAGGAAGAATATGCATTCATGCGTTTCAGAAGTGCACTTGTTCCGGTTGCTAACTTCGGTTCAAACATCTCCTTCATTTTAATTCTTGCAGGTATTTTCTTCAGAATGACGGAGCTATTCCTTTTCGGAATCATCTTCATGGGCGCAGCTGTTCTATTCCAGCTCGTTACACTGCCTGTAGAGTTTGATGCTTCTAGTCGTGCAATGACACAGCTTGTCTCGACTGGGATCATTCGGAATGATGAAGAACGAGAGACGAAGAAAGTATTGAATGCTGCTGCACTGACGTATGTCGCAGCTGCTCTAGTCGCCTTATTAGAGCTTGCACGTTTTATATTGATATTTTTGAATAGCAGAGACTAGATGGAAAAGAGATTGGCAATGTGCTGGTCTCTTTTTTATTGCAGTGGTTTCTTGTTCTCATCAAGCGTGAATCCTTCTCCCTGCACATCTTGAACCGTACTGATTGAGACGAAGGCGGATGGGTCAATCTTTAAAATAACGCTTTTTAGACGGACGATTTCATTTCGAGGGACGACACAGTAAAGTACTTCAAGTTTTTCACCTGTATAGCTGCCACGCCCTGATAGAACCGTAACTCCCCGATCCATCTTCTGAATTTCACTGTATATCGCTTTACTTTTGTTTGAAACAATTGTCGCTCCTTTAGCAAGATAAGCACCTTCTTGAATAACATCAAGTACCCGTGCTCCGATATAGACCGCAACTAAAGTGTACATACCTTGAACAAGATCTAAAATAAGAAGTACAGAAGAAGAAATGACAATAAAATCGAATAAGAACATCGTATTTCCCATGCTCCATCCAAGATATTTATTTGCTAACCGTGCAATAATATCTACCCCTCCCGTTGTGCCGCCATAACGAAAGATAACCCCTAAACCGACCCCGATAAATACTCCGGCAAATATCGCAACTAAAGTCATATCATTTTCCAAAGGGATTGCAAATTGATAGGATTGAAAGATAGCTAAGAATACAGATACTGCGAAGGTACCGATAATGGTGTAAATGAAGGTATTTCTCCCGAGAAGTTTCCAGCCGATGAGAAAAACTGGGATGTTTAATAAAATATTCGTGATTGCCGGATCAAATCTCCATAAAAAGTAAAGGAGCAGCGTGATCCCGGTAAAGCCGCCTTCACCTAAGTTATTTTGCATATTAAAATGTACAATTCCAAACGAATAAATCGCTGCACCGATTAAAATAAAGAAAATACTTTTCAACCGCAATCCAAATAGCATCATTAACATCTCCTAAGTATGTGCGAATCTGTTCCGAATTAGTATCATTTTACCCCGAGGAATTAATTTCATGACTTTTCAAAGAAAATATTTGTCAAATTACGTAAGGTTAGCTAACATAAAAGGTAGGCAAACATGGAGAAAAAAGGAGATCGTTAACGAATGCAAAAAGAATTTACAACAAAAGAAATTCAAAAGCGTGTCGATGATTATATCGGCCAATTTAAAGAAGGCTATTTTTCTCCACTTGCAATGATTGCTAGACTGACGGAAGAAGTCGGTGAGCTTGCCCGAGAGGTAAATCATCATTACGGGGAGAAGCCTAAAAAAACGACCGAAAAAGAAAAAACGATTGAGGAAGAACTTGGCGATGTTTTATTTGTAATCACAAGCTTTGCAAATTCACTTGACATTGATTTATCCGAGAGTTTTGACCGCTCCATGTCGAAAATTGAAACCCGAGATAAAGATAGATGGACGAGGAAATAAACAACAGGAGAGGTGGAACAGAAGTGGCAATAAATATTATATTAGCAGGACCACGTGGTAAAATGGGGAAAGAAGCAATTCAAATGATTGAACGTGTAGCCGATTTTAATCTCGTTGCTGTAATTGATCGAAAAAACGAAGGCAAATTTTTAAACGATATTATAGAGGAATCAGATGCACATGTTCCGATTTTTGAAGACCTGGCGGAATGCTTTCAGAAAATAGATGCAGACGTCTTCATTGATCTTACAAGTCCTGCGTCTGGTTATAAGCATACAAAACTCGCTATTGAACACCGGGTACGTTCTGTGATCGGTACTTCCGGATTTACAGAGGAGCGTATTCAGGAGTTAAAAGAGCTCTCGGATGAATATAAATCTGGTTGTATCATTGCACCAAACTTTGCTATCGGTGCGGTATTAATGATGAAGTTCTCGCAGATGGCGGCTCAATATTTCCCGGATGTGGAAATCATCGAGAAGCACCATGATCAGAAGATAGATGCTCCATCTGGAACGGCGGTTAAAACAGCCGAGATGATTCAAAAAACACGAGAAAAGAAAATGCAAGGCCATCCCGATGAAAGAGAAGAACTCGATGGAGCACGCGGTGCTGAATTAGATGGCATGCATATCCATAGCGTAAGACTACCAGGACTAGTGGCACACCAGGAAGTAATCTTCGGTGGACCGGGTCAATTATTCACAATTAAACACGATTCCATGAGTCGAGATTCCTTCATGGATGGAATTAAAACATCTATTTACAAAGTAATGGAGTTAGAAAGACTCGTTTACGGGTTGGAAAATATATTATAAAAGAAAAGAGGTCAAGCTATGATGAAAATTGCTCTAATCGCCCACGATAAAAAGAAAGAAGATATGATACGCTTTACGATTGCTTATGAACATCTATTGAAAGAGCATGAACTCTGTGCCACCGGGACTACAGGTAAGTTAATCAAGGAAGCTACTAAATTGAATGTACATAGATTTAAATCAGGCCCGCTTGGCGGTGACCAGCAAATTGGTGCGCTTATTGCGGATAATGAAATGGATATGGTAATATTTTTCCGCGATCCGTTAACAGCTCAACCACATGAACCTGATGTAACGGCTTTAATGCGCTTATGCGATGTATACCAAATCCCGCTTGCTACAAATATTGCAGGTGCGGAAATCTTTATTCATGGTCTGGAACGCGGAGATTTTAAATGGCGGGAAATCGTTCGAAAAAAGGATAAAGAATAATCCATGAAGATAGGGATAACTTGCTATCCTTCCGTCGGTGGTTCGGGAGTTATTGCAACGGAATTAGGAAAGCTTTTAGCTGAAAATGGCCATGAAATCCATTTTATTACGTCAAGCCTTCCGTTCCGGTTAGATAAATTGTATCCGAAAATTTTTTATCATCAAGTGGAAGTAAATCATTATCCAGTTTTTCAATACCCGCCCTATGATTTATCCCTTGCTTCCAAAATGGCAGAGGTCATCGATCAGGAGAAACTTGATATCTTACACGTTCATTATGCGATACCACATGCCATTTGTGCGATCCTTGCGAGAGAAATGGCCGAACATAAGGTAAAGGTCGTAACGACTCTGCACGGGACAGATATAACGGTCCTTGGGATTGAGGCTGCATTTAAAAAAATGATCAAATACGGGATTGAACAATCTGATGCGGTAACGAGCGTATCCCATAGTTTAAGGAAGCAGACGGAAGAAATGATTGAAACGGACTATCCGATATCTGTCATCCATAATTTTGTAAATGAATCCGAATACTATCCATTCCAAGCGCACTATTTGAAGGAACAGTACAATATAAAAGATGAAGAAAAAGTTATTATCCATATATCGAACTTCCGGAAAGTGAAGCGGTTGCCGGATGTCGTTGATACGTTTTATCGGATTCGACAGGAAATTCCTAGTAAGTTGCTGCTTGTTGGCGACGGTCCGGAGTATTCTGCAACAAAAAACTTAGTGAAAGAATTAGAGTTGGAGAACGATATTCTGTTCTTAGGAAAGCAAAATAATGTAAATGAACTGCTGGCAATTAGTGACTTAACACTTTTACTTTCAGAAAAAGAAAGCTTTGGTCTTGTTCTCCTGGAAGCAATGGCATGTGGAGTTCCAGGGATTGGAACGAATATCGGCGGGATTCCAGAAGTAATCACACATGGAGAAACCGGATATCTGGTAGATAGAGGCGACACAAAGCAAGCAGCAGAATATGCTTTAGAAATTCTAACAGACTCGGAATATCAGCAAACACTTCGTGAACACGTTATGCATGTTGTTAAACAGAAATTCCAATCGAACATCATTGTCGATCAATATATTAATTTATATGAAGAACTACTAAAGTAAAGGAAATTTGGTGAAGGCATGTTAAAAGAAATATTCAAGCAAGCAAAGCCCATATTAGAGACCCTTGAAGCTGAAGGTCATAAGGCTTATTTTGTTGGAGGCTGTGTGCGGGATCTTTTACTCGAACGGCCGATTAAAGACATTGACATCACTACCTCTGCCACACCGGATATGGTTCAAGCAATTTTTCCGAGCGTCATCCCCGTGGGAATTGAACACGGTACAGTTATCGTAAGGCACGAGAAAGAATCATATGAAGTAACTACCTTCCGTACAGAAGGGAGCTATTCGGACAGCAGACGTCCAGATCATGTTGAATTTATCCATAACATTGAAAAAGACTTAGAGCGACGTGATTTTACAATCAATGCTCTCGCGATGGATAAAACCGGCCGAATTACTGATTTATTTTCCGGTAAAAGCGATTTGGAACAACAAATCATTCGAACGGTCGGTAATGGCAAGGAGCGTTTCGGGGAAGATGCCTTGCGCATCATCCGTGCCCTCCGCTTTTCTAGTCAGCTCGGCTTCCAAATTGAGGAAGAAACGTTTACAGCGATGGTTGCTTGTAAATCAGCAATACGCGATATTTCCGTTGAAAGAATTACGAATGAAATGGAACGGTTCTTTGCAGGAAAACATGTTTCAATTGGAGTGAATTATTTAGTAAAGACAGCGGTTCATACTGTTTTACCGATTTTTAAAGATGATCCTAGTTTAATCGGGGTAATTCCGCATAATATGAGACCTCTCCTAAGTTTTGCTGAGGTTATTGCTTTCTTTCATTATCAAAAGCCAGAAATTCCGATCCATGAGTGGACAAAGGAATGGAAATGCTCTAATCGAACGAAGCGACTTGCAATACAATTAACCGAGGATATCGAGCGATATAAGCGAAATGGCTTAAATGAGACTGTAATATACCAGCTTAAAGAGGAGCGCTTCAGAGCTTTTACCAGATTAGTTGACCTGCTATTACATGATAAGCTATCTGTTACGGAATTAAGGCGGTTAAAGCAGAAATTGCCGATTCAATCAAGAGACGAGTTAGCAATCAACGGAAATGATCTTTTAACACTTTTCCCTGACAAGAAACCAGGAGTATGGGTGAAGCATTTGCTTGGAGAAGCGGAAAAGGCTGTAATTACTGGCAAGGTAAATAATCAGTATCGTGACGTAAAGGAATGGTTAGAGTGGATTCAACGAGAAATAGATTAATTCAAATTCTGTCGGAAAACGAAGAAACCTATATATCGGGTCAGGATATTTCCGAGCTATTGCATATTTCTCGCAATAGTGTCTGGAAACACATGAAAGCATTGGAAAAGGACGGGTATGTCATTGAAGGTGTTCCAAGAAAGGGATACCGTATCCTGAAACATCCAGATAAAGTCAGTGATAATACGATCAAATGGGGTCTGGAAACAGAGTGGCTTGGTCAGACGATCATTCATAAATCCTCCGCTGCTTCTACCCAGCAATTAATTCATCAAGCGGCTGTAGAAGGGGCAAGGCATGGAACGGTAGCTATTCTCGATGAACAAACAGCAGGGCGGGGAAGAATGAACCGGGAATGGCATTCTGCAGGGAATAAAGGCATGTGGCTAAGCATCTTACTGCGTCCTAAAATTCTTCCGCAAGAGGCTCCTCAGCTAACGTTGCTAACTGCAACTGTATTAGCTGACGTGTTAAAAGACTATGCAAGTGTAGAATCGATGATTAAATGGCCAAATGACCTTTTGATCAATAAAAAGAAAACAGCAGGAATTTTAACAGAGATGCAAGCAGAACAGGACCAAATTCAATACATCGTTATCGGCATCGGTTTAAATATCAACCATACAGCAGGCGATATACCAAAGTCACTAGCAGCCAAAGCGACTTCACTTTATTTGGAAACAGGAAAACAGTGGTCCATTCAAGAACTCATTCAACAATTTTTAAAAGAATTTGAAGCTGCTTTTGACAGATATTTGGCTAATGGCTTTTCTGATGTAAAGAAAAAATGGGAAAGTTATGGTTTTAAAATGGGAGAAAAAATAAAAATTAAAAACCTGAGAGAAGAGAAAAAAGCGATTTTCCACGGGATTGCTGAAGACGGCGCCCTCCTTATTTTACATGATAATGGGGAAGTGGAGAAAATATATTCCGGTGAAATCGAATGGTTTAAATAATAGTGTGTTCAAAAGGAGGATAAAAAGGACCGAGGTCGGCTAAATAAGCAACGTCCTGTTGCAACGCCGACACTAGCACATCCTGTGCGTCGAAATTCGAGGCGGCGAAGCTCCCGGCACCGGAATGTACGTTCGTAGGTGTGTGAGGAGAGAAAAAGCGAGCCAACGAGCTTCCACAGGAAGTGGTGAGTTCTACGTTGTGCACAGGACGTGGACGGTCTTAGTAGAACCTCCCTTTCACGAAGTGTCATTTTTACGACTTTTGAACAACCTCTAATAGTTAAACGTGATAGATGGAGGAAGAAAACTCTTATCAATAAAGGGATAAGAGTTTTCTTTTGGACGAAATGACGTATATAATAGAGAGGACGGAGGTGTGGAATTGAAAAAATTTGTTGTGATTGACTTAGAAACAACTGGGCATTCGCCTGATAATGACGATAAAATCATCGAGATTGGAATGGTAATTATTAATGATGATGAAATTGTCGATAAAAGAGATACTTTCCTAAACCCAAATAAAAAAATACCTCCCTTTATAACCAATCTGACGAATATAACAAATGATGATGTTAAAGATGCACCATATTTTAACGAAAAAGCGGACAAAATAATGGAGTTATTTGAGGATAGTTATCTCATTGCACATAACGTTCCCTTTGACATGGGTTTTTTAAATGCAGAATTAGTGCACAGTGGAAGGACACCCCTAAGGAATCCTGTCATTGACACCGTCGAACTATCCCGTATCCTTTATCCGAAAGCTCCAAGCTATAAATTATCGCAGATTACAGATTACCTTGGTATTTATCACGATGAACCACATCGGGCTTTATCGGATGCTTACGTCACCGCTAAATTATTCTTGAAGTTAAAGGAGAAGTTATTTCAGCTTCCGTATGAGACACTTGCCAATCTGGCAAAATTAGAACCCATGTTTAAGTCAAACCTTGCTAATATGTTGAATGAGGCAATGGAGCGGAATAGTTTTGCCTTTGCTGATGAAGCGAAGTTTGCTACATATAATGGACTCGCATTTAAAATGATCGAGGACACGGTTAAAGAGGAAATGGTGTTAGCAACTTCTTTCGGTGATTATTTAGATCATATTTATGAGGAAGAAGGTACACTCGAGAAACAATTCGAGAAATATGAAAAAAGAAGCGGTCAGCGGGAAATGTCTGAAACGGTGTATGATGCATTCCGGAGTGAGGAACATGCTTTAGTGGAAGCTGAAACTGGTACAGGGAAATCCCTTGCATATTTACTTCCTGCAGTATATGAGGCTGTTAAACAGAATAAACGAATTATCATTAGCACGTATACCACACAGCTGCAGACACAGCTTTTAGAAGAAGAGATTCCTCTCGTGCAGAAAATCGTGGACTTTCCGTTTGAAGCTGCATTGTTAAAGGGGAGGAATCATTATTTAAGCCTGGAACGCTTTGCATATGAATTAAGTCATTTAGAGCGAGATAACTATGATACGACGCTAACGAAAGCAATTTTACTTGTATGGCTTACGGAAACTGTGACTGGCGATATTGATGAAATTCAACTTCCGACAAGCGGTTATACATTTTTCCAGCGCGTTTCAGCAGATGCAGAAAGGAAGCTCGATGTCACGTCACCCTGGTTCCGGTATTCGTTTTACACACGTGCAAGAAGAAGGGCCGGGCGTGCAGATTTAATTATAACGAATCACGCTCTCTTATGTACCGATATGTTTAACGATTATCAATTTCTTCCTGTGTATGATAAGGTGATCATCGATGAAGCTCATCATTTAGAAGATACAGCAGCCTATCATTACGGATTGAAACTGGATAATATTACAATGCATTATACATTAAATCAAATTGGTCGTTCGGAGGACACAAAGTTTTTCAATTATATAGTTGGTAAGTACGAAGAAACGGAAGATAAATTCTCCCTTGAAAAATGGGATGAATTAATAACAAATACAAAAAACGAAATTGATGATCTCTATCAATATTTACATGCTTACGTGACCAAACAACGCAAAAAAGATAAATCATTAAGTGATGTGGGAAGAATCCAGTTCCGATTTAGTAAGGAGACAGTACATGCTTCCAACTGGGAAATAATAACCGAAATGGTGAATCGTCTGATCTTTTATTATCGTGATCTTATCTATTTCTTATCGCTTATTGATAAGAGTCTTGAGGATGAGGAAGACTATGTGAAGAACGATCGACAGGAATTTATTCAAGTAATGGAAAACTTACAAGACCATATTGACCATTTGGAACTGTTGTTTTTAGTAGACCAAGATATCCATCACGTCCAGTGGCTCGAAATGGATACGAGAGGCTATCAACAGGCCGTTTATTTATACAGTGAACCGACTAACGTCTCGACCTTACTAGGTGAAGAGTTATTCGCGAAGAAAGACAGTGTCATCTTAACGAGCGCCACGTTGACAATGAAGAATTCATTCAACTTTATCATAAAGAGGCTCGGTCTTCCGAAAGAGAGACTGATCACGAAACAAATCCGTTCTCCATTCTCTTTTAAAGACCAGGTCCAGCTCTTGATTCCAAATGATTTTCCGGATATTAAGTATGGAAATATGGATGATTATATTTATGCAACAAGTGAAGCTATTCTTTCTTTAGCAGAGGTGACAGAAGGACGCATGCTCGTGCTGTTTACTTCCTATGATATGTTACGGAAATCCTATAAACTCTTGAAAGAAATTATGACGGATGATAAATACATGCTTATCGGGCAAGGAATTACGAGTGGGAGCAGAACAAGACTGAAGAAGAATTTCCAAAGCTTTGAACGCTCGATACTGCTCGGTACAAGCTCATTCTGGGAAGGTGTTGATATTCCTGGTGAGGATTTATCCTGCTTGATGATTGTCCGTCTTCCGTTCCAACCACCAGACCATCCAGTTTATGAGGCGAAATCACAGGAATTGAAGGAAGAGGGAAGAAATGCATTCATGGAATTATCCTTACCAAATGCCGTTATAAAATTCAAACAAGGATTTGGACGCTTAATCCGTTCATCCAGTGATAGGGGAATCGTTTTCATTTGTGATTCGAGAATTGTGAAAGCACGGTACGGACGCTACTTTACAGAATCCATACCAGAAGTACTAATCCTGAACGACTCCACCCAAACCTTGATTGAACAAGCAAGAAAATGGTTTTAAAACAAAGGCGGAAGCTCCCTTCCAGGTTACCCGCTCAAAAAAAGCTACTGTATAAACATACAGTAGCAAACGTGCGGTTTGGTATGAGGGAGAAAATTTTTGCAACGGGTCTTGTCTGGAAATCCAGTCAAGAGCGTTACTACCTATAGTATGAACCACCGGATTCGTTCTATGGCTAGAAATTTTTTTAAACACAGGGAAGAATTAGGGAACTTGTCGGAAGAGGTGTAAAAAATGGCTGAAACAAGACGAAAATGGCTGATTTTTAGCATGATTACCTTTCTCCTTCTATTTATTTCTATGTTTATTTATGGTATCTTTTTATACATGGATTTAAACTCTGAACGTACAGAAGGCCATGAAGCAACAAAGCGGGAATTACTAAAGCAAACAGAAATAACGGAGATTTCGAAAATTGAAAACTTCAATGGTGAAGCAGCGTACCATGTCGTTTACGGGAAGAGTGAAGAAGGCAACGGAAAAATCATTTTTTACCCGCTGGAAGGAAACGAGAAAACACTGACGACAGTCGATTCAACAGAAGTTCTAGCCCCATCTTCCATGATTGATAGGTGGCAGTCTGATTGTAGGACTTGTCAATTAGTAAAAATAACACCAGCCTTGCTGGATGAAGAAATACTATGGGAACTCGTCTATTATGATGAGAATGACCGATATGTATTTGATTATCGCTCGATTTATGATGGGTCCGATTATGAAGAAATACGTTATTTAAGAAAGTTCAATTAGGAGGAAAGTACAAATGGAATTAGCGAACCGAGTTAAAACGATCACTCCCTCATCAACACTGGCTATTACTGCTAAGGCGAACGAATTAAAAAGTAAAGGCCATGATGTCATTGGGTTAGGAGCTGGGGAACCAGATTTTAATACCCCTGAACCAATTATGGAAGCGGCTATTCAAGCCATGCAAGCAGGGTTTACGAAATATACACCGACTGGCGGAATCCCCCAGCTTATTGAGGCGATTCAAAAGAAAATGGAGAGAGATCATCAGCTCACCTATTCAAAAGAAGAAATCATCGTCACGATGGGAGCAAAGCATGCCCTTTATGCATTGTTCCAAGTGCTTTTAAATAAAGGGGATGAAGTGCTTATCCCTGCACCTTATTGGGTAAGTTATCCAGAACAAGTGAAACTTGCTGAAGGTGTTCCTGTCTTTATTCACACAAAGGAAGAATATAATTTTAAAGTACATCCAGAAGATTTGGAAAAAGCAATTACGAATAAAACAAAAGCAATTATCATCAATTCTCCGAGTAATCCAACAGGTATGATGTACTCGGAGGAAGAACTCGAAAAGCTAGGCGAAATTGCGCTTAAACATAATATCCTTATCGTTTCCGATGAAATTTATGAAAAGCTTATATACTCGGAAGAAGAGCATGTATCAATTGCTTCGATAAGTCCTGAATTAAAGAAACAAACGGTCGTCATAAATGGCGTTTCAAAAACATACGCCATGACAGGATGGAGAATTGGCTATGCAACTGGAGAGAAGCAGATTATTAAAGCAATGAACAATGTTTCTTCTCATTCTACATCTAATCCAGTTTCTATTGCCCAGCACGCATCTGTTGCTGCACTTTCCATAGACGAAAGTGAAATCCGGAAGATGAGAGATATATTTGCAGAAAGACTGGATGTCTTTTACACTTTAATAAGTGAAATCCCGGGGATCACGTGTGAAAAACCAAAAGGGGCATTCTATTTATTCCCAAATGTAATAGAAGCCGTCCGAAACAATGGCTTTGACACAGTTGACGAATGGGTAACAGCAATTTTAGAAGATGAAAAAGTCGCCATGGTGCCTGGCACTGGATTTGGTGCACCAGACAACGTGAGACTATCCTATTGTATATCAATGGATGACTTAACAGAAGCGGCAAAACGGATTAAACGCTTTGTCGAAACGCACTAAAGATCGATTGATGGAGGTAACAAGATGAAGATTACGATATCTCAAGCACCTGATTATAATGAAAAAGAAGTAACAATTGGAGCTTGGCTTGCAAATAAACGTTCCAGCGGGAAGATCGCCTTTCTGCAATTACGTGATGGTACTGGCTTCATGCAAGCAGTTGTAGCAAAAAATGATGTAAAGGAAGAGATTTTCCAGACAGCGAAGAACTTAACACAAGAAACATCGATTTATATTACAGGGAAAATTGTCGAGGATAAACGCTCTGCATTTGGATATGAGATGCAAGTAACGGATATTGACGTAATCCATGAAGCAGAAGATTATCCTATTACTCCGAAAGAGCATGGAACCGAATTTCTAATGGACCATCGCCATTTATGGCTACGTTCGAAAAAGCAGCATGCAATCATGAAAGTCCGTAATGAAATCATCCGAGCAACGTATGAATTTTTCAATGATCAAGGTTTCGTTAAAGTTGATCCGCCAATTCTGACAGCTTCTTCAGCTGAAGGATCAACCGAATTATTCCATACGAAATATTTTGATGAGGATGCTTATTTATCCCAGAGTGGACAGCTTTATATGGAAGCCGCTGCGATGGCGTTAGGAAAAGTTTTTTCATTCGGACCGACATTCCGTGCTGAAAAGTCAAAAACCCGGAGACATTTAATTGAATTCTGGATGATCGAACCAGAGATGGCATTTATCGAACATGAAGAAAGCCTCGTTATTCAAGAAAATTACGTCATGTTCCTTATTCAATCCATACTTAATAACTGTACATTAGAGCTGGATGTATTAGAAAGAGACATTTCCAAGCTTGAAAAGATCCAAGCACCTTTCCCGCGAATCACGTATGATGAAGCAATTGATTTGCTGAAAGAAAAAGGATTTGATGATATTGAATGGGGTGAAGATTTCGGCGCGCCACATGAAACAGCAATTGCCGATAACTTCGATAATCCTGTCTTTATTGTGAACTATCCGAAAGACATTAAAGCATTTTATATGCAGCCGCACCCAGAGCGTGATGATGTTGTTTTATGCGCTGATTTAATTGCACCGGAAGGATACGGTGAAGTGATTGGCGGCTCAGAACGTATTCACGATTACGAATTGATGAAACAGCGTTACGAGGAACACGGATTAACCGGCCCTGCCTATGCGTGGTATCTGGAATTGCGGAAATATGGAAGCATTCCACATTCTGGGTTCGGCCTTGGTCTTGAGCGTACTGTAGCATGGCTTACGGGTGTGGAGCATATTCGCGAAACAATTCCATTCCCGCGTCTGTTAAATAGATTATATCCGTAACCTTAAATAAATGTAATGATAAATCCCTTGCAACTAAAGCAAGGGATTTACAATTGTTTAATTTACTAAACTAAACTGCAACTTTCATACAGCGTAAGTGTGCCAAACTCCGAAACTTTCTACTGGAGGTCCGCAGTCCAGACACCTCTTGCACCTGCTGATCGGCCGGTAAGCCTCCTCGCGCTGAGCACTAAGGGGGCTCGCAGGCCTACCTCCGAACAGGAAGTTCTAATGCCGGTGTTGGTCACAGGACGTGACCGTTTTTAGCCGGCCTCCCGCAGGAGTCTCGAGGTGTCTGGACTGCTACCAGGAAAAGCCTAATTTAGAACACTATTTATTATTCTATAAATACAATCTTCTTCACACTGCTGTAATGATGGGATAATTTCTATTTATCATAATCATCTTCACCAGTTCAGTTGCCCGGTGGACGGTGACTCCTGCGGGAACAGCACGAGCCTGGAGACCCCTTAGTGCTCAGCCCGAGGAGCTCTAGCAGTGCCTAAGGATGCGCATCCGTCCACCGGGCAACTGAACGGCGATTAGAAAGCAAACCATGAGAACGTGCAAATCACTTACGCTGTATGAAAGCAATCAGAAGATATGTTAAGTTTTAAAAAGAATGCTTAGTTGTTTAAGTCCGCAAAGTTGAGTGATGAAGAATCGGAATTCGCATGTTTACTTGGCAGGTGGATAAATATAAGTCCTTTCTTACTGCATAAGTGCGAGCTTTGATTGTCACCGAAATCCTTGGTGTCAACAACGAAGCTTTCTAATAAGGAGGTACCTAACATGTTTGAAACGAACCCACTGGAAGAAATATTACACGATCAATTACATATCCCCGGCAGATTGCTGACAAACTACACGAAGCTTGGTTTAAATGAAACTGAGCTTGTGCTTGTTCTACAACTCATTTACTTTTTCAAAGAGAAGAACAATTTCCCAACTCCCGCTGAACTGGCTGATCCATTGACAATAAGTGAGAAACATTGCTCCGACATCTTAATGAAGCTTATTCAAAAGGATTTATTAACGATTGAGCCAAGAGAAAATGAGAAAGGTCAAATTTCAGAAGCCTACTCTGTTCAGCCGTTACTAGAAAAACTTTATCATGAAGAAAAAGAACAAGAGCAAGAAGAAAATACAACGGGTACGATTTTTATTTTGTTTGAACAGGAATTCGGTCGGCCGATTTCTCCATTTGAAATCGAAATGATTAACTCGTGGTTGGATGAAGACGAAATCAGTCCGGCATTAATTAAAGCAGGGCTTCGAGAATCAGTACTTATGGGTAAATTAAACTTTAAATATATTGATCGTATCTTGCGGGAGTGGAAGAAGAAAGGAATCCATTCTGTTGAACAAGCAAGAAATGCAAGCAGGAAGTTTCACAGTCATCAGCAAGTGAACCAGCAGCCTGCTCAAACAGTAAAAAGAGATACATCGATCTACTATAACTGGCTGGAAGGGGAAGACTAGTTAGATGCTGAATTTAAAAGAGATTAGACATGTATTAGATACGATTGCAGAAATGTTCCCTGATGCGGAGGGCGAGTTGGTTCACTCGAACCCTTTCGAATTATTGATTGCCGTTGTATTATCCGCACAATGTACGGATAAATTAGTGAATAAAGTTACGGCAGACTTATTTAAGAAATATAAAACGCCTGAAGATTATATTGCGGTACCACTGGAAGAACTCCAGCAGGATATTCGTTCAATCGGACTTTATCGTACAAAGGCAAAGAACATCCAAAAGCTTTGCCACGTTTTGATCGATAAACATGGAGGGAAGGTTCCTGAAACAAAGGAAGAGCTCATGAAGCTGGCAGGGGTCGGCAGAAAGACAGCGAATGTCGTTGCTTCCATCGCTTTTAATGAGCCAGCGATCGCGGTTGATACTCATGTGGAACGGGTGTCCAAGCGATTAGGGATATGCCGCTGGAAGGATTCTGTACTGGAAGTGGAAGAGACCTTGATGCGGAAGATACCGCGGGAAGAATGGTCAGAGACACATCACCGATTAATCTTTTTTGGAAGGTACCACTGTAAAGCGAGAAATCCAAATTGTCCGGAATGCCCACTTCTTGATCTTTGTCGAGAAGGTAAAAAACGGATGCGAAAGCTTGAAATAAAGAAGAAATAGAGAGCAAAAAATAAAGGAAAGCTTATCTGTCGCTATGCAGATAAGCTTTCCTTTTTTCCTTCTTTGCTTTCTTGTTATTCGTCGGATTGTTCTTCCTCATCGGGAGTTTCATCCTCTTCAGGTGGTGCTTCTTCACCTTCATCCTCATCTTCTTCTGGTTCTGGTGCCTCTTCTACTGGTTCTTCCTCTGGTTCTTCTGGCTCTTCTGCTTGTGGTATGCTGACAGATGTTGATTGACTATCGCCGCGTACGTCACCTTCTTGCCCAATTGGAGTTACACTGATTGAATAGGTTTCTCCAGGGGAGAATGTACCACTTATCTCAATGCCTTGAGACTGTACGGTTTGCGTTTGTCCACCGTTGACAGTCACTTCGAAAGCAGCGGGAGGACCATCATAATTCCATGAAACATCGATTATTCCTTGGTCTTCCACATACGTTGCGCTTAGACTAGAGACTGGAGGTATATTTTCTTCCTCTTCCTCCTCATCTCCACCTGGTACCGTAATCGATGTGGATGCAGGCTCACTTGTTATGGAATTATTTTCGTTGCTAATCGCTACGACTTGAATCGTGTATTTTGCCCCAGCTTCTACTTCCGATATATCTAAGGACATATCCTCTGTTGTCGCTAATTCCTGCATGGAGCCCCCATCAACACTCGCACTCACTGCAAAGGAGACATCACTATCCGTGTTATAATCCCATTCCACGTGGATTGAATGATCATCTTCATTATAGGTTGCATTCAGCCCGCTAACTGCATCAAGCTGATCAAATTTTTCCGATGTTGTTGTCGGTTCAGACCCCCGAACGAATAGCTCGGTAACCTTTTGAGCGGCAGGTGTGTGATCACTTGCGAGCTCTGGTGGATTTGTTCCACGTTCGATCGCTAATTTCACAACAGAATCTGGTTGTTGGAAATCGGCTGTATCAATACCTTCCGACACATGGAGCATCGTTTCCCGGAACATTTGCTGGGCGATCGTCCAATCCACCGAATCTGGAAGTCCTACTCGTTTTCCATCTACAATATTCTCACCAACCCAAGTAGATACAGTGTAGTTGGTCGTATATCCTATAAACCAGCGGTCTCCCGCTGAACCGTCATCGACGTTCGTTGTTCCCGTCTTACCAGCTACCGGTAAACCGCCCATGCTACCAGACGCCCATGTTCCGTCCGTAAAGACAGTTTTCAACATATCCGTGATCATGTAAGCCGTGTAGTCTTCAATAGCTGGTTCTGAATCCGGCCGAAGCTCAACCGTGCTTCCGTCTGGGAATTCAACTGATTCTACAGCATATGGTTCTGTATAAACTCCTCCGTTACCAAACACACTGAAGGCACTTGCCATTTCCAGCGGCGTAACAGTTAAACTACCACCGCCGATAGCATCGGAAGCATAAAGGTTATCTGGCATATCCAGTCCAAGCTGTTCACCAAAACTCTTCGCCCGGTCTGCACCTACTTCTTCAAAAAGTTTCACCGCAGGAACATTCAGGGATTGACTTAATGCTGTCCGAGCGCTAACCCAACCAGAGTAAGTACGGGTGATATTGTTAATCGGTTTTTCCATTCCTGGTCCTTGGTATGGCGCATCGTCATTGATTTGGTGATACGTAGAAATCTTGTCATACTCTATTGCCGGTCCGTAAGACATGATTGGTTTAATTGTGGAACCAGGTTGCAAATTAGGCCTTTTATCTATCGCATAGTTCAATTCTTGACTGCCCGTACTATTACGACGTCCGCCAATTGCTTGTATAGCACCTGTTTTCGTATCGGTAACAACAATCGCACCTTGTACATTATCACTACCATAATTCAGCGGGTTAGCTTCCGTATCTGTTAATAGAAGTTCAACCCGTTCCTGGGCATTTGTATCAAGCGTTGTATTGATTTTTAAACCATCTGTATAAATATTGATGCCTTCTAATTTCTCACTGATTTCATCGGCCACTTTATCGATAAACGCACCGTATTTCGTAGAGCTTTCCTCAGGTTCTGCGAGCATTGCAACAATATCAACTTCACGTGCCTCGTTTGCTTCTTCTTCTGTAACCTTGCCATGGCGTACCATTAGATCAAGCACCGTATTCATCCGATAAGCTGTAAGCTCTGGATCACGGAATGGGTTATATGCAGTAGGCCGTTGTGGTAATCCAGCTAAAATCGCCGCTTGTGCCAAGGTTAGATCATTTAAATCTTCCACACCGAAATAGGATTTCGCTGCTGCTACAACGCCATAAGAATTATTTCCATAGAAAATTTTATTTAAATACATTTCTAAAATTTCTTCTTTAGAATATTTTCTTTCAAGTTGCAGTGCGAGCCACTGTTCCTGCACCTTTAATTTAATTTGCTTTTCATTGGATAGAAAAAAGTTCTCTACTACCTGATGGGTAATAGTACTTGCACCTTGCGACCCGAACCCATCCGTAATGTTAGCGACAATAGCGCCGCCCAGTCTTCGTAAATCAATTCCCTTATGTTCAAAGAAACGAGCATCTTCTGTAGCAACTACAGCGTCAATTAGTACTTGAGGTAAATCTTCATATTTGACCTGTTCCCGATTCTCTAATTCCAACGTGGTAAAGGGTTCCCCGTATTTATCATTTAATGTAGAAGATAGGGGAACATTCAATTTGTCAGGATCGAGATCCGGTGCAGTAGCTATCCAATATATCCCAACTGCTCCACCGACAATTCCCGCTGCCAATCCAATAAAGAGAATCGTAAAGAGAATTGTCTTCCATATGGGTCGTTTTCCCGATGTTTTCTTTTTCGTTGTTTTCTTATTTCTCCTTGCCGCTCGCGACATCTTATCTGTCATAAGTAAAACCTCCATCATTTGAACTATTATTTTGTGAAATAAAGCTTGTCAATCACAGACAAATAGTCCACTCTTGCTTGAAATTTTAAGGGAATGAGATAACCTTCATCTCGGATTGTTTCATATGCAATTGATTTTTTCCCTTTCTTAAATTGGTCGAACCAAAGGGGAAGAAGTTTCGCTGTTTCAAATAAATATGTTTCATCATGGCTTGAAAAGCGGATAATGATAAAACTGATCCCCCCATGACTTGCAACCTGCTCCATATGAGCAATCTGATGTTCATGAATGTTAGCTAATGGAAACCGCGTTTTATTTTTCGTCTCTTTTGCTTCAAAGTCAATGTATTTACCGCGATATAATCCATTATAATCCGTTGTTGATGCTTGTTTATAATAAGCTTCTGTAATAACAGCTGCACTGCGCTGCGGGTAATGCACCCGTACGACTTGAACCGGGGTTGGTTTTTTATGGATAACAGCTAGATTATGTGCAAGATAATATTCGTTTGTTGTATTGATATCTTCCTCCAGCGTCATTCCCCGATTACTGTATTTTTGATTCTTCATTTCTCTATTTACCCGTTGTAATGGACGCCTTTTCTGTCCATTTGGATAGTTCATTATTTCTCCTCCTATTGACTGAACCGATCATCCTCCCTTACTCCATTAAATCTCAGGAAGTAATCGTACATATACATTATATAACAAAAATGAAAAAGAGACATAATTAGGGAACATTTTTTCGGTAAATAGATAAAGAAATCATACCATGAAAATACGAGTCTGGAAACGAACCTGAAGTGAACATTTTACCATTTTGCATGAGAAAAACAACTAGTTTTGACCGTTTACTTCTAGTTTTGTCGACAGAGCAGGAGACTAAACATCAAAGAACGAATTGCTAATAGAAAAGGGAGGAGATGCGGATGTCAATCGCATTGGAACAATTATATGTAGATGGAGTAAGGAAGCAAGATGCTGAACAATTCTTAATGGATATCGCTGAGCAACTCGAACAATTAGATGCTATAATAAAGAATAGAACCAACCATGAGATTTCAAAGCTGTTCCAGGAGCAACAACAAGAAATGGAAATGGTTGAAACTACAATCGAAAATTTATTACAATATAGATAAAGTAAGGAAGAAACTTTAAATATTTACACATAAGGTGGTCAGTCATGGTAACCGTTAAAGCACAAACTGCAAAATTGAGAGCGCATCTCAATCGTTTAAAAGAAAGATTTGAAAATACTGCTCCACCTAAAAACCGCCGGGATAGAGATTTTTTTAATATGGTAAAAGAAGAAACAGATCCAGTATATGAACTACTTGAACAATGGGAAGAAGCAACACTAGGAATCGTGAAGCAACGGAAAGTAAATGTTCACCCGCAGCAGGTCGCGTCAACTAGAGAGAATATGGAGCTTTTGCTTATGCATAGCTACTTTATAGATGCCCGGCCGAAGCGATATATGGAATTGTATAAATCTATCACCTATATCTTTGATCAATTACTTGAGGAATTAGAGGATACTAACAAATAAGTGGGGGAGAATCATGAATCAGCAATCATTAGTCCAACAAGCAATCAATATTAGGGAAACTGCGTATGTTCCATATTCGAAATTCGCAGTAGGAGCTGCATTGCGGACGAAATCAGGCAAAGTCTATACAGGCTGTAATATTGAAAATGCAGCTTATCCTGTCAGCTTATGTGCAGAGCGGGTAGCAATATTTAAAGCGATCTCAGAAGGGGAAACGGAATTTGAGGAAATGGCTGTTGCCGCAGATACGAATCGTCCCGTACCACCATGCGGCTCTTGCAGACAAGTGATGAGCGAGTTCTTCTCGCAAGATATGGAAATTCATCTTACCAATCTCAATCAAGATATAAAGACATTTACGATGGAAAAGCTGCTGCCATTTTCCTTTACTCCGACTGATTTGGATGCGGAATAAGATGGACCAGGTAATTCACCTTGTTATTACGTTGAAAAACACAAAACACACCAAGCTTAGTTTATGATGGTGTGTTTTTTAGTTGTTCATGTAATCATCATCCAGGGTGTCCTAGTAAGTGCCGCTGCAATTTGGGTTAAAGTGTATAAGCGAACTAACGAAAAGTGAGACAGCTCTACAAGAGTTGTCTTTTTTCTTGCATAAAATAGGATGGGAGGAATTTATATGACTCATTTACTGATCGCAGGACACGGAAGAAAAAGAAACGGCGACTTTGACCTTGGTGCAACTGGATTCATTACAAAAGGAGAACACAGGTATGTATCAGAAGATTTATTCCCAGCGATGAAAAGATTTCTGCCAAAAAATCATAAGGTTGTCTTTTTTGACAAATATAACGTATACGATTATGGAAATATCGCAGCTCTTGCTAAGAAGTACAATGCAACTGAAGTAACAGAAATCCACTTCGATGCAGCTACAGCCAACGCATCTGGCGGACATGTTATCATCCACAGTGATTATAGCCCCGACAAAATGGATCTAGCTTTGCGGGATGCAATCGATCGAATCGTCGGTGTACGGTATGCTCACCGAAATCATCACGGCATTAGTGGACGCAGTGAACTAGCAAACGTTAACCGTGCCAAAAATGCTGGCATCACTTATCGTTTGGTTGAATTAGGTTTCGGTACAAACTCCCACGATGCTAAGATAATGATCGAAGGGGTGGAGAAGTACGCCAAAGAACTTGTTAAGGCTATCACCGAGACAACTAATGGCAAACTCCCTCGTAAGCCAAGAACTCCAAGCAAACCGGAAGAGAAGACAATTTCTCAAATGGCTGATGAAGTTATTGCTGGCAAACACGGGAACGGCCATGCAGCTAGGAGAGAGTCACTGGATATCAGTCAATCGGAGTATGAGAAAGTTCGCATGGAGGTTAACCGTAGATTAGGAGGAACTTCTACACCTAAATCTAGCGGTCCTAGCAAATCGGTAGCGCAAATGGCTCAAGAAGTGATTCGCGGGAAGCACGGCAATGGCCATGATGCGAGAAGAAAATCGTTAGGCATTAGCCAAGCTGTATATAACCAAGTTAGAGAAGAAGTAAACAAACGTTTGGCTGGTGTGCTGTCACCTTCTGAAAAATCGATTAGTCAGATGGCTCGTGAGGTTATTGCGGGTAAACACGGGAATGGCCACGCGGAGAGGCGGGAATCCCTAGGAATTAGTCAAGCTGAGTATGAAAAAGTCCGTGGCGAGGTTAATAGACGGTTGTAGATATGTTATTTATTATACCTGAGTCGATGCCTTTGAAAATTGTGTTTCCTACTATTAGCTTTGTCCACTCTTCTTCTTTCAAAGTGCATATGCTAAACAAGAAAGGAGAGATCAGTTATGTGTTATTCTGACCCATGTAGAAAGAAACATGAGGATCATTGCGATTCATGTAAAAAGCAGCGTGAAAACTGTTGTTGTTACAAACGTGACAAAAAACGTAGAAGAGAATACTGTCATTGTTGTAACCGCTATTACTAAAATTAAAAAACCTCTCAGCTGTAAAATAGTTGAGAGGCTATTTTTTATCAATTAATTCTGCACAACAATTTTTCGAAATAAACTTGTCACATCATGTATTACATTCTTCTTTACATGATACATCTTTAAAACCGTTATAGGCACCCTCTTGTCTTTATTCTTCAAAAGCACTCTGCTACCTCATAAAGTACTCTAAATGTTGACCCAACTTGACTACATACCTATTTAATAATAACCTTTGATAAACAGATATGTTATGATATATAATGTAGTGAATCTATAACCAAACAATATCATATAATCGAAACTGGAAAATCGTAAATAAGAGGTGATAGAGATGAGTTCGGATCAGATCCAATTAAATGCAAAAGATATTTATGAAAAAGATTTTAAGGTAGAATTTCGTGGATACAGCCAAAAGGAAGTAGATGAATTTTTAGATGTTATTATTCAAGATTATGATGCATTTCAACAAGAAATCCAACGATTAAGACAAGAAAATGACAGGATAAAGAAATCATCTATGGAGCAGCAACATACGAGAACGCGAGCTCCCCAACAGAATACACAGGTGAACTATGATGTGTTAAAGCGCTTGTCCAATCTTGAAAAAGCGGTATTCGGCAAGAAGGTTTCCAACTCTGCAGAATAGCTGGCAGTATGGCCGTATATTGTCTTTCTGCTGATTTTATGCTAAAATTAGAAAAGCAGGTAGTTGAATACTCAGGTAATCGCTGCGATTTCGCAGAGGAAAGTCCATGCTCACACAGGCTGAGATGCTTGTAGTGTTCGTGCTTGACGAAACGATAAGTCAAGGTAGCCAATATAAATTGGTTAACGGCAGGAGGAATTCCTAAGTCCTTTGATATGGAAGACACTCCTTGAAAGTGCCACAGAGACGAAGCTGGATTGGAAACAATTCAGGTGGAACGAGGTAAACCCCGCGAGTGAGCAACCCAAACTTTGGTAGGGGCACTCTCGATTAGGGAATTGAACCGAAAGAGGGACAGACATTTGTCTGTAGATAGATGATTACACCCAATGTACGAGGGATTTAGACCACCGTTTGCAGTACAGCGGGACAGAACATGGCTTATCGAGTATTCAACGGTCTTCCGTAATGAATGATGGAACCTATTTCAGCTACATTTTGTAGTTGAAATAGGTTTTTTATTTTAAGAGCTATTATTAGAATTGAATTTTGTATAAATAAGGTAATTGCTGAAATAGCCACGTCCAGCTCCAGCGCCCAGCGACTATCAAACTTCACACTCCTCCAATCGATAAAGAAGACTTGCCGAGCGGTCTTTGTGGGGCTTAGTCGCCCTTATACCCTTGTGGTCAAAGTCAACATCAACTCAAAGAGAAAAGTGGAAGTTCGATTAAGTTCACTCACGTATGGGGCAACATCGAACTACCTTCCATCCTGGGAGGCACAGTTTGTACGTCGCTAAACGGGCACTTGCGCTTTTGTTCTTTTTACTTGATATGGTACACTAAAAATAATCTGTAAATGAAGGGAATTATCATGTATGCAAAAGGTGAAATTACTTGCAACAGCAGCGATGGGACTTGAATCAATTGTCGCGATGGAGGTAAGACAACTCGGTTATGAAGCTGAAGTAGAAAATGGAAAAGTAATCTTTGAAGCACCCATTTCTGCAATTCCACGCTGTAATTTATGGTTGCGTACAGCAGACCGCGTGAAAATTATCGTAGGTGAATTTGAAGCAAAAACATTTGATGAATTATTCGAAGGAACGAAAGCGTTAAATTGGGAAGATTATATTGCAGAAGATGGACAATTTCCTGTAAGTGGAAAATCAGTGAAATCTACACTATATAGCGTCCCGGATTGTCAGGCAATCGTGAAAAAAGCAATTGCAGAGCGATTGAAATTGAAATATGGAATGGTTTCTAAAATGCCGGAGACCGGTGCATTATTTAAAATAGAGATTTCCTTGTTGAAAGACGTTGCGGTCTTAACTCTGGACACTTCCGGAGCAGGACTTCATAAACGTGGTTACCGTGTCGGTCAAGGAGAGGCTCCTTTGAAAGAAACACTCGCTGCTGCTCTCGTTTTATTAACGAATTGGAGACCGGATGAGCCGTTTATTGATCCTTTCTGTGGTTCAGGAACCATTCCAATTGAAGCGGCGCTGATCGGTCAGAATATCGCGCCAGGCTTTAACCGGGAGTTTGTCTCAGAAGAGTGGTCATGGATTAGAAGTAAGTTCTGGGACGTGGCTTTAACGGAAGCAGAAGACCTTGCTAACTACGATCAGCCTTTAGATGTAATGGGTTCTGATATTAGTCATAAAATGATTGAAGCAGCAACTGAAAATGCCTTGGAAGCAGGTTTAAGCGATCTTATTACATGGAAACAAATGCAAGTAAGTGATCTTACGATTCATAAACAAAATGGATATGTGGTAAGTAACCCACCATATGGTGAACGGTTGAATGAACGGGATGAAGTCATTCAGATGTATAAAGATCTCGGTCAGGTAATGAAGGATCATCCATCTTGGAGTGTCTATATCATCACAGCATTTGAGACATTTGAAAAACAATATGGTCAGCAGGCAACGAAGAAGAGAAAGTTATTTAATGGTTTTATTCAAACGAACTATTATCAATATTTTGGTAAAAAAATAAAGGGGGAATAAATCATGCCGAAAAGCAATTCAGAAAAAGATTTTCTGGAATTTTTACAAGAAATTGATGCCTATCATGAATTAATTTCACTTGCACATTGGGATTTGCGGACGAAAATACCGAAAAAAGGTGTGGAAACCCGTTCAGAAGCAATCGGAGTTCTCTCTGCTAAAGTTCACGAAATGCAGACATCTGATAAAATGAAACATTTCATTGACGAACTAAAGCATAAGACAAATGATGAAGTCATTCAAAAAGCAGTTGAAGAATGCGAGCTGGATTATGAGCGAAACCGAAAGATTCCCGGGGCCGAGTACAAAGAATATGTCACGTTACAAGGACAAGCTGAGGCTGCATGGCAAGAGGCTAGGGAGAAAGAAAATTTTCAATTATTCCAGCCGTATCTGGAAAGATTAGTGGAATTCAATAAAAAATTCGCTAATTATTGGGGATACGAAGACCATATTTATGATGCTTTATTGGACCAGTATGAACCGGGAATGACGGTAAAAACACTTGATAAAGTATTCCCTGCACTGCGTGATTCATTGACTGAATTACGGCAAAAAGTGAATAGTAGCAAGGCGCATGTTGATTCATCGCTTGTACTTGGCTATTTTTCGAAAGAGCAACAGCGCAACTTCTCGATTGAAGTATTAAAGCAGATGAACTATGATTTTGAAGCGGGGAGACTCGATGACACGATTCATCCTTTTGAGATTACGTTAAATCTGCAAGACGTTCGAATTACGACGCGATATGATGAAAATGATTTCCGCATGGCAGTGTTTGGAATTATTCATGAAGGTGGCCACGCTTTATATGAGCAAAACATCAATCAGAAGCTTGCTCGCACACCACTTGCAACTGGAACATCCATGGGAATTCATGAGTCCCAATCTTTATTCTGGGAGAACTTGATCGGCAGAAGCAATGGATTTTGGCAGGCGAACTATGAGAAATTTAAATCCTTTGCACCAGACTTTTTCAATGATCTGGACATTGACCAATTCTACCAAGCAGTCAACGAAGTAAAACCAACATTAATCCGCATTGAAGCAGATGAGCTTACGTATGCACTCCATATTATGGTCCGTTATGAACTGGAAAAGGCATTGATTAATGGGGAAATCGAAGTGAAGGATCTTCCGGATCTTTGGAATGAGAAAATGGTTGATTATCTTGGAATTGAGCCCGCCAATGACGCGGAAGGGGTCTTACAAGATATCCATTGGTCAAGCGGAGACTTCGGCTATTTCCCATCTTATGCATTAGGTTATATGTATGCCGCTCAATTTTACAATACGTTGAACCAGCAGCTGGATGTCGATTCGATTGTGCAGTCTGGCGATCTATCACCAATTACGAATTGGCTGAAAGAAAATATTCACCAATACGGTAAAATGAAAAAACCATTGGAACTGCTTCAGGACATCACGAACGAATCACTAAATCCGGCGCACTTAGTTAACTACCTGACAGAAAAATACAGCCGGATTTATAATTTCTAAATCTATTTAAGGTGTATTTTAAATGAAGAGTAAAAAAGGACAAGGATTCGTTTGCGAATCTTTGTCCTTTTTTCTGATTAGCTATTTCCAATCGGCCAGTCGAACGGCGCTGATCCTGGAGGCGCGTTTTGAATAACGTCCATCACTGGAACCGTGTATGCGAAAAGAATCAATACAATCGTAATTGAAATCCATAGCTTCCAGTTTTCTGTCCATTTTGGAGTGAACTCTGCATGATCTTCTTCCTGAGCAATCGGGAATTCTTCTTCTCCTTTAGGCGAGAAGAAAACCATTTTAATGAAAATGTACACCATTAATATAATTGCAATGAAGAGAATTGTACCACCGACTGCTTGAGCCATTTGATAAGCTCCCCATTCTGCAGCCTGTGCAGTTCCACCATAATCGGAGTAATCGGAACGTCGTGGCCCGCCAATTAAACCTTGAATATGCATAGATGTCGACATAATCAGCATACCGACTGTCCAAAGAATCGTTTGAATGATACCAAGCCGGTTAACCGATTTTGTTAACTTCCGTCCAGTCAGGTGAGGGATGAGCCAATAAGCAATCCCGAAAAATGTTAATATTACCGTCGTTGCTGCAGTTAAATGGAAATGTCCTGTAACCCATATCGTATTATGGACAAGCGTGTTTATTTGGTAAGAAGCATTAACAATTCCGCCAGCCCCACCGGGTATAAATGCTAACATGCCGATAAATGGTGCCAGGAATCTTACGTCTTTCCATGGTAAGTGTTTAAGCCAGCCAAACAATCCGCCATAACCTTTTTTCCGGCCAGTAATTTCGAACGTTGCAAACAGCGAGAAAGCCGTCATCAAACTCGGAATAACAACCATGAAGGTTAAAATAACTTGAATGAACTTCCATGTTGAGTCGAGTCCAGGTTCTGTTAGCTGGTGATGCAGACCAACTGGAATAGAAAAGAACAGGAATAGAATGAATGAGAATCTTGCCAATGTATCACTGAAGATTTTTCCGCCGATAATTTTAGGAATAATTGCATACCAGGCCATATATGCCGGTAATAGCCAGAAATAGACGAGCGGATGACCGAAGTACCAGAACAAAGTACGGCTCAGCAATACGTTTATTGTGTTTTTGTAGCCCAATGACCAGGGAATAAATTGGGCAAGCATTGCACTAGCAACACCAATCGTTGCAATACACCACATAAGCATGTTGATGACAACCATAAAGGCAAGCAGTGGTGATTTTTCATCTGGATGATTTTTCTTCCATACATAGAACTGACGGAAATTGACAAACGCATTAATCCAGCTTCCTACAACTACAAGGGTGATCCCGATGTAAAACACTGGATGTGCTTGCAGTGGTGCATAGAACGTATATAATACGTTTGCTTTACCCAATAAGACGGTAATTGCGGCACTTATCATTCCAATCGTCATGACCGCGAAGCCAATCCATGCCCAATTCAATTGTTTTTTTGAATATCCTACTGTTTTACCCATTAATGCATTTTGAAAACCAATGATGAAAAAGCTAGTAAGTACAAGACCTAGAATAACCCCATGAACAGTTAATATGGTGTAATAATTAATTCCCCAAGGTAATTCAAAGCTGCCGGAGCGGACAAGCACTTGTAACAGTCCCATTAATCCACCGATAAATAAAGAAATAAAAGCGACATACATATAGGACATGACGAGTCTGCGTTCATTTTTCGGTAAGCTAAGTTCCTTTGTTCCTCTGTTCGTAAATACATTCGTTATTTTAGCTGGTGCTGTTGCTGTTTCCATTACTCAACCACCTCCAATGTACCGTACATCAAGTGATGCCCAACACCACAGTATTCATTACATACAAGGGTATACTCACCAGGATTATCAAGCTGTACCTCAAGAGCACTTACATAACCAGGCTCAACCATCATATTAATATTTGTACCGGCGAAATTCAGACCATGCACGACATCAGGACTTGTAGCCTGTACGAGCACTTTTGAACCGGCAGGTAGTTCAATATGGTTGACAGGTGTGCCTGATTCATCTGTACCAAGATTATAGTTGAAAGCAGAAGCAACAACATTCAGTACGTATCTGCCCTCATCGACCTCTGTCAAACCAAGATTTTCTTCTCGGAAAGCTTCATTCATCTCCAAGTTCTCCGGATCGATCAACTCTCCATGGCTTTGCGGGTGTGTCCCAAGATAGAAGGCTCCAAAGCCTAGAATTAATAAGAACGCGATAAGACCAATTGTTCCGAGCCCAAGCCAATATTTTTCATACTTGTGTAAATGCATTTGTATCACTCCCATTTTTCTTTACCTGGATAGGAATAGCATAAATACCCCAAACCAAGTTACTAAGATAAAAATCCCCACAACTGAAACGGAGATTAGAGTTCCCTTTAGATTTGGTTCGTTTTCTGGACTGGATTCTAACTGTTTTTTCTTTTCAGTAGTCATTCCTTCATCCCTCCTAGAAGTTCTCTGTACTGCTATTTTCATCATACACAAATTGAAAATAGAATTTATCGCACTCAGACACTTTTCACAATTTGTTCAATACTTCGCATACTCATTGAAACAGTGATTTTACTAACCTTTTCGTTATAAAAGTATTTGAACACTTTGTGAAAAAATGAGGCGACGCTTACAATTAATTAGACAATAGAGGAAAATTATGTTAATGGAAACGGATGATGGAGTGTGGTATAAGAAAGGAAAAAAAGAACCCTGATAGGTGATCAGGGTTCCAGAAAACAAAAAAAGCAGTATTCTGTTTACGAATACTGCTTGCGAATTTTTATAATTTTGTTACGTTAGCTGCTTGTGGGCCACGTTCGCCTTCTACAATTTCAAAGGAAACTTCTTGACCTTCTTCTAGTGTTTTGAAACCTTCTTCTTGGATAGCTGAATAATGTACGAATACATCATTACCTTCTTCCAATTGAATGAATCCAAATCCTTTCTCTGCGTTGAACCATTTTACTACTCCGTTTTGCATGTAAACTCCTCCTAAAACCTTTCACGATAAAACGTGGTTATAGTACAAAGTAGAGGACAAAAAACATTAAAAGAGACAGCTTTCTAGAGAGTAGGATTACAATTACACCCACTTCTTTGGAAGCTGCCCTTGTGTTTAATGAATCCGTACTTCTGCTTTGTTGACACCATGATAACCCATTTAATTAGACTAGTCAAGAAATTCTCTGTATTTTTTTCTGAATGTTTTATAAATATAGGTTTACGGATAAAACGAATGAATCGAATGCATTCCTAAACAAAATAAAGTAATATAGAAAAGAGGAGGAAGGAGGATGGACGAAATCCAACAGCGGCAATTAAAAGAAATTCGTGAATTTACATATCAGCTATTCCATGACGATCCGACAGGACATGATTATGAACATATGCGACGTGTTGCTGTACTGGCTAAGGAAATTGCGAAAAAAGAAGACGGTGATCTCTGCTTATGTGAAGCTGCCGGATGGCTACACGATGTTGGGGACCGTAAACTATTTCCTGATCCTCATCAAGCGATCAATGAAATGAATGTATTTTTAGATTGTATCTCCATCCCGATACGAACGAAAAATGAGATTAATCATGTGATTTCAACCATTTCTTTTAAAACGGGTAAAACACCGTCTACTTGGACTGGAAAGATTGTACAGGATGCTGACCGGCTGGATGCTATTGGTGCAATCGGGATTGCACGGACTTTCCAGTATGGTGGTGCGAACAATCAATTGATCTATAAGCAAGGCGATTCTCATACGTCCATCCAACATTTTCATGATAAGTTATTGAAAATAAAAGATAGGCTCCATACTTCTTACGCAAAACAGATTGCAGAGGAGCGTCATCGCTGGATGCTTTTATTTCTGGATCAATTTCATAAAGAGTGGGGAACAGACAAAACAGACGGAAGGTAGAAGGGTAATAATCACGCTAGGAGGTTATCGACATGGTACAAGGAGAACAGGCATATCTTGATTTATGCCGTTTGATTTTAGATGAAGGAAATAAAAAAGCAGACCGGACCGGAACAGGTACGTACTCTGTTTTCGGCCACCAAATGCGTTTTGATCTAAGTGAAGGATTCCCATTACTTACTACGAAGAAAGTAAACTTTAATTTAATTGCTTCCGAATTGCTTTGGTTTATTAAAGGGGATACGAACATTCGCTATCTCTTAGAAAACAATAATAATATTTGGAACGAGTGGGCTTTTGAAAAATGGGTAGCCAGTGACGAATATGATGGACCGGATATGACGGATTTCGGTCGTCGCAGTCTGCAGGATGAGACGTTCAATCTGGAATACAAGAAACAGATGGCAATATTTAAGGATAAAATTTTAAATGATGATACATTTGCGAACAAATATGGTGACTTAGGCTTTGTTTATGGAAAGCAGTGGCGTCACTGGGAAACAAAAGCAGGAGAAGTGATTGATCAGCTGAAGAATGTCGTGGATTCGATTCGCAATAATCCGGATTCACGGAGACATATCGTGTCTGCTTGGAATCCGGAAGACATCCCATTCATGGCTTTACCGCCGTGCCACACCTTATTCCAGTTTTATGTGGCAGATGGCAAATTGTCTTGCCAATTATATCAGCGCAGTGGAGACACTTTCTTAGGCGTGCCATTTAATATTGCAAGTTATGCACTTTTGACACATCTGATTGCCCATGAATGCGATCTAGAAGTAGGAGAATTCATCCATACGATTGGGGATGCACATATTTACTCCAATCATCTGGAACAAGTGAAAACCCAACTGCAAAGGGAGAGACGGCCGTTACCGAAATTGAAATTGAATACGGACAAGCAATCAATATTTGATTTCGAGCTATCCGATTTTGAATTAATCGACTACAATCCGCATCCAGCTATTAGAGCTCCGATAGCTGTATAGAAAGGGGAGTTTTGAGGATGATTTCCTTACTCGTAGCAATGGACCGTAATCATGTAATAGGGTCCAACAATGATTTACCTTGGCATTTACCGGATGATCTGCGTTATTTTAAAGAAACAACGACAGGTCATACAATCATTATGGGGAGAAAAACATTTGATTCGATCGGACGCGTTCTGCCGAATCGGAAGCATGTTATTCTTACAAGAGGGAACCATGAATTTCCGGAAGAAGTAGAAGTAATCCATGACTTGGAACCTATCAAAACACGGAATGATGACAATCCACAAGAAGAATATTTTGTGATTGGTGGCGGGGATATTTTTAAGCAAGTGCTTCCTTTTGCCGACATGCTGTACATTACATGGATTGATGAAGATTTTGAAGGGGATACATTCTTTCCGTCGTTCTCATTGGATGAATGGGAGTTGACCGAGAAAACGAGAGGGAAGAAGGATGAATCGAATCCCTATGACTATTATTATCTTGTTTATGAAAGAAAAAAGAATAAGGAGTAGAACTTGTACAGAGCCTTCTAATGCTATATACTTATGATTAGCATCAGGGATATTTATAATACGGAGATGATAGATATGCTGGCAAACATAGGATTTCCTGGATTGATTCTTATTCTAGTTGTTGCGCTTATTGTTTTTGGCCCAAACAAACTTCCGGAAATTGGTAAAGCTGCTGGTGACACACTACGTGAATTTAAAAAATCGGCGAATGATTTAACTAGTGATGTTACGGATGAAGTAAAAGAAGTTAAATCTATTGTGAACGATGACAGTAAATAAATGGAGTGAGAGAACATGCTAAGTAATATTGGAATTCCAGGTTTAATTTTAATTGTAATTGTTGCTCTTATTGTGTTTGGTCCAAATAAACTCCCAGAAATTGGTAAAGCGTTTGGCAATTCATTAAAAGAATTTAAGAATGCAACAAAGGGATTAACGGAAGATGAGGATAAAAGTAAACAATAATACATTAACAGTCCAAGTAAAATATTAAAAAAGAAGATGTAAGTTCTTACTTTACCTTACATCTTCTTTTGTGTGCTTTTTCGATTAGAGGTGGGTCTTAAATGGCTAAAGGAAATCAAATGGAAGGAAAAGAGATGAATCTTGTTGATCATCTCTCTGAGCTCCGCAACCGATTAATTGTTACAGCTTTATTATTTATCGGTTTATTCATAGTTGGATTTATTTATATTAAAGATATTTATTGGTTTTTCGTCAATGATATAGACATGGAATTAACTGCGATTAGTCCAACGGAAATTATTTGGATTTACTTCTCCATGGCAGGATTGGTAGCGATTGTAGGAACGATTCCGCTTCTTACTTATCAAATATGGGCTTTTGTTAAACCGGGCCTACTTCCACATGAAAGAAAAGCAACACTCGGTTACATACCTGCAGTTTTTCTTTTATTTATCGGCGGACTAGTCTTTGGTTATTTTATTTTCGTGGAACTGATTATGCCATTCCTGTTATCGTTGAATGATGGGATGTTTAATATTATGTTTACTGTCGATCGCTATTTTACATTTCTATTTCGTGTTACAATACCTTTCGCTGTGTTGTTCGAATTACCGATTATTGTTATGTTTTTAACGAGTCTCGGTATACTTACGCCAGCATTCATGATTAAAAATAGAAAGTATGCATACTTCGGCTTAATTGTAATTGGTGTATTAATCACACCTCCAGACTTTGTTTTACAGATCATTGTGGCTGTGCCGCTAATTCTTTTGTATGAAATAGGCGTACAGTTATCTAAGGTAGTATATAAGAGAAAGTTAAAAAAACATAAGGAATTTATGGAAGAAGAGGAACCATCAACCTGATGAAAAGAATAGATGGAGGTGTTTTCTTGAAGACATTTTATCAGCATCTGATGACTTTTCGGGGAATGAAAGTTCCAGATGAAAAATGTAAGCTAGCCGAGGGGGTTTTCCGTGATCATGATTTCCCAAAGCACTCAGATGATTATAACGAAATAAGTGATTATCTGGAATGGAATAGCCCTTTTCCAGATGCATTACGTACGTTTGATGAGGTTTGGGATTCCTATCATAATAGATAAATGAGGCTAAGGAATACTAGCCTCATTTTTTTATTGTGATATTTACAATGAGTTGAAGGGGGAGGGGAAGGCGCGTACCATCCTCTTTTTTTATATGGATTTGTTTTGTCTGTTGCTCTAGTTTCGTAATTGTTCCAGTTACTGTCTGTAAAGCAGAAGGGCTGTATATCGTAAATTCTGTTCGTAATTTGTCTAGATAAGCAGTCTGTAAATGCTGCTCCATTAACTCCATTTCCTGGGGATCAAGGAGCGGCTTTTTGATTTTATTATCCTCGTTCCATAATTCTCTGAGTAGTTCAGCATGCTCCGGGAGCATCATCGTTGTCCATTTAATCGAGCCACGATCATTTATCATTCATCTCACCTCTTTAAAAATTATGCACGAACATTTGTTTGTTGTCAATAGTGAATAGAAGATAAATCAGGGATAAGAAATGAGGTTAATAAATTAAATCAAACGTTTGTTTTAAATAAATCAGACAAAAATCGACAAGAAGCTCATATAAAAACCACTATTGATGCAGTTTTTTGCTGATTCCTGCGCTTGCCCGGGAAATAATATATTGCCTACACTTTTTAATCAGTTGTTACGTACATTATAAAAGCAAGCATAGAAGGCAGGGGTGAGTAAATGCTCGGACCAATTCAAAGACGGCAAAATTATCCTTATAGGCAGCAACCACAAGGAATGAATTCCTTTATGTTCGGAACTCCTCAACAATCTCCAATGCCACGTAGCCGCTTTCCAGTAAGCTTACAAAAAATAACTTCGGGAAATTTATTACACAATCCTCAAATCAGTAAAGGAATTAGTGGTTTTTCGGGTATACTGAGTAATATACAGCAAGTTTTAAGAGTCGTAGAAACGACGACACCGATGATTAAAGAATATGGACCAATGTTAAAAAACTTACCAGCTATGTATCGTATGGTCAAAGCTTTCAAAAGCATAGATGATCTTCCGGAAGAAGAAAAGAAAGAGGAGGCAAATATAGAAAGGAATCCGGAAAAGGAAAAAAATATTGCAACAAGTAAAGTGAAAACAACGAAAAAAAAGAATAGCGGTTTATCTACTCCAAAGCTTTATATATAAAAAAACATGCAGTATACTTGCATTTTAAGTAAAAAAGCGGAAAAATAGATAGTATCACACTAGAGCACTGGAGGAATAATTCATGTCTAATTCATTAGAAAAAGCTACGTTTGCCGGCGGCTGTTTTTGGTGTATGGTTGAACCCTTTGACAGCCGTCCGGGGATTGAACGTGTCATTTCTGGATATACAGGTGGCGATGTGGAAAATCCTACCTATGAGCAAGTCAGCGCCGATACAACTGGACATGTTGAAGCAGTCGAAATTACATTTGACCCAGCTATTATGCCATACAAAGAACTCGTAGAAACGTTCTGGCAACAGATTGACCCGACAGATCCAGGCGGACAATTTAATGACAGGGGAGAATCATATCAGACAGCAATCTTTTATCAAAATGAAGAACAAAAGGCGATTGCTGAAGAATCGAAACAAGCTCTTGATGCAAGCGGCAGGTTCTCCAAGCCGGTTGTAACGAAAATTCTTCCGGCTAAGACATTCTATCCAGCAGAAGAAGAACACCAGGATTATTATAAGAAACAATCATTCCACTATCGCTTATACAAAAAAGGTTCAGGGAGAGAAGACTTTATTAATAACAATTGGAAAGAAACGTATGATAAAGAAGATTTAAAGAAAAAATTAACGCCGTTACAGTACCACGTAACCCAAGAAAACGGCACAGAGTTGCCATTTAAGAATAAGTACTGGAATAACTTTGAAGATGGAATATATGTAGATATCATATCTGGAAAGCCATTATTCTCATCAAGGGATCAATACGATGCGAATTGTGGTTGGCCAAGCTTTACACGACCGATTGATCAATATGAAATCAAAGAAAACATGGATACATCCCACGGCATGATCCGTACAGAAGTTAGAAGTGGGTCAGCAGATTCCCATTTAGGACATGTCTTTGATGATGGGCCAGTTGAGGCTGGTGGATTAAGATATTGCATTAATTCAGCAGCGATGCGCTTCATCCCGAAAGAGAAGATGAAAGAAGAAGGGTACGAACAATATTTACACTTGTTCAATGATTAAAAACCAAAATGTTTACAATAAATTTATTATGTAAACTAAAAAGGAGCAAATAATGATTCACTTAGATTGGGAAAAAAGAACAGCAATTAAACAAATTGAATGTGTGCATACAGATGCAGCTAAATTCGTTGTCAATAATAAGTTAACTGCAGGCAAAGTTTATGATGTAATTAATGAAACAGATGAATTTTATTTCATCATTGACAATAGTGAGCGTGTTGGTGGATTTTTAAAAGATTATTTTAAAGAAATTTAAATCCTGGACTGGTTCAGAGTTTTTTAAGAAAAGCTAATAACCTTTGTTCGTTGGGAAAGGTTCATGTATAATTAGCTTGGAAAATGATTTAGCAGCAAAGGAGGCGTTCGATTTGGCATTTGTCATTACATCACCGTGTAAAACTGAAAAAGCTGGCGAATGTGTTGAGGTTTGTCCAGTTGATTGTATTGAAGAAGGCAAAGATATGTTTTATATCGATCCTGATATTTGTATAGATTGTGGAGCTTGTGAAGCAGTTTGTCCTGTAGAAGCGATTTTCATTGAAGATGAAGTTCCAGAATCGGAAACTGAATATATTACACTCAATCGTCAATTCTTTGAGGACAGATAAGAAAAGAGCATTTTAAAATAATTTTACACAATAAATAAGTCGTGCATATTATAGCGCGGCTTTTTTATTATGTTATATTTCCTGATTTTTATTAAAATATCTCACTATCAAGAGTATACTTTGTTATTGAGATAATAAAGTGTGTTTTTACTATAGGTTCTCATAATAAGTATTATGTTAACTAGGAGATAAAAAAAGCACTTTCATATAAAACTATGTGCTAATGAGACGAGATTTCTTATCCACTCTTCTACTTTGTTGGTTTAATGAAATTTAATGTATTTAATGTACTGACTCCAACTTACAACACTGTCTTTCTTAACGATATCTTTTGAACCTAATAATAGTACAGCTTTGCTGTCTAATTTCTTCCGTTCGAAACTTTTTATATGGTAGCCTTCTAGCACATCAAAATCAGATTTGATGATTGGCAAAAAAATATTCATAAAATCATCAGTTTCTAGAATTTCTTCGTTTATTCCTCCAATTTCCTTAAGTTGGTCTATCAGTGTTTTGGGACCTTTAACTTTATCCATTTTATGATCGGGAGATGACTTACTGGATAGGAACAAATAATTTACTTTCGTTCCGTACCTCTCCAATAAATTCACAGCAATTTCATAAGCAACGATTGCCCCCATACTATGTCCAAAAAACGAAAAGTTTTTTAATGTATTCACACCATATTCAGCAATCATACCCCTTAATATTTTATCTATTAAACTATCCATACTGCTGCACAGTTGTTTTATATTGAACGAAATTTTTGTAAAATAAATATATTGCATCTCCTTGTTTGTAGTATTTTGAAATTTCGTAAATTTGAAGTGGTGAAGTGAGCCCTGTTTTTAATATTTTTGATAAGCTTTCCTTTGCGCTAAATAAAATCTCTTTACTCAAGGTTCCCCCACTATTTTTAATCATTTTTTTTTCAAAATCTGTAAAATATGGCTCTAAAAATTCAGAGTCAGTGCTTGTTTTATTTTCCACGTCAATCCCCATTGGATGTCGTTGATCAAAAAGTAATACTCCTATTGTCTTTTCCGTATGTGTGATGGAGATTCCAATGTTAATTGAAGAATTATTGTTATTTACAATGACCGGTTGTCCAAAAACCCCTTTTAAAAGAGAAATGTTCCTAATTTCTCGTATCCCAAAGCCTAAAAATTCCATGATTGATTCTTTTGCAAGGTACAAACTCTTACTAGCTTCTATTCTTCGTTTCGTCCGATATATATTTAAGTCACTCCATTCTCGTTGATTAAATAATCTTGTCGCATTTTCAATATGAATGGAGCTTACATCTGAAAACTTAACGAAGGTTTTAAAAGTTTCTATACCATTCCCATAATATTCCATCATTTGAAATCAATTCACCTACCCCTATTAAATTTTTAGTCTCACTTTACAAAATTAATTCAATTTATTATCATTTTCGATAATACATTAACATAGCACTTAAAAAATGTCTATATAAAATGAAGAATTTTACCATAAATTAAAATTATTTTACATTTTATATATTTTAAGGTGTTTTTCCAATTAATATTATCACTATTGATAATATATTAACACAGCATAAATAGAACGTCCACTCAAAATAATGAATTTTTAGAAATTAACGTCATCTTTTCGCCTGAAAAAATTAGAAGACTGTTCGTACATATTTTCTAATCAGGAGATTACGCATTTTATACACCCTCCAACTCAGCTTTAGGGAACATCAAGTGAAATAATTTTTCAGATAAGACGATGGGTCAGTATGTCTTCCTCTTGCACATTTGATACTTTAGAACAAAAAAAGTCAGATAGTTCCTCTTCGGGTGGACTATCTGACTTGATATAAATGATAAATTTTAGCTTAAGTAATTTTTGATTATTATTTTGTTGAATTTCACTGCAGCTGATTACTTACCGTGGTAATCCAATATTTGTTTCAATCAACTAAATAGAAATAAAGCTTTTATATACTAGACTATAATAGGCAAATTGCCTTTTATTAACTGATAAGAGGAACCGAAAAAGGCACTTTCTGGTGATATTAAAGTAAACAACGGTAACTTTCTATATTAACCATTTTTGGTAAAGACATACATTGCCTTTTTAAGGATTTCATTTTCCTCCCTCAATTCTTGAATAATTTTATCTTTTTCATCGTCTAGGCATGAGGTGCCCTTACCTACGTCCGAAAGCTTTTCATCTCTCTCCTCCTTATAAGTATTGACCCAGTTTCGTAAGGTTTGTATAGAAACATCAAACTCCTCTGCTAATTGTTTAGGCTTTTTTCCTTCTTCTACTACTAATCGAGCAGCATACATTTTAAAATCCTTATCATGGTGTCCCATAAATGTACTCTCCTTTTACAATTTATTCAACAATTTACATATGTTAGTAATTTTATAGTGTTACTCTTAATTTTTTTACCAGTATATATATTGTCACTAGAACAACCAGTAGTATGATAAAAGAGACTAATAAAGAATGTATGTTAAGCCAAATGAAGCCAACATGCAGAATGGCAATAATAATTAAGAGTGGCAGTCCATAAAGTAAACTAATTAATACATTCGGATTCGATTTAGCCGCTTCAGACGGATTGACCCAATCAGTTAATGGTTTTTTACTATCAAAAAGCGGTGTTAACAAGTTGTAGCAGAACACTAAACCGGCTATAATCATTAGCATAACAACAGTTTCAAGTCTCCAATAGCCAAATACCGCAAATAAAATAAAGCTTAAGAGAACGGCTATTAAACTCATTGTTGACGCGATGATCACTTTAGAAAGGTACACGTAGCTTGAATTAAACGGGTTATATTTTAATAAGTCATGGTATTTCCCCTCCCTAGAGTAAGGCGTCCCACTAATATTGTTAATGCAACAAAGAAATAAAACCAGATACGAAAAGTATTTATCAAGAACCCCTTCTTCTGTTATATTTAGAGTTGCTGGAAAAACATCATATTGAATCAGGATTAAGAAAATCAATGAAATAACCGGTGGCAGTAATATTCCTAAAATAACCTGCATTTTAAAGTAAGCCTCTGACTTTATAACCCATACCTCTCTTTGCAAATAGTTAGTCCACTGATTTTCAGTAATATGAACACTCGATCCTTTCAAGTTCGTTTGAACAGCACTCTCATGTATACCATTTTTGTAGTAGTTAATGGATGTATTATAAATAGTGACAAAGTAAAATAGAGTACTTATTAGAATTAAGAAAATAGTAATCAATATAAATGGAATCGAGATGTCATTCGATGTAAATTGTTCAATGATTTCCCTGAGTAATGGAATTTCCATAACATTTTCAAAGAGATAATGGAGTATCGAATGAATCAAATTGATCAAGCCAGCCATTGATTCCAAACCCGTGATTTCAAATAATTCAACTATGTTTTTATTTTTTGAAAATGATGCATATAGTGCTATAGATGCAATGGGAAATAACGACATCAATATAAAATTTGTCATTAAATAAGATGTTTTATTTTTATATTTATAGTAAAACGTACTTACAAATGATAACACAAATAACAACGATAAGATGATGAATCCATTAATGATTGGCATAAGAATAATCAACTTAGCGATTTCTATCATCTTCAGATCAATGATTAACAGTATGAGCGCTGGTACCTGGATGATTAATGACAGGATTAGAGGTACCAATATACTGCTAATCAATTTAGCTGTTGAAATTTTTTTGTACGATATGGGATGAGACGCTAATGCTGGAAATTCTTTGAAAGAAAAGAATTGTATGGTCGACAGGTAACAAGTTAGGGCATAGATGAGAATACTTGAAATGGCTAAATTATAAAACATAAACAGATGAGTATCTGCAATGAGATAAATGGATATATCAACGACAGCAAGCTGGAAAAACATATAGAATAGGGCTATTAATAAAACAACCTGCAACATCTGTTGTTTTGGTTTTTTATAAAAAGATGAAATAAAAAATTTAGTAAGGTTGAGTGTCTCTTTCATAAATTTGCGCCTCCATGAAGATAGACTCTAATGAACTATCACCAATTATATTTTTCACTTTATCATGTAAAGTAATTTTACCGTCTTTTAAAATAGCTATAGTATCACAAATTTTTTCTGCGACATCTAATAGATGAGTTGAAAAGAATATCGTCCCACCCCGTTCAACATACTTTTTAATCTCTTCCTTAAAACTGACAACGGCACTTGGATCTAACCCATTTATGGGTTCATCCATAATTATAATTGGAGGATTGATTGTAAAAGCCGCAATCAAAGACATTTTGTGCAACATCCCATATGAATAAGTTCCGATTGACTTTTTAATCGAATCCTCCATATCAAATACCTTTATATATTCATCCAACTTTTCGTTATCCTCGATATTAAATAAACTCATCAAAAAAAGTATCCAATCGTAACCCGGAACATTGTTAAACACATGGATTGTATCTGGAATGTAAAAGAACTGCTTTTTGTATTCTAGACCCGACTTTTTAGTCAAGCCATTGATACTAACCGCTCCTTTATCACAATCTAAAATACCCGTTATGATATTTAGTGTTGTTGTTTTTCCGGCTCCGTTTCCCCCTACGAAACCTAAAATTTCTCCCTTCTGAATGTGTAAATTCACGCCATTCAATACCTTTTTGTTTGGGTAGCTTTTTTCGAGCTCTGAAATACTTAACACAATCATCACCTCTTCATTTTCACTAAATTAATCAATTCGATACTTTTTTCTAGAGATCCAAGTATTTGAAATGTTTATGGCTAACGCTGACAAAATCAAAGTGATTAAAACACTCCAAAAAACATTCGAATTCAATACTCCTCCGACTAATAGTTCCATTCCGTATGTGCTCATGCTCGCTGGATTTATAGTATCCAGAAATGGATTTAAACCAACGATCACTCGACAACCCAATAGAAAGGCGATAGATAGTAAAGCAATAACTCCCTGACTATTGAAAATAGTACTAATCATTGTTGTAAATGAAACAATAAACAAAACCCATAGCAAGTATAATAGTAATGCTATACTTAAATCTTCCAAGGGGATTCTCGTAAACAAAAATTGAGTATAAATATATGAAACAATATATCCTACTGCTACACTAAAAGCGATAAATACATAGTGTGAGAAGACCTTCCCACTAAGATATGAGCCAACCTTGACAGGCCTTGTAAGAATAAAAGCTAACATCCCACTCGCTTTATCTGATTGTACAATTCCCATCAACGAAATTACGATAATCATAACCCCTAACTGATCAAATTGAGACCCTAATGTACTAGCAAGAACTTCACCTCCGCTTTGTGCCATCATACTAGGATCTATAGAAATCCCCTGTTGTAACCGTCAAGTAGAATTAAGCAGTTTTTCACAATTAACACTCAACAGGTTTCCCCAATTAAGATTCAACACCTGTTTCTTGAAACAAAGCACGTCTGTACTTCATTCTGATGCTGTCTTGGTTC
>NZ_JAKNRA010000029.1:0-13125 GCF_022213125.1 Oceanobacillus alkalisoli | reverse complement strand
GAAACAGAACTTGATTACTTATGGTATGCAAATTGCTATGTTAAAACAACTGCTAACCCGTAAATAATTACCGAGAAAGAATATTACATGGTTCAAAATAAATTAATGAAAAAATATGGCATCATTTTTGATAGTACAGGCTTAATTGTGTTTCTATTGGCGATACATTTTGTATGGGAGTTATCATATTTCCAATCATTCGATTTTTTTGTTGTTAGAAGATTTAAGGATGTTCAATTTGAACTTCAACAATATAATCGGTCTAGATTCCAGAGTAATGAGGATTTTTTTAACAAAGGAATACATGACAAAACACCTCTCGAACCGAACATTCGAGAGATGTTTCGCTCTTATTTATTTACAATGCGATTGTACGTATTAACGGTTAATACGTAATAGACTGCATAGATGATAACAAAAAAGACTATAGCCGTTAGAATAGGGACAATGAGATTGATTCCAATGAGATTAGACATAAAGTTGCTGGTAAAGTACAATGTCACACAACTGTGCAATATTCCTACGGTTAGTGGCAATCCGAACACAAATAATGACTGCTTTTTGATGGATTTACGTATATCCTTTCTACTGACACCGATTTTACGAAGGATTTCATAGTGTCCTTTTGCTTCATTCGCTTCTGTTAACTGTTTGAAATAAATGATACTTCCAGTTGCTGCTAAAAATACTAGCCCCAAAAAACCAAAAATAAAGAGAGTAATTGCGTTTCCTTCTTTACCTTGCTTATACTCCGTATAAAATGATGAAGAAACTTGAAAATCGTTTCCAACCAGTTTATTTACTTTCTTTGATGTGGCTTGTGCCGTTACTTCATTTTCCACTTCATACACTTTATAAGTTAATGGAGCCTCTTTTTTGGCTATCTCAGCAAACATTTCGTTACTGACTACGAGAAAGAAATCGGGATAATCGAAAGGTAGCACATTACTTTCAACCATATGAACAAATGGCAGTTTGCTGCTTTCTTGAGGCAATTGAATCGTTATATTTTCTCCTTTAAAAACCGACTTCGTATATTCAGTAAACCTTGGCTGGATTACTGCTGCTTTATTTCTTGATAGTGAGACTGTTTCATCCTTATTTAAAGCATTCGCTGCTTTATTAAATGTACTTTCTGAGATTAATTGCACAGGATTTATGTCATAATCCAGTTGAAATGAGAGTATTCCTTTTACCTGAATGACGGGTATGTCTAGTTGGGCTTTTATTGGATGTCGATGATCTGCTTTTATTATGCTCTCCACCTGCGAATCAAATTCTGGACCTTTTGACAAATGCGAATAGCTGAATGGAACAACTTCCTCAGTTCTTTTTTCGTTGCTGTAATAACCACTGTAAGTTGCACCTAAGAAACAGATCGTTGCAGAACTCAACAATGCAATGACTGTAAAGGTACGCGCATTCCCTCTAATACGAAACAGTAAGCGAGATGTTTCAATTATTCTAGTTCCTCTGTAATAACGTGATTTATTTCTTTGTGATAATCTTAATAAATAGACTGTTACAGATCGGAAAAATAAATGGGTTCCAATGAAGAGAGCAACAAAGGCAATACCATAATTTTTTATTAAATATTCCGTAGTAAATTCGTCAGGAAATGGCTTTAATATCAGCCAGTAACTAACTACAAGCAATAAAACTCCGATAACAGCCGAAATAAGTGAAACCTTTGGAATTTGTTCTCCTTTTTTCTCAGCATAGAATAATTCGATTAATTTAAAACGATAAATCAAACGGTAACCTTGAACGGAAGTGAATAAAATAATGACCATAAAGACTATGACCGTTTGGGTAATCGCTAGGAAGGAAATACCGAAGTCTACATCGGTAATTGAACCCATAAGTTTTATTAAAATCATTGCAAATAATTTGGAAAGTAAGGTTCCAAGAATAATTCCAATGACTAATGCAATGATTCCTATAACCAAATTTTCATAAAACAACATTTTTGCAATGGTTTTCTTGCGTAAACCAAGTATGGCGTACAATCCGACTTCTTTCTTCCTTTTTCTTGTGAAGAATGAATTGGAGTACAAAATAAAGATTGCGACGAATAAAATTAAGATAATTGATGATACCCCAAACATGAAACTCATTGTATCCGACAATTCAATGCTTTCCTGAATTTTTTCGCTATATTGCAAGGAAGTGAACGTATAATAAATAACCATGCTGAATACGAGCGTAACAAAATAGACAAAATAATTATTGAAATTACCTTTAATATTTTTCCTTGCTAAACTAAATAACGTCATTTGCTCCACCCCCCAGTGCGGATAGAACATCCAACACCTTGTTGAAAAATTCTTTGCGGGATCTTTTCCCTTTCACAAGTTCTGTGAAGATTTTACCGTCTTTAATAAATAGGACGCGATTACAATAACTTGCCGCATAAGCATCATGGGTAACCATTAAAATGGTTGCCTTGTCTTGTTCATTTAGATCCTTTAAACTTTCTAACAAGTCTGTTGCTGATTTCGAATCCAACGCACCTGTTGGTTCATCTGCCAATATTAGGCTTGGCTTTGAAATAATCGCTCGAGAAGCTGCCGTGCGTTGCTTTTGTCCACCAGAAATTTGATACGGGTACTTATTTAAAATGTCGCGAATTCCAAATTTATCTGCCACTTCATCTGCTCTTCGTTCCAATTCTTTAATGTTCAATTTTGCCAAGGCTAACGGCAAGATAATATTTTCTTTCACAGTTAAAGTATCTAATAAATTATAGTCTTGGAAAAGGAAACCAAGTTTGTCACGGCGAAAGGCAGATAATTGTTCTTCATTCATCTTTGTCAAATTGATTCCGTCAACCACGATGTTACCCGTAGTCGGCTCGTCAATAGTTGCCAATATATTTAGTAAAGTTGATTTACCAGCACCCGAGGGTCCCATAATACCGACGAATTCACCTTCCATGACCGTTAAGTCTATATCCTCCAAAGCTGAAAATATATTTCCCTTTGCACCATAGACTTTTTTTATTTGTTTTGCTTCGACTACAATATTCATATATAAATCCTCCATTCAGAGCTGTTTTTTCTACAATTTAATTGTACAATAGGAAACCTTAATATAAACTTACAGCTTGATCTCGTAACCTTACATTTTCGTCACATTGATAAAAAGTATCTTTAAACATTATGTTTTCTTTGTATATTGGTCGATATTCAATTAATATGATGTTACAGAAGGATGATTGTTTGGAGGGAAGAGGAATGAAAATCATGATTGTGGAAGATGATTTGACCATTCGTGATATGGTAGGGGAAACATTAGAAAAGTGGGGTTTTGAAACCGTTAAGATTGAAGACTTTGACCAAATCATGCAGGTATTTCTTAATCATGATCCTCACCTAGTCATCATGGATATCAATTTGCCATCGTTTGACGGATTTTACTGGTGTAGTAAAATCAGAGAAATTTCAAAGGTCCCTATGATCTTTCTCTCTTCCCGTGATACACCAATGGATATAGTGATGTCGATGAACATGGGAGGAGATGATTATATTCAAAAACCTTTCCATATGGATGTATTGATTGCAAAAATTAATGCACTCCTCCGCAGAACGTATTCCTATATGGAAACACAGTCTCAGACAATGGAACATGATGGAATTATATTAAATCTTGAAAACGGAGAGATCTTACATGGAGATCGAAAATCGGAACTCACGAAAACAGAATTTCATATTTTAAAAATTCTTATGAAAAATAAAGGAATCATCGTCAGTCGTACGAAAATAATGCGTAGCCTTTGGAAGAATGAAAATTTCGTGGACGAAAATACATTGACGGTTAATATTGCTCGCCTGCGTAAAAAACTTGTTGAGCTTGGAAAAGAACACTTTATTACAACTAAGAAAGGACAAGGTTATATAATTCAATGAATTTCTTTCATTACTTAAAAGATAAACGGAATTTCTTTATATTAAACATGATCATTATGTTCTTTGTTTCTTTGATGATGATTGTGAGCACAGATTCCAGAAACGCTGTAAGTAATATCGTCTATATCAATATGGTTATCTTTTTTATTGTAGCTATATACGTAATCATCGAATACTATTACAATAGAGAATTTTATCGGGAATTAAATGATTTGATTGAAAGTAACCATGAAGAATTTCTCGCAACTCTGCCTAAACCGCGAAACGATGAACAATTGTTATATCTTGAGTTATTAAAAAAAGTAAATAGTGTGCATGGCGATCAATTACAAAAGTTGTATAACGAAAAAATGGATCATCAAGACTTTATTACATCTTGGATTCATGAAGTCAAGGTTCCGATTGCGGCAGGTCGCTTGCTTATGGAAAACAGTAATGGAAGAACTGTTGAATACCTTGTGGACAAGTTTGAAGATGAGTTGGATAGAATAGAAAATTACGTAGAGCAGGCTCTTTATTATTCTCGCATTGATTCTTTTTCCAAAGATTATTTTATTTCCGAGGTAGTGTTGGATCAAGTCGCTAAAAACAGTGTAAAGAAATATGCCAAATCTTTTATTAACAAGCAAATTCGTTTTCATATGAACAATATTGAACAGGTTGTCCATACCGACAGTAAATGGCTTGGTTTTATTATGGATCAAGTTTTTTCAAATTCTTTAAAATATGCAGGTGAAGGCGGGGAAATCTCCGTACAATTTGAGGAAGATCGAAAAGAAAAGCGGCTACAGATTCAAGATACAGGCATTGGAATTAAGCCAGAGGATATCAGCCGAGTATTTGAAAAAGGATTTACAGGATTTATTGGGAGAAGTCATGCCAAATCTACCGGTTTAGGTCTCTACCTTGCAAAAGAAATGGCTCTTAAATTAGGACATGACCTTTCCATTCATTCAGAAGATGGGAAATATACGAAGGTCATCATCCACTTTCCAAAAATCAGAAATTATTATCATTTATAAGTATAATGGTGGGGTTAAAGAAATTGGTTAATCGGAAAATAGTATCAAATTAAAGGTGTTCAAGTAGAATAATGTTTATCGTAAGGCTTAAGAAATATTAAATAATATAGCCAATAGTAAGTGCATTAATTGAAAATAGCTATAACCAGGTTTTTATTATATTTTGATCGATTTTTTCAAAAATTGTTCTATTAATACCACGATTTAAAAAACTTTATTTTGTATTATTCATTATTATGTTCGATCAGTTTTTATGTGAATTGTAATAAAATAGAGTTTGACATTTAAAGTATTTCTTGTTTTGGTCCTTAATATTTAATATTAAAAATGATTCTACCTAACTGTTAATATTCAGTTGGGTTATTGTTTTTTAAAAACTTTTTCTCTGATTTTTGGCATTTTACAAAAAAACTTGTTGAAGGTAATGAAAGGGGAAATCATCAAGACGTTTTTTGGAGGAGCATGCAGATGAATGGGATGATTAATACTAATACGGAAATCAATGAGCGTGGCTTTTTGCCGTATCCAATCATTTTAGCTGCAAATAAGGGTGAGCTAGAAGCAATGAAAGTAGTTGTTCTACATTATAGAAGCTATATGACAAGTTTATCCATGCGTAAGCTCCGTGATGAACAAGGAAACACTTATTGAGGCATCGATGAAGATACACGCGAACGCTTACGAGCGAAGCTTATGCAATCTGTTTTAACTTTCAAAATTTGAATACAGAATGGTTAGGTTTTCCCTTTCATTCATCATATATTTGTTCTTTGACAAAGAAAGCACGGAAGATTACGCCGTGCAGTATAAGCAAAAAATCAGATACGTTCTACTGATGATGAGCCAATTGATTCATACGCCATGACTTTCGTTAGAAACGAGCGATAATCTATGAGTCTAATGTAATCGTGGTGGATTGCTGGCGATAACCCATCAGTTAGGATAATGATACTCCCCTATCGTCATGGTTCGAGCGTTTGAACCGTCGCAAGCTATGAGTAGGGCTGGAAGAAATACTTGCAGGGGTGAAATTCCCGTGGAGCTGCACCAGCAGCCGTCTGATTTTTGATATTCAATTTAGCAAGATAGGTTAAAGTAACTATCAAGTTATGACATTAAATCCTTTTTATTTTAGTGCAAGAGCCAAATTCACGCAACGTATTAGAATTAGTTTTATAGAAGCGATATAATAATAGACAGATATCAAATAGCATATCCTAGTCTATGGAAAGGAGTTCATATGGTCACAGTCACTAAAAAAGACTTGATAGCACTAGGTTATGGTCCCTCTTTTTCAGCTGATATCATTAGAGAATGTAAAAAACTAATGATTTCAAAAGGACATGCGTATTATCAATCTAAAAAGTTAGATCGTGTTCCTAAAGAAGCTGTTGAAGAAGTATTAGGGATAACTTTAGATGTGTGATTTGTACTTCTTGCACTAATTGCGTAAGGAGTGAAATCATGACTAAAGATATCGTCAAAAAGGCAAAGAACGGAACATATTATTTTCGTGCTAATTTAGGGTATCACCCGATCACTGGCAAGCAAATTCAGAAATACCGTAGTGGTTTTAAAACTAAAAAAGAAGCAAGGGAAGAATATTCGAGGTTACTGCTTACAAAATCAGATGAATTAGAAGAAAAGCAAGATGACATTCTGTTCCAACAGTTTATTGAAGATATTTTTTTACCTTGGTATAAAACACAAGTAAAAGAAAGAACGTACGAAAATCGATTACCGGCCGTCAGAAAACATTTCACTTTTTTTAATAGTTTAATCACTACCGAAATTACCCCGATTCATGTGCAAAAATGGCAATTAGCATTATCTAAAAAGAAGTATCGTTCTTCTTATATTAGAAATGTTCAAGGGTTATTTTCCATGGCGATGGATCGAGCGGTTGTTTTAGGTTTAGCTGAAAGTAATCCATCTAAAATTGTTGGAAATGTAAAAAAGACAAAGACAAAAATAGATTTTTGGACCAAAGAAGAATTTGAAAAAGTCATCTCTCTTTTTTATAAGGAAGACTACTATCAACACTTTTTATTTATCTCATTGTGGTTTTTATTTATGACTGGGATGCGGATTGGAGAAGCCACTGCAATTCAATGGGAAGATATTGACTTTGATTCTGGCGTGTTATCTATTGATAAAACACTTTACTATAAGAATTTAGATAATTACTCTTTTGTAGAACCAAAAACAAAGGCTAGTGTGCGCCAAATTGCATTAGACGGGGATACTTTAACTTTACTCCGTGAATGGCAGAACGTGCAGCAAGCTGTCATTCAAACCAATTATGTGATGAGCTATAATGGTGTTCCTACACAAAAACATACGTTGGCGAATGCCATTACACGTTTTTCAAAAAAAGCTGGGGTTCATCGAATTAGATTACATGCTTTAAGACACTCTCATGCTTCATTGCTTATTAGCATGGGTGAAAACCCATTAATCATTAAAGACCGTCTAGGGCATGAAGATATTGAAACGACACTCGGCACTTACGGACATTTGTATCCTAACAGTAACTTTGAGGTAGCCCATAAATTAGAAGGTATTATGTCTTACCAAACAGCAACACAAAATGGAGATACTTCACCTAAAAATCAGTTCACTGCTCGTTACCTACGTAAAGGATTAGAAACAAATAATGCAATAACAATGCGATGAAAATAGAGTAAAGAGCCGAAACCCTTATAAACAAAGGGGTTTCAGCTCTCCTTCTACTACTCCCACTCAACTGTAGATGGGCTACCTAGAAGCGTTGGTATCACTGCTTTCAGATAAGTTTCTTTCCCTTATGGTAGGATTTTGGTAGGGAACCAAATCCCCTTTAATGTTTTGATTTCCGTTAAAATCAATCAAAGTTTCTTTAGCAAAATTAAACTTAATATTGCCTGACATTTTTTCTGCAATCGACTCATCATTTCTTCCCCACAAATGCGCGTAATGTTTTAAGGTGATTTCTGGCGAACTATGACCTAGCCTTTTAGAAACAACAAGAATATCAGCATTAAACTCATTAATTAAGTAGCTTACATGAGAATGCCTTAATCCCTTCGCCTGTATCTTGTGAACCTTGGCAACCTTTGCGTATCTAGTTATAACTCTTGGAATCGTTGATCTGTGTATAGGTAATCCCGTATAGCTTATCACAAAATCATTTATCCCATGCTCTGATTGAACTAACTTCCAATTTTGCAATATCTTTACAGTATCATCATCTAAGGATATTGTTCGCATTCCATCTGCTGTTTTGGTATACGGTTTTCTCTTAAAATCTTTCATGGATTTCATTTGCAAAGTATGATGTATTCGTAGCTTCTTCTTTTTAAAATCTACATCATTCCAATAAAGTGCCAACCCCTCACTTACACGCATTCCTGTCATATAATAAAGCCAGATAGCGACAAAACACAAGTGCTCATAAAAATTATGCGTATAAATTACAGAAATCACCTTTTCAAACTCTTCCTTTGTCCAATAGTCAACAAGACTTTTACCTTTTGATATTGATTTAGTTCTCTTCGAGACATTCTCTTTTAAATACTGCAAAGTCACAGCGTATTCCATAGCTTGTCTAAATGCTCCATAAATCAATCCCGCATAATTTTGAGAGTGACCACTTTCATTTAAAAGCCAAGTTCTAAAGGCTTCACAGTCCCTCACATTAATTTCTCTAAGTTCTTTATCAAAAAAACGGTCACGAATCTCCCATAAAACATGTTTTCTAGTTTCCCATGTGCTCTCTTCTACATTAGATTGATAATGTGGCAAATAGTGCGTGTTCATAAATTCACCAAAAGTGAGTCGATAATTAGCGTAACCATTTTGCATAAGATATTCATTTTTTATTCTAGTTGCTTCTTTATTAGCCTCTCTTGCTGAACTAAATCTTTTACCATTGCTGTCTTTTCTGCTTTTCTTTTGAATCCTTTTTCCTGTAATCCTGTCAACACCAAGTTCAATATGATAATAGAAAACTCCCTTTTCATCTTGATAAACTCCCGGGTATTTTGTTTTAGCCATTCGCATCTCCTTCTTCCAGAGACACGCCTATAATATTTTCGACTGCATGATAGGGCACTCGGCCTAATCTTTTATTGTTATAGTACGGATAACCCTTATCCACCATATAATACTTTGCTTGTCTGATAATATCAACTGCTTGATATGGTAAAAAACCCATATCTTGCAATTCCTTTTTTGAAATGGTTTTATTCATTTGAAAAACAACTCCTTCTTAATTTTTTGCAATAAAAAAAGAACAGATTATTTTATCTGCTCTTTTACGATATAAAGTATTTTATTTGAGACATTATCCTTCGTTGTATCTTATTTCAAAATCCGGCAATATCATCACTCTTTAATAATTTTACCTTTTTCTTCTATATAATCAGGTTCTTGTTCCTCTAAAGAATCAAAATCAATATCTGGATGACCATTTACATTCACAAGTTCTGCATCTTTCAACCTATAATAGGTTATTTCTTTTTTACTTTCTTCTTTATCATGAACAACAAATTTTACATATTTTCCATTTTCCCACATTGTTATATCTGAACCACTCCTTAAATCACTTCCGTAATCTATATCATAAGGTTCATATTCTAACTCACCCAACTTCGGCAGCTCTGATTCAAATTTTTCAATAGTCAAATTTACTATATCTTCATAGGCTAAATTATCATTTGCTTTTCCTTCTGACATTCCACATGCTACTAAACTAATAGAAAAAATCACCAATATGATTAATTTCAACATGTGTTTATGCAAAGAATCGCCTCCAATTTGAGTAATTACCATTTAACCTATGATAACATATAATCAATACTGGAAAAAATTAAAATCAACAATACGCCAAAGATCATCCGTCTTTTCCAAATCTAATTCAATGAATGAATCAACTAAGGTGACCACATCACCCATTTCAATTTCATTTATGAAAATACCTAACACCTTTTGCCTACCATCCGTTGATTTCCCTAAATAAATATCCAAATTATTAACAGTAGATTTCACTTTAACCAATTTCTCATCATATTCCTCATTCGTATCAAAATTTAACTCTTTTATTTTTTCTTCTGATACATACATTTCTACATTTCCTTTTACTGGTTTCCCTCGATAGTTAAAGTAACCTAAAATAAACTGTTCACCTATCTCACCAGCTTCTAAATAAATGACTTCCTCTGCACTCTCTAACTCACTAATTTCATTCTTTACATGTTTTAACTCATTTCTATAATTTTCATTCTTCACAAATAAGAAAAGAATGACCAAAACACCAACAACAAGCAGTGGTAAATACCTTTTCATTCTATCACCTCTAAATTCCGAACTTTTTAAACCAAGAACAACCTCAATATTCTTAAAAACCAAACATTATTTAATCATTCTAATCCTAATGTTTTTAGGGGATCAACTTTATCTTGGTGTGCTTGTCCTAATTCAGTCAAATGTTCTAAATGCAAATGATTTCCTGTACTAGAACCCGTCGTACCGCATTTCCCAACAGCTTGACCTTGACTAACACTATCACCAGGCGAAACATTCAATAATGACATATGAGCATATCGACTAAACTCTTTATTTCCATGTTGCAATGTAACATAGTTTCCATAGCCAGTATTACCATGAATTGCTTCCACTACTTCTCCATCCTTAACTGCCATGATATTATCTCTAGGCGTACAACCGAAATCAGCCCCACCATGAAAACTCTCTAACTCACCAGTAATTGGATGTGTACGTGGTCCAAATCTACTCGTAATTCTAATTTCTTTTAATGGCAACGCCCAAGCACCACGAACATTTATGGGAACAGAATCATCTTCTTCAAGATAACGCATTACATTATCTACATAATTTACATCACCATAACGAGACCACCCCATTTTTTCAGCCATCATTTGACTAAAATCAAATGCAACCCTTTTAGAGTACCCCCCTCTTTCAAGCGCATAATTTATAAATCCCGAGCCAAAATTATAAGATTGTAAGGAAAGTTTCACTTCTCCCTCAGCATCTTTCATAACCTGCGAAAAGTATTTCGTTCCAACATCAATAGAAAGTTCTGGGTCTGTAATTGAATTAGGAGGGAGCCCAATTGATTCTGAACTTTGCATTACATCTAAAAGCCTACCCCCACTTTCTTGCATTGTCACAGCCATTAACACATCTACATGTTGTGATATAAAATATTTTTTTGCATATTTTTCAAAATAAGGTTTATATCTCAATACTTCGGGTGCAATACCGTTACCAATATAAAAATCCGTATCTTCTTCATTTTCTTCTTCTCTAAAATGATGTAATCCATCACTATTATCCACTGAATTAACAACAAAAAGAACAACTACCCCAATGATGAAAAAGAAGAAAAGCAAAAAGAGAATTAAATAAATTTTGATTTTCAACTTAGCCATTTTTACCGCAGGTATTTTGTCCATGTTCAATTCAAAAACCCCCCCAAAAAAGAGAATTGCCTATTATAGCAATCCTCCATTCTCATCTCTTTCCTTTTTCCTTTCCTCCACAGATGATACTTCTCTAGTCCGTTGTCCATCTAAATCTGTATCACGATGAACTTCTGTATGACCACGGTTTTCTTTATTCACACCCTCTATATCGCGTTCTTGCGTATTATCTGGTTGTTTCGTTCTTTCCTCATCACGTTCTTTATCATGATGAGATTCTTTATGACTACGATTTTCTTTATTCACACCTTCTACATCTTGTTTTTGCGTGTTGTCTGGCTGTTTCGTTCGTTCTTCATCACCTTCTTTATCATGATGAGATTTACTTTGACCACGATTTTCTTTACTCACATCATCTACCTTTTTTTTCTTTCGTTGTGGAGTACGTTTGGTATCATTACCTTTTCCATTTTTAGCACCTTTTCTTTCCTGCTTCATACTTGTTCGATTCTTTTTTGGATTTTGTTTCGTATCACTTTCTTCATCACCATAATTCATTGGAGATACTCTCTTTTGAGGACGTCTTTGTTCCAATCTTTCTTTCGCATTAGAAAAATGTTTACTATAATATTGATTCATATTTGACATCATGTTTCCATCAACTGTTTGAACACGTCCTGCCGTAATGAAGCTAATAATCTTATTCCTTTTAATTATGATTAAGAAAAACAGTATAATCAAAAGTACAACATGCAATAAATATGTTCCTGTGTCGTTTGGTTCAACAAATAGATACATAGAATAGGTTAATAGATAAACGACAAATAATAATATTCCTAACAAGCCCTTTGTTAGAAAGATTGTCACTATATTACCCAATGTTTTAAAACCAGTCATTGCAAAATGAGGGATAAAGCTTAAAACAAACGCAAAAGGTAAAACTAACGCAATTAATATCGCTAACAATTGTAATGCAAAATTAATTAAACCTAATAATAAAAATGGAATAGACAAACCAATCACAATGAAAAAGGTTAAGAATACTAGACCCGATTGTTTAAACGCTGAACCCGAAGCTACATGCGTATTGTCGTTTTTAGTTACTTCAAGATAAGCATGAGCAATTCTATAGGCTGAACCTTTCGAGTTTAATTTAAAAGCAAGCATCCTTTCCGATCTTGGGTATGCTTGAAATCCAAACCCTAAATCTTTAATTTCATCATTACCATTAATTTTTTCTTCATCTGTAGTACCATAATTAATTAAGAGATATGGTCGTTTTAATGCTAAATCAAAATAAATATTACGGATAACTGCAATTGTTCCTTCTATCTTTTCATTTTCATCAATATCATTAACCCCTTCATAAACACCCTCTCTCTGTTCCTCAAAAATCCCTAAAATACCGTTCCCAGCATTCACTAGGGTTGCTTGCATATCACCCGACAAGGCATTCATACTTTTCATTAAATAACTAGCATTTGAAACCCAATAACCTGCAACAATCAAAACGACAACAAACAACATGAATTTTCTAAAGGATTCTCTTGCATTTCCCTTTGTGAAAAATATAAAAATAAGATAGGCACATAAAAATGCAAACAGTATTTCTGCAAAGTGTTCTTTTAAAACCTCATAAATGCTTGTAACCGTCAAGTAGAATTAAGCAGTTTTTCACAATTAACACTCAACAGGTTTCCCCAATTAAGATTCAACACCTGTTTCTTGAAACAAAGCACGTCTGTACTTCATTCTGATGCTGTCTTGGTT
>NZ_JAKNRA010000028.1:0-14655 GCF_022213125.1 Oceanobacillus alkalisoli | reverse complement strand
TGGGCTCATAACCCAAAGGTCGCAGGTTCAAATCCTGCCCCCGCAACCAAGGTCCGGTAGTTCAGTTGGTTAGAATGCCTGCCTGTCACGCAGGAGGTCGCGGGTTCGAGTCCCGTCCGGACCGCCATTACATAGTCTATTTGCACAGGATTTCAAATTTGAAATCTTGTTTTTTTATTTTTAAGTACTTTTTTAAAATAAATGAAGCTTAAAAGTGTTAGAAGCACCTCGAATATTTCTTTTTACATCGTATTTTGCTATGATAGGTAGTGTAAATAGATGAAAAGGTGAAGACGATGAATGAGTTTTCTTTAATAGAGGCGATTAAACAAAAAACATATAAACAAGCGTCCTTAGAGCGAGGTATAGGCGACGATACAGCTATTTTCCGAGAGACGGCAGGCGAGCTGGCAGTTGCTGTTGATACATTTGTTGAAGGTGTTCATTTTACAGAAAAAACAATGTCTCCCTTTCAATTAGGCTATCGTGCGTTAGCAGCAAACTTCAGTGACCTTGCTGCGATGGGCGCGTTACCTATGTATTATTTAGTTTCTCTTGTTGTGCCAGATAGGATGAAGGAGTCGAAACTTCTTGAAATATTTAAGGGGATGGAACATTTGTCTAACCGCCATGGTGCTGATTTAATTGGTGGTGACACGGTATCAGGAAAAGACCTTGTTTTATCGGTTACCGTTATTGGGAAAATAGAGAAGGGAAAAGCAAGATACCGAAATTTGGCAAAAGTAGACGATATTGTTTTTGCTACGGGAACATTAGGTGATTCCCGAGCAGGCTTATATATTTTACAGCATGATCTTCAAATTGATGGAAGGGATTATTTCATTAACAGACATCAACTCCCTACCCCTCGAGTAACATTCTCTAATTCACTGAGGAGTATTAAGCGATTAGCTTTAAATGATATTAGCGATGGAATTGGTAATGAAGTTCATGAGATCGCGGAGGAGTCTGGTGTTTCCATTGTATTGGAAGATGAAAAAGTACCAACTCATCCAGGACTAGCTACATTTCCTGCTGAACTGCAACAGAAATGGAAGTATTTTGGCGGAGAAGACTTTGAACTTGTTGGTACGGTTGCAAAGAAAGATTGGCAGACGGTTCAACAGAAGGCGGAAAAATTAAACCTTCGTGTGACTGCAATCGGTCATGTGATGAATAAAGATGAGCATGCCGTATATCTTGATAAGAACGGGAATATAAATAAGTTGTCAAAAGAAGGGTATACACATTTAAAGTAGGTGGATCATTTGAGCTCGATAGAATTTATTGCCCATTCCCTTGAGGAAACAGAAGAGATTGCGATGAGACTCGCTAATCTTTTACAACCTGGTGATTTACTTACCTTGGAAGGTGAGTTAGGCTCAGGCAAAACAACTTTTACTAAAGGATTAGCTAAAGGACTTGGAATTACACGTAATGTAAATAGCCCGACATTCACGATTGTTAAACAATATAAGGGTAGAATCCCCTTATATCATATGGATGTATATCGACTGGAAGATTCAGATGAAGATATCGGTTTTTCGGAATACTTTCATGGTGATGGTGTTTCTGTTGTTGAATGGGCAGAATTTATTAAAGACTATTTACCCGAAGAACGTTTAGAAATAGGTATTGAATATACAGATGATGACCAGGCAAGGAAATTGAAATTTAATGCATTTGGTGATCATTACTGCAGCATTTTATACAAGATGAAGGATTAGAGGTTACGAAATATGAATGTACTTGTCATTGATACATCAAATCATGTTCTCGGTGTAGCAATTATGAAAAATGACCAGGTGATTGGGCAAATCATGACAAATCTGACGAAAAACCACTCCGTACGCTTAATGCCGGCAATCAATCAGTTGATGGCTGAAGTGGGAATGGATGTCGAGGAATTAGATCAGATAGCTGTTGCGAAAGGTCCTGGCTCTTACACTGGAGTACGGATAGGACTTACAACAGCGAAGACACTTGCGTGGGCGCTTGGCGTCCCCATTGTTGGAGTTTCCAGTCTGGAGGCGCTCAGTTACCAGGGACGTTTTTTTGACGGGTTTGTTTGCCCGTTTTTTGATGCGCGCAGAGGGCTCGTTTATACAGGAGTTTATGAATGGAAGAGTGGACAGCTGACGAATCCGGTTCAAGATCAGAATACGTTATTCGTAAATGTTTTGAAAGATTTACAAGCGGAAGGAAAGCCTGTTTTATTTTTAAGCCCAGATATAGCATCATTTAAAGAACTGATTATGGAAACCTTAGGTGATTTGGCTGTTATGCCGGAAGGTCCTTATCATATTACCAACCCCGCACATCTAGGGCTTGCAAGTTTAACAAGGAACCCGGATAATATTCATACACTTGCACCAAATTACTTACGCTTAGCAGAGGCTGAGGCGAACTGGTTAAAAAACCAAAAGGAAAAAAAGAGCAATGGCTAAAATTGTGATACGCAAAATGGAAATCAAAGACGTGCCAGAAGTATTGAAAGTAGAGAAGTCTTCCTTTCCGGTCCCTTGGACATCGGATATCTTTTACCATGAATTAACAGATAATATGCAAGCATTATATTTTGTTGTCGATTATGGTGGTGAAATTATCGGTTATGCCGGGATGTGGATTGTCATAGATGAAGCACAAATTACAAATATTGCTATCTTGCCTGAGTACCGCGGGAAGAAAATAGGAGAGCAATTATTCCATCATTTAATGATGGCAGCAATTCGTATTGGGGCGGTACAGCTCTCTTTGGAGGTTCGAGTTTCCAATATCGTTGCACAGAGAATGTACCGGAAATTCGGACTTCTTCCTGGAGGTATCCGGAAGAATTACTATACAGATGATCAGGAGGATGCTCTTGTGATGTGGGTGAATTTAAAATGAAAAATGAAAAAATCATACTAGGTATTGAAACGAGCTGTGATGAAACAGCAGTTGCTATAGTGAAGAACGGTACGGAAATACTTTCAGACGTAGTTGCATCTCAAATTGAGAGCCATAAACGGTTTGGCGGAGTTGTCCCGGAAATAGCTTCACGCCATCATGTTGAGCAAATAACGATGGTGCTTGAAGAAGCGGTAGAGGAAGCAAACGTGGAATGGAAAGATATTGATGCGATTGCAGTTACAGAAGGGCCTGGTCTTGTAGGAGCTTTGCTCGTTGGTGTGAATGCTGCGAAAGCACTCGCTTTTGCGAAAAAGAAGCCTTTAGTCGGTGTTCAACATATTGCAGGACATATTTATGCTAATCGATTTGAGCAGGAATTTACATTTCCATTGCTTGCTTTAATCGTGTCTGGTGGCCATACCGAACTTGTGTTAATGAAAGAACATGGCGAATTTGAATTGCTCGGTGAGACGCTCGATGACGCCGCTGGTGAGGCTTACGATAAGGTTGCAAGAATGTTAGAATTGCCATATCCCGGAGGCCCTGAGGTAGATCGTTTAGCTGCACTTGGTAAGGAAACAATTGATTTTCCGCGGGCTTGGCTCGATGAAGGCAGTTATGATTTTAGTTTCAGTGGATTAAAATCTGCAGTTATCAATAAAATCCACAATGCGAAACAGCGTGGAGAAACGTTAAAAAAAGAGGACATTGCAGCAAGCTTTCAAGCAAGTGTAATTGAAGTGTTAACAACAAAAACATTACGAGCTGCTAAGGAGAAAAACGTGAAGCAAGTAATTGTTGCGGGCGGAGTTGCAGCAAATCGAGGTTTGCGTACGGAAATGCAAGTCCAGTTTGACGAAGCTGGAATTCCATTACTGATCCCTCCTCTAAATTTATGTACAGATAACGCTGCGATGATAGCTGCTGCTGGAACCATTGCTTTTGAACAAGGAAAACGGGATGGTCTTGATTTGAACGCAAACCCCTCCCTCGAACTCATTTAAGAACAAAGGTGGAAGCGTCCTTGCAGGTTAAGCAAGCGCTTGTCTTCGCAACGCTTCGGACTGTGATTACTCACCCCGCCGAAGAGCGTTTATACTAGCACATCCAGTAGTCGCAGCCACGTCCAAACTGTGTCTGTCAGGATAGAAGGTTGCTCCATATGTGATCGAACTTTCACTCTTTTCTTTGATATAAAGAAAACTAAGAAGATGATCGTGAGTCGATGCCCGCTTTCACTACTTGGGTATAAGAGGGGATAAGCCTTCTTTATCGATTGGACTGGAGTAAGTTTGAAAGTACAGTATCCCTTCTATAATCTTCTATGTTGCGAGAAAGAAATCCCCAGTAGTTGTGGAGTTTATTCACAACTTATGCACAGTCTTGTGGATACAATATCGAATCCTTCTTATACCACTGTTCATGATGTGAATAAAAATGGGATAAAAACTCCCGAAAACTGTGGATAATGTGGGTAGAATTGTTAATGACCATTATAGCGGGCTTTTTTCAATAAATAGCTTGTGGATAATGATTAGAAAAGTTAGATTTCAGAAAAAGAAGTATGGTGATGCAGCAATGACAAAAAAACAGTCCTATTATGTGCAAACCGATTTATTAATCTTAATCGTTTTATTTTTCGTGACCAGTCTTGTAGCTATTTATAATGCGGCACAGTTTGAGCAATATGAAAATGATAATTTTGTCTTTAAACAGATTGTTTGGTTTTCTGTAGGGCTATTATTTGCTGCGTCGGTGCAATTCTTGGACATGGAACAATTGTATAAAGGCAGTGTATATATTTATGCTGCTGGTATTTTATCGTTAATTATATTATATGTCAGTCCATCGTCAATTGCCTACTCCGTGAATGGGGCGAAGAGCTGGTTTAACAATATTGTTCCCGGCGTATCGATCCAGCCGGCAGAGTTCGTTAAGTTGACGACGATATTATATTTATCAGTTATTATCAGTAAGCATAAACAAAAGTTTGAAGAGAGTACGTTAAAGTCAGATACGATGCTCTTGTTGAAAATGGTAGGAATTACGATGCTTCCAGTCGGCTTGATTATGCTGCAGCCTGACTTTGGTACAGCGATGGTTTATTTGTTTATCCTTGGGATGATGATTATTTTTGCAGGAATCAGCTGGAAGATCATTCTTAGTTTAGTAGGGGTTGTCGGTACTTTTTTAGGGGCTGTACTTATTTTTATTGTCCAATTTCCCGCACTTGCTAAATTGGTAGTTGGACCGAGCAGACATTATCAAATCGACCGTATTCTAACATGGTTTGATCCGACACAATCGACCGATTCAGCTAATTGGCATTTTGACCGAGCTTACATGGGACTTGGTTCCGGACAGTTAACTGGGAAAGGTCTTGGCGGAGTCGAGGTGTATTACCCGGAAGCCCAGACGGATTTTATATTCTCAGTAGTTGGGGAGACTTTCGGATTTATTGGTGGATCTTTAGTGATTCTGCTGTACTTTCTGTTAATTTATAAGCTTGTATCGTTAGGGTTAAGCATGGATAAATTTGTTCCATTTGCTTCGTATTTCTGTTTTGGCTTCTTGAGTTTGATACTTGTACACGTGTTTCAAAACATCGGTATGACGATCGGAGTGATGCCGGTGACAGGAATCCCATTACCGCTCATCAGTTACGGGGGGAGTTCGGTGATGGCGACGATGCTCGGGGTCGGAGTTATTTATCGGATAGCTGTGGAATATACAATTCAGAATGATTATTTGTTTAAATAAAAAATGAGCACTCTGCTAAGAGGGTGCTCATTTTTATTTTAGTGGATAAATATAATGGTGTAAATGATGGAGCTTGAAAGGGGGTTATTTCAATCTGTTGCTAAAGCTTTCTGTAGCATGAGCTATGATGATGTGTGCTTGACCGTATTGGTCCATCGCTTGTTTGAAATTACTGAAGAATATTGATAACTTTTTCATTTATACTCCTCCTTTATCTTTACCTATAGTAAGCGTAATAGATAAGGCAATTCAACTCAATCCGAGTGAAATCGATAACATCTCTTAAGAAAACGTGAATATTCTGAATGGAAGCCTTGACATCTTTATTTATCGTATCTTATCGTCTGTTTCCTTCGTTTATAATAAAAAACGAGGAAAAGTTAGGTCCAACTTCTCCCCGTTTTATTTTCGATAGAGACAATCCGATTTCTCCTATTTTCCTCGCTTTGAATTCTGTGTTGTTATAGGAAATGACGAATTCTTCATCAAGCGCTGGAATATGTCGAAGCTCATGGATAAGAAATCCATTTAATGTATCAAAATCATGATTGGTAAACCGATGGCAAGCATTTCATCCAATTGATACAAGCCGATTGTCCTTTTAACCAAGTATTCATTTGTTCCGATTTCCTTGAACTCTTTGTTTATGTCTGGATGTTCCTTTAATAGAATATCTTCACTGGAAATTTCGCCGACAATCTCTTCCTCAATCGTTACTAAGCCTTCTGTTCCGCCATTTTCATCAAGAACGATTGCAATATGGGTGTTTTGCTTTTTCATACTGGCAAATAATTCATCAATCTTACGTGTTTCGATGACAAAGTGCGGTTTCCGTATTACACTTTTTTAGGATAAACTTCTTGTGACCGGTTTCTGGTTGTTGTTTTACCTTATTATCGTTTAGCCCGAAGAGTGCAATTTCAGAAGCGGCAAAAAATGCGTTAATGAGTATAAGAACGATAAGTGTTGCGATTGCTATTGTCATCTGGCCAACCTCCAATAAATTGTATTTTTACTCATCCGAATGAATTTCATAATTACCAAAGTCGGCTTTCCATCACCATCTGTAGTTGGGAACGAACCAACTCAACTACAGATGGTGATGGTGAAGCATTAAGTACGTATTATGAAATTCATTAATCCTGTAAATTTGCCCAACTCTCCATTAGTTCTTCTAATTTGTCATTCAGCTCGTTCACTTGTTTCGTTAATTCCAGTGCTTTCTCATGATCTTGGAATACTTCAGGCTTAGTCATTTCTTCTTCAAGGTTTGCAATTTCTAATTCCTTTTCTTCAATGGCAGTTTCAAGCTGTGCGATTTTTCTATCGCGCTTTCGTTTCTCGCTTTGTAGCTGTTTCTCTTCCTGAAAACTGCGACGCCTATTATCGGTGTTTGGCTTATCCTCTTTTTGCTGGGAAAGCCTGATAAATTCTTTTTCTTCTTCTGTTTTTTCAAGATAATAGTCATAATCTCCGAGATAAATCTTGATTCCATCCTTACTCATCTGTGCAACTTGGTCTGTAATCCGATTGATGAAATAACGGTCATGGGAAACGAAAAGAATTGTTCCAGGGTATCCCATGAGTGCTGCTTCCAGTACTTCTTTACTGTCGATATCCAAATGGTTTGTCGGTTCGTCTAGAATAAGCAGATTAGCTTTCTGCATCATTAGTTTCGCAAGGGCGAGTCTCGCTTTTTCTCCGCCACTTAACGTATTTACCGGCTTTAAGACATCATCTCCACTAAACAAAAAGTTACCCAGCACTGTTCTGATATCTTTTTCCATTACGAGCGGATATTCATCCCAAAGTTCCTGGAGGATTGTTTTATTCGAGGAAAGATCTGCCTGCTCTTGGTCGTAATAGCCAACTTTCACATTTGTCCCAAGCTCAAAGATTCCCTTTGTTGCCTGGAGTTTCCCAATAAGTATTTTAAGTAAACTCGTTTTGCCAACCCCGTTTGGCCCGATAAGAACGACCCGCTCCCCGCGTGTGATTCTTAGATTCGCCTGTTTAAAGGTATACTCTTCCTCGTCCGGATAACGGAGGGCGAGGTCTTCAATCTTCAAGACATCATTCCCGCTTCTCCTTTCTATATCAAAAGAAAAGGACATGGATGCCTCGTCTCCGAGCGGCCTGTCCATCCGTTCCATTCGCTCAAGCTGTTTCCGTCTGCTCTGAGCTCGTTTCGTCGTCGAAGCGCGGGCGATATTACGCTGGACGAAATCTTCCATCCGTTTAATTTCTGTTTGTTGTTTCTCGAACTCTTTCCGTTCCCGTTCATAATCAGCTGCTTTTTGTTCAAGAAATTTACTATATGTCCCGTGGTATTTCTTCGTCTGATGTCTTGAAATCTCATAGACTAGTGTTACAGTCTTGTCCAAAAAGTAACGGTCGTGGGAAACAATGACAATAGCCCCTGGATAGCTGTTTAAGTAAGATTCGAGCCAACCTAATGTTTCGATATCCAAATGGTTTGTCGGCTCGTCAAGAAGCAGAAGCTGTGGCTTTTGCAGGAGCAGCTTCCCAAGTGCAAGCCTTGTTTTCTGCCCGCCACTCAATTCACTGATCATCGTATTGTAATCATAATCTTGGAAATTGAGTCCATGCAATACCGCTTTAATCTCTGCTTCATACGTATAACCGCCGCCAGTTTCAAAGGCGTGCTGCAACCGATCATATTCTGTCAGTAAGTTTTGGTAATCAGCTTCCGAGAGTAAGTCGGTGGTTTGCAACTGCTCTTCTATATGACGTAATTTTCCTTCTTGTTTTTTTAAATCGTCAAATACCGTGACAAGTTCATTCCAGATTGTTTTACCGGATTGCAGTTCCATATGTTGGGAAAGGTATCCAATCGTCAGCTCTTTCGGCTTAATCAGCTCACCCGTGTCATAGGAGAGATCTCCAGCCATTATTTTTAATAAGGTAGATTTACCTGCCCCGTTTCTCCCGACAATCGCTATTCGATCGAGATCTTTTACCTCAAGTTTTACATTTGATAAAATGGTTTCCGAACCAAAAGATTTCGAAAGTCCATTCATTTGCATTAAAATCATACATTCACCCCATTATATGTATTGTAACGTAAATATCGACAGAAGGAAATTACTTGTGAAAATCATCACGACATTTTGTCCATTTTCTGTTAGAATAGACCATACAACTACTAAATAATTCGTATATCATGAAATGAGGAGCAGATATGAAACAAAATAAAATACCACAAGCAACAGCAAAGCGGCTTCCGTTGTATTATCGTTATTTAAACACTTTAAATCAACAAGGGAAGAACCGGGTTTCGTCAAAGGATCTCTCTGAAGCGATTAAAGTTGACTCTGCCACGATTCGTCGTGACTTTTCATACTTTGGTGCATTAGGGAAGAAAGGTTATGGCTATAATGTCGAATATTTGCTTGGTTTTTTCCGCAGTACGCTTGACCAGCATGAAATGACAGAGGTAGCTTTAATCGGTGTCGGTAATCTAGGTACCGCTTTTTTAAATTATAACTTTACAAAAAATAATAATATCCAAATAAAAATGGCCTTTGACAGTGATGAAAACAAGATAGGCCAAATTGTAGGTGGCGTTCCGGTTTATGCGATTGGTGAAATGATGGAGAGAATCGAGGGGATCTCCGTTGCAATTCTTACCGTCCCTGTATCAGAAGCAGATGCGATTACAGAGAAATTAGTGAAAGCAGGGATTGAAGGTATCTTGAACTTCACACCTGTTCGGATTACGGTGCCAGATAATGTACGCGTTCATCATATTGACTTAGCCGTTGAACTGCAGGCACTTGTTTATTTCTTGAAGCATTATCCACTCGAGTCAAACTAGGATATATACATAGAGAAACAGGAAATTGAAGAGAAACTGGAGAAAAATGTAGGGGTGTGGAAGACGTGTCGAATCGTAAATTATTGGCAGGAGTGCTGGTTATCTTCTCCTGTCTGTTTTTGGCGGCTTGCTCGGATGATTCAGAGAATGAGGAAACGGCAGAGCAAAACGTAGAAGCAACGGAAGATGTATTCTATTCTGTCTTGGAGTCTAATGTGAAGGCTTTGATGGAAAAAGACTTGGACGGTTATATGGAGACAATCCACCCGTATTCACCAGCTTATGACTCAACGGAAGAGACGATTCAAGAATTCTTTGAGTTCTCTCTCGATATCGAGCTGAACGATCTGGAAGTGAAAGAACAGTCAGATGACAGGGCAGTCGTTGCTTACGCGCAGCGCACCGTCGATAAGGACGGGAGCGAATTCGAGAACAATGAAACGATAGGGGAGCATGTTCTTCAGTTGGATGATGGAAAATGGAAGATTTATGAATCGGAAATTATCGAGGTTAATCCACTTCCTGCAGAAAGGGAAGCAATCGAAATAACTGGGGATTATGCAAATGAAATTACCAGTCTTCCAACACCATTTGAGGAAGAAGAATGGCTGCTTGCAAGCTACGAAGAAGGGGAAGGCGAAACAACAGCTGAATATATCCCAGTTGATGAAAACTTAGGAAATTACAGTGCAATCATCACTTATGATTACTATGAGAATGGTAACGAAATTAGTGGGCTTGCGAATTTCATCAGTGTACTGGAGTTAAGTTTAGAAGATATGACAACAGGTGAATTTGAATTTGAACGTTTCGGTGCAACGGAGAGCGAAGTGATGTATCAATTCCGTGTGGACGGAGATGCGACGGAGCCGAACCAAGAAGAAATTGGACGTATATTCGTTAAGGAAAATGATTTATATGTCGTACGTTATACGGTGATGGAAGAGTCGATTGAAGACGTTGATGAAATCATTGAGATGTTACAGGAAATACAATAGGAAAAAATGGAAGATGACTTTTGATATGAAGTCATCTTCCATTTCTTTATATGCAACTAAATAAAATAGTCTGCAGTTGTTCGAGCTGATCTAACATTTTTTGGATTTCCTCCGGTGTTAAGTTGTACTGCTTATAAACAACATAAGAATTCATCCCCGCGTGGACGATAATCGGAACAATAATCCGTTTTGTTTTTACATAAAGGAAAGCAAATACAAGTCCCATAGCGGTATACATAAGAAGATGGGAAAAATCTACATGAAAAGCAGCAAAGACAAGCGCTGATAGTATAGCGGCGAAAAAGAAGTTCATCCGCTTATAGAGGCTCCCGAAGATAATCTTTCTAAAAATTATCTCCTCAAGGATTGGCGCAATAATTGCTGGTACCAAAATAAAGAGTACATTTGTCCGGGCATATTCCATGATTCCCATTGTATTCTCCGATCCTGCTGGGATGCCGAGAATAAAGACTTCAATCATAGCGGCGATGCCTTGAGCAAAGAAAGCTAGAAACACCCCAAGGATCGACCAAAGAATCACAGAAGAAGCAGGGGAAGCATCTCGATGTGCCGGTTTCTGCATGTCTGGTCTCATCAGCCATAACGTAACGAGCATTCCAGCAGTAAAACTGAAGATCGTCCAATAAATCATATATTGTGAATAACTTTCAGGAAAATATAATTCAATATACAATGCCACCGGAAGCGCAGAAAACTGCATAATCAAATACGTAACAATCACATACCAATATCTCTTCGGCAAAACAAAACGACTCCTTTTATCATAAATTCACACAAACGTATTTTAACACAAATCGGGGCGGGGGGTCAGAGTATTGGTCCCACTTTTATCCCGGTGTAACCGTCCGTAAAATTCCCACCGAATGAAGTTTCACTTTATCTTATCTATACCCAATTATATGTATAAGTCTCCAATAATATCTATTTCCAACTCCTTTTCCAGATCAGAATTAAAAAATAGTAAAAAGACAGATACATTGCTTGCATTTTTTTAACTTATTACTTATTATATTAATTGTGATTAGCACTCGCTGCGGTTGAGTGCTAACAAAAAATAGACTTTAGAATCAAGGAGGAGTTCTAGATGATTAAACCATTAGGAGATCGTGTTGTTATCGAACTTGTAGAGCAAGAAGAAACAACAGCAAGCGGGATTGTACTTCCAGACTCTGCACAGGAAAAGCCACAAGAAGGTAATGTAGTAGCGGTAGGTTCTGGCCGTGTAACAGACAGTGGTGAAAAGATTGCTCTTGAAGTGTCTGAAGGAGACCGCATTATTTTCTCTAAGTTTGCTGGAACAGAAGTGAAATACGGCGGGAAAGAATATTTGATTCTACGAGAAAGCGATATTCTAGCTGTTATTTCATAATTTAAATTACCTATACTTAAGATACTTAAACATACATTTATAATTAAAACTAGGGAGGAATTGTAACCATGGCAAAAGATATTAAATTCAGTGAAGATGCACGCCGCGCATTAGCTCGTGGAGTAAATACATTAGCAGATGCAGTAAAAGTTACACTTGGACCAAAAGGACGTAACGTTGTACTGGATAAGAAATTCGGCGCACCATTAATTACAAACGACGGTGTAACAATCGCAAAAGAAATCGAATTGGAAGATCAATTCGAGAACATGGGGGCACAGCTCGTATCTGAAGTTGCTTCCAAAACAAATGATGTAGCAGGCGACGGTACAACAACAGCTACACTTCTTGCACAAGCAATGATCCGTGAAGGACTGAAAAACGTAACTTCTGGTGCGAACCCAGTAGGTATTCGCCGCGGAATTGAAAAAGCAGTTCAAGCCGCAGTAGAAGAATTACAAAATGTTTCTAAATCTGTAGAGAACAAAGAATCCATTGCACAAGTTGCAGCAATCTCTGCTAACGACGATGAAGTAGGCGAGTTAATTGCTGAAGCGATGGAGCGTGTTGGGAAAGACGGCGTTATTACAATCGAAGAGTCAAGAGGATTCAACACAGAGCTTGACGTTGTAGAAGGTATGCAATTTGACCGTGGATATGCTTCCCCGTACATGGTAACAGACCAAGATAAAATGGAGGCAGTTCTTGAAGATCCATACATTCTAATTACAGATAAGAAAATCAGCAACATCCAAGAAGTACTACCAGTTCTTGAGCAAGTTGTTCAGCAAGGCAAGCCATTACTTCTTATCGCTGAAGACGTTGAAGGTGAAGCACTTGCAACATTAGTTGTGAACAAGCTTCGCGGAACGTTTAACGCAGTTGCAGTTAAAGCACCAGGATTCGGTGACCGTCGTAAAGCAATGCTTGAAGACATCGGTACGTTAACTGGCGGGGAAGTAATTACAGAAGATCTAGGACTTGATCTGAAGAGCACTACAATCGAACAGCTTGGACGTGCTGCTAAGGTTGTTGTAACAAAAGAAAACACAACAATCGTTGAAGGTTCTGGCAGCCCAGACCAAATCGCAGGCCGTGTAGCACAAATCCGTGCACAAGTAGAAGAAACTACTTCTGAATTCGATAAAGAAAAATTACAAGAGCGTCTAGCGAAACTTGCAGGCGGTGTTGCAGTAATTAAAGTAGGAGCTGCAACGGAAACGGAATTGAAAGAGCGTAAACTTCGTATTGAAGACGCACTAAACTCTACACGCGCAGCAGTAGAAGAAGGTATTGTTGCCGGTGGAGGTACTGCACTTCTTGAAGTGTACAAGAAAGTAAACGAACTTGCACTTGAAGGCGACGAAGCAACTGGTGTCAGCATCGTACTTCGCGCAATCGAAGAACCAGTTCGTCAAATCGCAGACAACGCAGGTCTTGAAGGCTCCATCGTTGTTGAACGCTTGAAAGGCGAAGAAAAGGGCATCGGCTTCAACGCAGCTACGAACGAGTGGGTAAACATGATCGAAGCTGGTATCGTAGACCCTGCAAAAGTTACACGTTCTGCACTGCAAAACGCAGCATCTGTAGCGGCTATGTTCTTGACTACTGAGGCTGTAGTTGCGGATCAGCCAGAAGAAAATGCACCTGCAATGCCTGACATGGGCGGTATGGGTGGAATGGGCGGCATGATGTAAGTTAAACTCATAAGTGTTGATATATCAATGCTTAAAGGTCATTTACTTGCAACAGACCACCGAATAAACCACCAAAATTAATCTAAAAGATTTTTCGAGAGGTCTTTCATTAAGTTACTGAACTTAGTGGAGGCCTCTTTTTTCATGTTCTTTGTCATGTGAGCGTAAATATCCATTGTAGTTTGAATATCACTATGCCCTAATCGTTCTTGAATTTCTTTAATATGAACACCAGCTTCAATTAATAATGATGTGTGGGTATGTCTGAATGAATGTGGTGTAATAACCTTCTTGAGCAACTCTTCTTTTTCCTCTTTCTCCATTGTACTTATTGTTTTCTTAAGTAGTCGCTGCAATCGAATTGCAATAGCTTTTATAGTTTTAGGATAACCTTCATTTGTAGTAAAAATAAAACCATTATCATTATAGAGTGACCCGTTCTCTTCCTTAATAATGTCTTGCTCTTCTTTGTGAAGTTCAAAGAGATTAATCACTAATGGATCTATGCTTATTGTTCGGTGTGAAGTTACTGTTTTAGGGCTAAGCACTTCATATTTTAATTTGTTATTTGTTGCATTGAAATATGTTCGATAAACGGTAAGAGTGTGGTTTGTAAAGTCAATATCTCTCCACTTCAAAGAGACCAGCTCTCCGACACGTAGCCCAGTATAAGCCAGTGTTGCGAAAGTAAGTAAGTCACCTTCTAAGCCTTCATCTTTAGTTATTGATAAGAAAAGTTCTAACTCATCTTTTTCTAGGTACTTATCTTCAATCGAATTTCCTCTTTCAAGTTCTTCTACAGTTATCTTTTTCTTGGGCATTTTGGATCTACGTCAATATTTAGGTCACATTTAAGTTAGTTTTTTAGTTGTGCTTTGAAGCTTATTTGAATAGATATCTGAAGGCTTGACATGGAGCCTCTGTGTGCGTGGTGATTTGCGAAAGACGAAAGGTGTAACCGTCAAGTAGAATTAAGCAGTTTTTCACAATTAACACTCAACAGGTTTCCCCAATTAAGATTCAACACCTGTTTCTTGAAACAAAGCACGTCTGTACTTCATTCTGATGCTGTCTTGGTTC
>NZ_JAKNRA010000027.1:0-16837 GCF_022213125.1 Oceanobacillus alkalisoli | reverse complement strand
TATGGAATTTTATAATGAAGAACGATACCAAACGAAATTAAACAGCCTAACACCGTTAGAATATCGGTACCAGGCTGCGGCATAGATTTTTATTTTTTTACTGTCCACTTGACAGGGCGCAGTTCACAGACTCTCTTGTCCCAGTTCATACTATTTCTATGTTGCTTACAGCAAACTAAACAAACTATGAAAAAGATATGATAAGCTGTTTCTCATCCTTCAACGCACTAAGGACTTAGCATTGGCAATTCGCATCTCCTATCATTGTCCTAAAATAACAACAAAACGTATGTTTAATCAAAGAACCTTCCCTGCTAGCGGCAACCTAACCCTGCCCCTTCCCCCGCAAGCTTTAAAAAAGCTTCATTAACAATTCACTTGAATTATTTCTTGTTTCGTCCTATAATAGCAATTGTATTCAAGTTGCACGGGGCATTAGCTCAGCTGGGAGAGTGCTTGCGTGGCACGCAAGAGGTCGTCGGTTCGAGCCCGACATGCTCCATTAGTAAAGATGCTTATACATACAAAGTGTATAAGCATCTTTTTTGTTCCAAACAATTTTCATAAAAATCACATCGATTGATTGCACTACCGTTGCCAAACCGCTATATATTCTAAACCGCCAACTGACTCCATTTCTATATTAAAGTCTGATATCTTTCTTTACAAAAATATAACAATCCCGCTCCTATGTTTAGTATAGACTTGAACGGGAATGCATCCTATAAGCAAGAAATGATTGCTGACGGGAAATGGATTCCCTACTTTACAGCAGTTACTAATCATGTGATGGAAACCTTGAAAAGTGATTTGAATTTCAACACTTTCCTGGGTTACTGCACTGCACGTAAAGAAAATCAGAACAACAAGAAAATGACGGTGGAGGAAGCTGGCCGTAAAGACGGAGTAGCTACTTCAAGAAATCATGATAAAGAGTTTTACCAAGAGATTGGCCAAAAAGGCGGCGAAACAACGGCAAGGAATCACGACCAAGATTTCTATGAAGAAATCGGTCATAAGGGTGGAGAAGCAAGAGCAAACCAGTCCACAAATAATTCCAATAAAATGAGTCAAGAAAAAGCAGGACGTAAAGGCGGAAGAGCTCGAGCAAATAAACAAAACGATCATTAAATATTGATTTATTGATATATAAAAGGCGGCCGATATTGGCCGCCTTTTTCTGACGGTATTTTTATAAACGGCTCGGCTACAGAGTGCATTATCTTCCAAAAGATAATATGTGTAATTGCAATGTGCTGGCCTTTTCAGAAACAAAATATGCCGAACACAATATTTCACCAATTCTCAACATTTCCCGGGAAATATTTCATCCTATTATTACCGGCCGCCTTAGAAATTTGATAAGTAAAATCACCTTTTCCATAGTCTGATATACCAATCTGCAATCCGAAGGGGGAGAAACAGTTTAATGAACTCATACATTTCCCTCCCAAATCCTGCTATAATCAAGACATCAGTATCCCGAAAGGAAATAATCATGTCTACTTCAACTAAAAAACTTACAAAAAACATTCTTATCCTACTAGCCATTTTCGCTACTTTAACTGCTTTTCGCTTGCTATGGCTTTTCTATCACACGCCAACAGACCAGCCGATTGCTGAAGATGGTGTATTAGACTTAAGCGATTATCCATTGCATGATGAGCAATCCCTTACATTGAACGGTGAATGGATTTTTCTACCTGGCAGATTACTAGAGAATTCCCAGCAGCTAAATGCTTCTATGGAGAAAATACCAACTGATTTTACTGGAGGAACAAAAAGCGAAAACCATACATATGGGACCTATTACTTGAAAATAAACCTTGAAGAAACAACGGATCTCGATTCCCTATTCTCCATTCGGATGCCATCGACAAAAACAGCCTCTGCATTATATGTGAATGGGCATTTAAAAGAGCAATCCGGTACGGTTTCCGCGGAGGAAACTGGTCATGTAGGTCAGGGTAATCCGTATCTTGTATCTTTCTCTCCTGACAGTCACGAAATCGAATTGATGCTGCAAGTTTCAAATTTTGATACAGCAGCAGGGATTTCGGTCGGCAATCCGATTAAATTTGGTACGGAAAAGGGAATCCAACAGTCTAAAGGCTTTGAGGATATACTGTTGATTGCCATGGTGGTCATTCTTGTTCTGCATAGCCTATATAGTCTTCTTATCTTTATTTTTATTTCCAAAAATAAAATTTTTCTTTTCTTTGCTGTCGGCTTTCTATTCCCGGCAATCGATGAGCTGCTCACCTACAACAGTGCTGCAATGGAGTGGATGCAATTCAATTATGAATGGTCCTTTAAGTTTAAAGAACTGATTTATCTTGGAGCAGCATTCTTTCTTGTGCAGATTATGAGAAATTTGTTGCGAATGACATCGGAACATAAGCGTTTTCGCTGGCTAACTATTCTATATGGAATTAGTGCTCTTTTGATTGTAGTGCTTCCATTAGATATTCTTATCCAGGTAAATATCACGTTCTTTGCCCTATATTTCATCTCGTTTATCGCCGTTGTTCCGTTAGCATTGAAGGAGTATTTCCAGTTCAGGGATGAGTCGATTTTTATAGCGATTGTTGTAGTCGGAACAACTTCCGGCATTATTTGGGGGTTGATTAAAGCGCTGACTTCATTTGAAATCCCTTTTTATCCGTTCGATTACATTTGCGCATTTCTTGGATTCGCGGTATTTTGGTTCAGACGTTTTTACCGGCAAAACCAGAAAGTTGTCGAATTGGTGGAAAAATTAGAACAGGAAGATAAGAAAAAGGATGAATTCTTGGCGAATACATCCCATGAACTGCGCAACCCGCTGCACGGACTCATTAATATCGCGCAAACGATACTTGATGATAAGGAAGAAGCTTTAACGAAGAAAAACAGAGAGAATCTGGAACTTCTTGTCAGCGTCGGTCACCGGATGGCCTATACACTGAATGACCTGCAGGATTTCGCTCGGTTGCAGGAAAGACAAATACGATTGCAAAAAGAAGCGGTGAATGTCTATTCAGCCACCAATGTTGTCTTTGATATGCTTCGTTTCATGATGGAAGGTAAAGATATACAGTTTAAGATCAACATCCCTGATACCTTTCCTTATATCAATGCAGATCCAAACCGCCTGATCCAGATTTTATTCAACCTTGTTCACAATGCGATCAAGTATACAAACGACGGGGTAATTACAGTTGATGCAGCAACGGATGACAATATGGCTAGAATTTACATTATCGATACCGGGATAGGATTAAGTCAGGAAACAAAGGAGACCATTTTCAAGCCTTATGAACAAGAAGATGCCAGCATAACATCGATTGGAAGTGGCGTCGGGCTTGGACTAAGCATTTGTAAGCAGCTCGTTGAATTACACGGAGGCACTATTTCGGCAGATTCAGAGCCGGGAAAAGGTTCTACCTTTGCATTTACGCTTCCTCTCGCAGATCCGTCAGAAAAAGAGGCTGCGGCGATTTTCGAAACTAATGATTTCTTTATTGAACAGCAAGAGGCAGAAGAACAATCACGAACAGCCAGCCTATCCGAAAATAAGCAAGAAAACAATGCACGTATCCTCCTTGTCGACGATGACCCTGTAAATTTAAAGATCTTGCGTGAGATGCTTGAAACAGCATATGAGGTGCATACGGTCACCAACGGAGCAGAAGCATTAGACATCGTTAATGAACAGGACTTCGATTTGGTCATTTCCGATGTCATGATGCCGAATTTGTCGGGTTATGAATTAACTAGAAAGATCCGCTCGTTGTTTTCTCTATCGGAACTGCCTGTCTTATTATTGACGGCTCGGAATAACCCGGAGGATATCCAGACAGGATTTCTTTCAGGAGCAAATGACTATGTGGCAAAGCCCGTTGTCGCCCTGGAGTTCAAATCCCGTGTAGAAGTGCTCGCTCGATTAAAACAGTCCGTAAGAGAACAACTGCGGATGGAAGCTGCCTGGCTTCAAGCCCAGATTCATCCACATTTCTTGTTTAATACGCTGAACACGATTGCATCTTTAAGTGAAATCGATACGGACCGAATGGTTAATCTGCTCGATCATTTTGGAAACTATTTACGGAATAGTTTTGATGGCAGCAACACAGAATCCGTCGTATCGGTAGAACATGAACTTGATTTAGTCCGGTCGTATGTATATATCGAACAGGAAAGATTCGGCGATAGACTGAAAGTGGTATGGGATGTAGATACGGATTTAGACTTTGAACTCCCTCCCCTCTCCATTCAACCACTTGTTGAAAATGCCATTAATCATGGGGTCTTGAACCAAATCGAAGGCGGTACCGTAACCGTTCAGATTACGAAAAATAAAGCGGGATATGAAGTACTGATTGCGGATGACGGGATTGGAATCGCTGCAGATAAAATATCGCATATCCTGGATGGAAAACAGAGAAACCGCAGAGGTGTCGGCTTAGCAAATACCCATCACCGGTTGATTAAATTGTATGGTGAAGGGCTTGAAGTAGAAAGTGAGTTTGGCAAAGGGACGGTTATTCGGTTTTCAATTCCACTTGCATAACTAGGACAACGTATATCTAATATTTTAGATAGTGGTCACTTCTCCCTGATAGGATAGTGACCACTTAACAGATACAGTAAGTTCAATAAGCAAGAATTTGTAGATTGTTGCATACAGAGTAGGACTTTTTCTATTAAACAGAGAACGATCTTCGCGCTGTTATATTTCTATCATTTCTAACATGTCGTAAAAGGGGATTATAATAAACGACATTGTTTTGGAAAGATAATTTAGTCCAGTTTAGCAGTGTCCTTTGTTACATCTATTTACCGGTCGGCAGCATGGATTTCTAAGATCACTTCCACAATCATATTCCTCAACGGAGTTAATGTTTTTCGTTGATTCTGTGACTGGGTAGAAGTTTTCAACCCTCGTTATATTTTTATTAAGATTTATCACATGGGTAGGGTGTACTTTTCGAATGGTTCGCCGATTCGTTGTTGGGTTAACAACTGTTTCCGTTGGTGAAACAATTGTTTCTACATCATTTTCATTTCCGTTAAAGCCAAATGAATCAACAAAATTGGTGTCATTGGTATCCGCAACATTTCTTCCGAACAGAAATTCATCTGCATTATTCCATTTTCTACGGCTCATTCTAAATCACCTCCTATTTGTAGATTCAATATTAGTCTATTCATTTATAGGTTTTGCGTAAGAGACAAGGGTGTAATCTAGTAATAAATCCACGAATTCATTATAATTTTATAGAAAAACCAGCTTAACTGTTTATAACAGTCAAGCTGGTTTCTTTCAGTCCGCTATTTTACTATTTTACTTTTCTTCTAATCAACCCGTATTAACTAAACCTGCCGCAACACCATTAATCGTCAAGAGCACGTCCGTCTTCAATTCTTCGGAAGGATTCTCTGTCGCTCTTAATCTCCGGATGGAATCGACCTGCAATATGTTTAGTGGGTCAACATATGGATTACGGAGGTGGACGGATTCTCTAATATTTGGCGAATGGCTGAGGAGCACTTCATTACCGGTAATTTGCAGTAATGCTGCTCTTGTGCGTTTATATTCGTCCTTGATATTGTTAAAGATCCGCTTGGCCACTTCTGGGTCTTCCACTAATTCTAGGTACTCTCTCGCACTTCCCATATCAGCTGTCAATAAGGCCATTTGCAAGTTGTTGATCGTTGCATGGAAGAAAGCCCAATCGTTATACATCGTTTGCAGGATTTCTAAGTTGCTTTCGTCCTGGTCAATGAATGCTTGTAAGCCTGTACCTGCTGCATACCAAGCCGGGAGTAAGTGTCTCGACTGCGTCCAGGCGAAGACCCATGGGATTGCACGCAAGTCCTCGAATTGCTGGCTGTTCTTTCTGCTCATCGGACGAGAGCCGATATTTAATGCATCGAGTTCCGCGAGTGGTGTCGCTTCGTTGAAATAGGTCAGGAAATCTGGATCACCGAATACAAGGGACTGATACTTCTCCAATGATTTCTCTGACATGACTTCCATCGCTGTTTCCCATTCTTTTTTACGCAGTTCCATCTGATCCGGTGCGCTCGCAACTTTGGCACTTGATTCAAATAAAGCAGAAGCTGCTTGCTCCAAGTTTCGGTAGGCGATGTCTTCAAGTAAATATCTCGAGGAAAGTACTTCACCTTGCTCCGTAATTTTCACACCGTCTCCAAGTGTTTCCACTGGCTGTGAGAGAATGCTTGTATGGAGTGAACCGCCTCCACGGCCTAGTGAGCCGCCGCGTCCGTGGAAATATTTCAAATGAATATCGTAATCTCGTGCCATACGGTGGATATCTTTTTGTGCTTTAAACAATTCCCAATTCGCGCTTAGCGTTCCACCGTCTTTGCTTCCATCGGAATAGCCCAGCATAATTTCTTGATGATTGTGACGTGCTTCCAGTTGTTTTTTGTAAACGTCTGCCTCAAATAAGGTCTGCATGATCTCCGGACCTGCTTTCAAATCATCAATTGTTTCAAGTAGTGGTGCGACGTCCAAATCACTTTCTACTGTTCCGTCCTGATTGATCCGGTACAGTCCAACTTCTTTAGCAAGTACAAGGACTTCCAGTAAGTCACTTGGAGATTCTGTCATACTAATTAAATAAACTTCAATCGCACGTTTGCCAAATTCTTCATGTGCCTGCTTAATCATTTTGAATATGCGTAACATATCCTGTGTCGCTTTGGAATATCTATCGTCTGTAAGCAGTAATGGTCTTGGGTCTTCTAATATTTTATACAAGAATGCTTGTTTCTCGGTTTCCGTAAGATTGGAATAATCGTCAGCGAGTTTGACTACTTTTAAAATCTCTGCAATTGCTGATTCATGTTCCCCGCTGTGATTCCGGATATCCAGTGTCGCCAAATGGAAACCAAACATCTCTACTTGGCGGATAAGCTTGCGAATCGCTTTTAGTTTTCTATTTTCTGGTAAATGTTTTTCTACACTTCTTTTGATTTCCTTCAGGTCACTAGCTAATTCCTCTGCACGGGTATAGCCTAAGACTGATTTCCCTTTTTCTCTGATACGTTTTAAAATAACAGCAAATTTACGTCGATAGACTTCGGATTTCACTCGCCATTTTTCATCTTTTTCTAAGTATTCTTTCTCCTCAGCTTCTACCTTTTCGATGAATTCTTGTTCGATAACTAGGCGTTCGGTAGATTGACTGAACCTTCTCATTAAATTCGTAATGGAAGCTTCATATTTCTTTAAAATAAGCTGCTGTTGCATTTCAAGTGTCGTCCAAGTGATTTCTGGCGTTACATTCGGATTCCCGTCCCTGTCTCCACCGATCCAGGAACCGAAGCGGATAAAGTTCGGCACTTGCCATTCTTTCTCTGCTACTTGATCCCGCAGTTGCAGTTCCAATTCCCAGAAAACATCAGGCAGTGTATCGAACAGGACGTGGTTAAAGTAATACAAGCCGTTTTTCACTTCATCTAATACTTCCGGCTTCCTGTGTCTTAATTCATCGGTATGCCATAATGCCATTACCTCGTTGAATAGACTGTCTTCAATTGCTTCCTTCTCCCAATCGGTGATAAGCGGGTTATCTATTTTACGAAGGTTCTCCGATATCCGTTTTTGACTTTCCAGGACCGTTCGCTTTGTCGCCTCGGTTGGATGAGCCGTCATGATCAGTTCAATCGATAAGTCATTTAAAACATCCTGGATTTCTTCCTCATTCAGATCATATTCCTTTACTTTGGTGACTGCCTTTTCCAGTGAGAAGGCTTGACTTGTCCCTTCCTCGAGTAGATATTGGCGTCTGCGCCTAATCCGGTGATTCTGCTCCGCCACGTTTACGAGATGGAAATAAACAGAAAATGCCCGAATTACTTGTTGCCTCATTGGTGGTTGTAAGTTGCTGATTTCCTGCTTCAGTTCCGCATATAAATCTTTATCGAATTTTTTCCGGATACTTTTCGTCATTTTTCGAATCGTTTCGACCTTATCAAATAACGCTTTACCACCATGGAGGACTAATATCTCGCCTAGTATATTTCCAAGCATATTCACATCATTTTGCAATGGAGTGTTATTAGCTGTCTTTTCTATCAATTTTGTCTCCTCCTTAGTTGTATTCTTTCTATCATACCACTTATCTCAAAAATTAATAAAGTCTAACATCGATTTTTAATGTGAATAATAGATTTATTTTTAATAGAAAAAGCCGAATGATACGGTGCATTCGGCTTTTCCCTTGTTATTATATAAGTTAAACAAAATATTTTATCAAATGGTTTCCCAGCAATTATGACTTGATAGGGATACTCGATAAGACACACCACATTTTAAATCCGTGAAGTTGTCTTATAGAAAAACTCTCCCGAACAAAAGTGGATTTAAAGCAAAAATGCGATCTGATAGATGAACCTTTCCTGACGAATAATTCATTAAAATAGAGCTCTCGCACGTTTCCTGTATCGCTGGTTTGTTTGAGAATTGGCTGTTATATAAGTTTGCGTAAAAACCTTTTTTCTCCCATAACTCATCATGCGTGCCTTGCTCATAATATTTCCTTTATCCATTACCAGTATAAGGTCGGCATTTTTTATAGTCGATAATCTGTGGGCGATAACAAAGCTCGTTCGCCCCTTCATCTTTTACATTTCACTTCTGATTCGATAGAATGATATTTATATTTTCTCAGTTAACTACTTCAAATGCATGTCATTTTTACACCCAGCATTTTCTGCACTGATTGAACAATATCCTCCACCTGCGGAACCGCTGCCTTCTCCAATTCTGGACTAAACGGAATCGGCACCGCTTCGCCTCCCAGTCGTTTAATGGGAGCTCTAAGGGAATGAAATGCTCTGCTTTCAGCAACGATACTGGCGATTTCTCCACCAAATCCACCACGCTTCACTGCTTCATGGACAACGAGTAAGTGCCCTGTTTTCTTGACGGATGCAATAATTGTTTCTTCATCCAGTGGTACAAGCGTTCTTGGATCCAACACTTCTACATTGATCGCCTCTCTTTCTAACTTAGCCGCTGCTATCAACGCTCGCTGCACCATCACAGAAGTTGCCACAATCGTTATATCCGTACCTTCGCGCTTAATATCCGCTTTTCCTAAAGGTATTGAATATTGCTCTTTAGGCACTTCTCCTTCTGTTTTATACAACAGCTTATGCTCATAAAAGATTACAGGATTATCATCATCAATCGCTGCTTTCAGTAAGCCTTTGGCGTCAAATGCTGTAGAAGGCTGGACTACTTTTAACCCGGGAATATGTGCTACCCATGCCTCCAAACTTTGGGAATGCTGAGCAGCCGCACCCGTTCCCGATCCGCTTGCAGCCCTTAGCACGAGCGGCACCCGTCCTTCTCCACCATGCATATAGCGTAATTTCGCAGCCTGGTTCACGAGTTGATCCATTGCAATCGTAATAAAATCGGAAAACTGTAGTTCAAGGATCGGGCGCATGCCAGTCAATGCCGAGCCAACTGCAGCTCCCATGATTGCTGACTCACTAATTGGCGTATCACGGACACGATCCGCACCAAATTCTGCAAGCAATCCCTCCGTTACACCAAAGCCACCTCCATATACACCGATATCTTCCCCTATTAAAAAAACATCCTCATTTCTTTGCATTTCCAAAGATATTGCTTCCCTGATTGCTTCTGAATAGGTTATCATCCACAAACCACTTACCTCCTATGCATAAACATCTGTGTACAGCTCCTCAATAGATGGTTTTGGGCTCCTCTTGGCAAATTCAACGGCAGCTTCCATTATCTGTCTTACTTCCAACTTGATTTTTTTCGCAGTTTCTCTTGTCAAAATCCCTTTATTTATTAAGTATCCCTCATACTGTTTAATTGGATCACGTGTTTGCCAGAACCTTTCTTCTTCCCGTGAACGATATTTTCTTTTGTCACTTTTGGAATGTCCTCTCCAGCGATATGTTTTTGCCTCAATTAGAATAGGACCTTTCCCCATTCGGACATGTTCGGCCGCTTCATAAGTCGCGTTCATCACTTCAACGAGATTATTTCCGTCCACAATAACACCAGGAATGCCATAAGATGCTGCCCGTTCCGCAATATGTTCAATATTTATCATTTCATCAATCGGACTGGACATACCGTATTGATTATTCTCACAGAAAAAAATAACTGGCAATTTCCAGATTGACGCCAAATTAACCGCTTCATGAAAACTTCCTTCGTTCGTTGCTCCGTCTCCAAAAAAACTGATCGTCACATCCTTTTGCTTTTTCATCTTCGCTGTAAGGGCAGCTCCGACCGCGATCGGAATTCCCCCACCAACGATTCCGTTAGATCCAAGATTCCCTTTTTCTAAATCCGAAAAATGCATCGATCCGCCTTTTCCCTTGCTGTAACCAGTCGACTTCCCAAACATTTCAGCCATCATCTTATCCACTCGAGCGCCTTTTGCAATCGCATGCCCATGCCCACGGTGGGTACTGGTGATTTTATCTTCATCCGTTAATACGGCACATGCACCCACCGCAGTCGCTTCTTGACCAATTGATAAATGCGTTGTACCGTGCATGATTCCTTTTCGAAAAAACTCATCAATCTTTTCATCAAAATGCCGGATCAGCCACATTTTTTTATAAAGATTGAGCAATTCAGGATTTGTTAAATTTGGAAGTATCTCCATTGCGGTTTTTTCCTTCCTTTTTTAAAGTGATTAATCTGTATAGTACTGTAAAAATCGATTATAAACTGTTCTCGCAATTCTCAAATCATTGGTACCGTGCACAATCGCTCGTCCATCTTTGAAAAACACGATGCGATGGCCCGCAAATTCACAGGACAACAGGAATGGATTTATGATTGGATTGCCCACAAGACCTTTCAATTTATCTAAAAAAGTTTGCAATATAAACTCCCTGGTTGCTGCCGGCCGTATTTGCACCGCTTCCCTGCCGCAAAGCACTTCGGATTTCGTCTGGTTTTCATATTGCAAGTAAGGATAAGTCGGGCCAGATCCACAAGTTGGACAATCTGCATTTTTTAAACGCGATACATCAATATCTGCCCGTTCATCCTTCCAGACATCTACCGACTTCAGAATTGGCTCTATTGGTGCTCCAGTCAGTATTTTTAACACTTGCGTTACTTGTAATGCTGTAATGATTTGGACAATGGGGCTGATTACGCCAACGGTTTCACAAGTCATCCCGTCAATCGGCAGATGATTGAACAGGCAATGTAGACACGGTGTCTCTCCAGGAAGTACTGTAAAGGTAGTCCCGTAGCTTGCAACACACGCACCCATGACAAAAGGAATACCTTGCTTGACTGCCGCATCATTTGCAATCAATCTGATTTCAAAGTTATCCGATGCATCTATGATGAGGTCATGCCCTTTTACAATTTCTCCAATGTTTAAACCGTGGATATCACAAATCAGACTATGAATCGTAATATGGCTGTTGATTTGTTCTAAGCGTTGTTTTGCCGCGGCTGCTTTAGGGATTCTTTGCTCCGCATGTTCCTCTGCAAAAAGATGCTGTCTTTGCAAATTGCTCCATTCTACATAATCGCGGTCAACAATCGTAATTTTACCGACACCGGCGCGGGCTAACATTTCCGCACTGCTTGAACCAAGTGCCCCTGCCCCGATAATCAGGATCCTGCCATTTCTAATTTTTCTTTGTGCTGTTTCTCCAAGGAATAACTCCTGCCGTGAATAACGGGTCTTCATGAACCAATCATTCCTGTTGTTGGACTGCTTGCCACCGCATAGTCCTTTTCTTCAATTCTTCCCGCTTCGTATCCTAATCTGCCAGCTTGCAGCGCATATTTTACAGCTTCAGCCATTTTAACGGGGTTCTTTGCACCTGACACGGCAGTATTTAACAGCACACCGTCTGCACCAATTTCCATTGCATGGGCAACGTCTTTAGGCGATCCGATCCCCGCGTCAACAATTACAGGAACCTTGGATTGTTCAATGATGAATTGCAAGTTTAGCGGATTAATAATTCCCCTGCCCGAACCAATCGGGCTTGCCCCAGGCATAACCGCGTGTACCCCAAGCTCTTCCAAACGTCTTGCTAATACCACATCATCAGATGTATATGGCAAAACGATAAAGCCTTCTTCAAGAAGAATCTCTGACGCCTTTAACGTTTCAACCGGATCCGGCAGAAGGCTCCGCGCATCTCCAATTATCTCCACTTTAACCATGTCACATAAACCGGAAGCTTTTGCGAGTTTTGCAATCCGTACAGCTTCTTCTGCCGTATTCGCCCCTGCTGTATTTGGCAGCAAGGTATACTTTTCTAAATCTAACTGTTCGAGGAAATTTGGCTGTCCTTCTTCAAAAATATTCATTCTCCGGACAGCAAATGTTAAAATTTCTGCCTCCGATACCGAAACAGCTTCTTTTTGTATTTCAAAGGACGGATACTTCCCTGTTCCCAATAAAAGTCGTGATCGAAATGTGCGATCTGCAATTTTCAACATAAATCATCCACCTCCTATAAAATGTACAATTTCTAACGTATCCCCATTTACAAGTTTTCGTTTTTCATATTCTTCCTTTTTCACAATTTCCTTATTTAGCTCGACAACAGCAATCCGGGATTCCAACTTGTAATGCAATAACAGCTTCTTTACGGAATTTACATTATCCGGTAATTCCACCTGTTTCCCATTAATTTGTAATGTCATCTCTCTCACCCCCTAAACAATGATATGCTGACGGCGATCTAGGCGAAATGCCTCGGTCAGTTTACTCTCCACTTCTTTTCCCAAAATAAAGTCACGGATCATCTGTCCAGTTGCCGGTGCAAGTAAAATCCCATTTCGATAATGGCCGGTAGCTATGAAAATTCCTTCCTGCTCTGGATGAACTCCAATAAAAGGGCGCCTGTCAAATGTTGTTGGTCTTAAACCTGCCGTCACCCCTTCAATCGTGAATTTCCCTGCAGACGAGAGCATCTTCTTTGCTTTTTTAATTAAAAAATCTGCCCCTTTCAGACTAACCGTATGACTCCAGTCATTTTCCATCATCGTTGCACCGATAATAAATTTCCCATTATTTCTTGGCACAATGTAGCTGCCATTATGAAATAATGTATGCTTCAGTAACTGCTGTTCATGGGAAACGATAAGGCTTTCACCTTTTACTGGCGATACTCTCTCCGCCAAACCTAGTTGATGGAATAAATTATTCCCATACACTCCTGTGGCAAGAACTACATATTTGGCTTCTACTTCTCCTTGTGCCGTTTTCACCAGATAGTTCCCGCCCTTATCCACAATTTCAAACACCTGATTATTTTCAAAAAAAGATGCACCATTTGCTTGAGCACTTTTAATAAAGGCATGGCACGTCTGATCTGGAAGGACATTCACATCATCCGGAATATATGTTGCCCCCAAAACATTTGAGCTAATGCTTGGTTCCAGTTCTTTGACCCGATGCTCATCAAGCCATTCCACTGTGTGCTGTTTGAGTAAGTAGTTGAAGTTTTGCTTCTCTGCTTGTGAATAAACAAGCTTCAATATCCCGCCTTCCCGGTAACCAATATCAATTCCGCTTTGCTCATATAACGCCTCCTTTAATTCGATATAGGCAGCTTGACTCGCTTTTGCGAAAGGATAAAACACGGAGAAATCATCGTTACTTTCCGAGTGCGCTCCCAGCATGCCTGCCGCAGCACTGGTTGTTTTTGCGCCGATTTTTCCAGCTTCCATTACCGCAATATCCATCTTCTCTTTTGCTAAATAATAAGCAATTGAACAACCAATAATCCCGCCGCCGATAACAACTGTTTCATACGTTTTCTTTAACATGAAATCGCCTCACGAAATTCCTTTAATACGAAACGCGGATGAGCTGCTTGGAAAATACTTGACATCACGGCAATACCGTCTGCCCTCGTTTCCTTCATAACCGCTGTCTTCTCAAGGGTAATTCCACCGATTCCATAAACAGGGATTTCCAACTCCTTCTTTATCCGGATTAGATTTTCAAGTCCATTCGGCGGGATTCCCTTTTTGCTATCTGTCTCAAAACAGTGTCCATATATCACATAATCCGCTCCTTCTCTTTCCATTTCTTTTGCTTTTGCAACCGAGTGCACACTGCAACCCACTCGTAAGTGCGGATACAACTTTTTCACCATTTTTACCGGAAGACCATGTTCAGGCAGATGCAGATTCGTGATGCCTTTTAATAATGCAATGTCTAACCGATCGTTGATGGAAATCTTCGCCTTGTCCATACCTCCTGACTCCAGGCTATCGAGCAAGGTCATAATCGAGCGCGCAGTCTTGGACTTTTCACGAATTTGCACATAATCAACCTCGTCTTTTATAGCAATAATCATTTCAGCAAGTTCCTTTATGGAATACCTATCATCCGTTACAGCAATTAGCTTCATTTACTCCCCTCCAATGTCTCAATATTGGGCTTATTGCCTCTATTCTTTTTTTGGAGAATATTGGATTATTTAATCACAAAAAAATAACCACTCTCCTGCATGGAAAGTGGTTTTGTTTTAGATATGTATCTCTAATAAAAGTACAATTCAAATACAAATTGTCCTTGCCACATTTCCTACGCAGGTACAAGCCTGTTCAGGTTATGAGGGTATCGAAGTCCTACTTCTCTCTCAGCCCTTATGAAGGGTTCCCCTAGTGAAACGAATAGAATATATTTAATTGTTAACGCTAACTTAGCATAAATGTGGAAAATTGTAAAGGGATATAAACCTTTTCGCTTTGGAGAGAACTTATTCATAAGACACAACTACTCATTTCTTAAAAAAGGAGCGACGGAGGTGGTGACCCCCCAAAAGTTAGAGTAGAAAACTAACTTCTGGTTCGGGATCCGGTTCGCTCTTTTTTGTCCTTATTTCTTCAACCCTTCAGCATACACAGCCATCGCATCCCGCATAAACACTGCCAATCCTTCTCCGAACTGGTCGATATTTTTCGTAAAGCGTTCATCCGCAATGTACATCTCGCCAAGTCCTTTAAATGCTTTTTTTGAATAATTGCCGAACGAGTTCAAGAGTACATACCATTCATGGATGCGTTCCTGGGAAATTGCTGCAGTAGGGTCTTCATGCCGCACTTCAGCCAAGCTACGAAAGGTTTCATTAAACGCTTCCTGAAATTGCCGCATTTCTTTCTGTGATTTTTCATTCAATTTTGTATTGGCATCGTCTACGGCTTTGTTACCCCAGCGCTCTCTTGCTTCTGCTTCATACGGGTTACTGCTGAAGTCAAAGCCTGCGAATTTTTCTTTATCTGACATTTGTCTTTCTCCTTTCATATTTAACAACGTCTTATCAATCGTATCGATTAATTGATTCAGCTGCTCCTGCTTCTTCATAAGCATGCTTTTATGAAGTTCAAGGGCCTCTGTTTTATTAAAGGACGGGTCATGGATTATTTCCTTAATCCTTTTCAGCGGGAAGCCAAGTTCTCGGAAAAATAAAATTTGCTGGAGGTTCTCGAGATTTTCCTCCGAATAAATCCGGTAACCGGCTTCCGTCACCTCGTCAGGTGTGAGTAGACCAATCTCATCATAATGATGGAGTGTGCGCACACTAATACAGACGAGATCAGCCACTTCTTTCACTTTCATCTAACTCCCTCCTTTCATTTTTTACTATAAGGTATCACGTAACGTGAGGGTCAACATTTATTTTTTATTCTGCCCGCCCATTCTTCGGAAATTCAATCCCCTTCTAGACGTTTTCACCATATAGTGAATGGAAGAGTATGTTTAGGAGGCTGAACGAATGAATCATAATCCGTATGATCCGTATCAATACCCATATGAGAATGAGCATGGACATGAGTACGAAGAGTATGATGAAGAGAGACTATTCAATTTCCCGGGGAATTTACCATTCTTCGGCGGCGGACAGCAAGCTCCTCCACCGTTTGGACCACCAGGGTTTCCTGGGGGCCAATGGGGTCCTGGATCGGGAGGCGGCTGGCCGCCTGGAGGACCTGGTGGGTTCCCGGGTGGGCCTGGAGGACCGGGCGGATTCCCTGGACAAGGGCAACAACAGGCAGGACCACCTTCCGCTCCACCGCCGAATTTCACCCCACAGCAAAGTCAGGTGCAAACCTTTGCCGTTGATCCAGGTGGCATTCGCGGCTGTTTATTCCGCTTCACTTATATTTGGTTGAGAAGAGATCAATTCTGGTTCTATCCGACCTTTGTCGGAAGGAATTCAATTGCTGGTTTCCGCTGGCGGGGGAACCGCTGGGTATATTTCGGAATCGACCTTAATCAAATCCAATCTTTCCAATGTTTTTAATACGAGCGGGATATTCAAGAGTAATTCTTGGATATCCCGCTTTTACATCAGTTCGGTGACAAGGATTAGTGAAAGAGAACGTAATAAACAACGAGCTTTGGGGAAACTGCCCGTTCTATTCGATTGAAGTGTTCTATTAGACTGATTAAGAGGACAAGTGCTATATCTGTCCAATAGGACTATTCTCTAAGACAAACATGCCGGAGAACCACACGATCTGTCCAATAGGGACACTCTCTAAGACAAATGAGCCGCATAACCACAAAATCTGTCCAATAGGGCCGCTCTCTAAGACAAATAAGCCGCATAACCACAAAATCTGTCCAATAGGACCACTCTCTAAGACAAATGAGCCGCATAACCACAAAATCTGTCCAATAGGACCACTCTCTAAGACAAATGAGCCGCATAACCACAAAATCTGTCCAATAGGGCCGCTCTCTAAGACAAATAAGCCGCATAACCACAAAATCTGTCCAATAGGGCCGCTCTCTAAGACAAATAAGCCGCATAACCACAAAATCTGTCC
>NZ_JAKNRA010000026.1:0-17784 GCF_022213125.1 Oceanobacillus alkalisoli | reverse complement strand
AAAAAATCGACACGGGTACAATAAAGCCACTGACTCGGGTCTATTCGGCATGGAGATACAAGGAGCAACCACGATATTTGCGACAAATATAAAAAGAATCATGAAGCTAATAGACCAAAAATAGGGAGGATATTAGGTAAATAAGAGAGATTTTTATGAAAAAACACATAAAAAGCTCTCTTATTTTAGTTTGACTTACCTCCCATTAAAAAAACAGGAGTTTTTCAGTGGCCTCGGTCAGAGCTTTTGTCCCAGAAATCTGGGACAAGTGCTCTCGCCCCAATGTCCCGCTTTTTGCATTATTTTTTTGCGATGATTACAAAATGGCCTTTGTCGAGCTCTGCTTCGTATCTGTCTGCTTCAGCGGCGGATAGACCGAGATTTTCAAATTGATTCCGAAGCTCGTCACCACGGGATCGAAAGACATTTGCAATTTTATCCAAGACTCCCTCTTCCTCCATGCCTACTTGATTTACATGCAGATTTTCCGAAAGCTTGTCTGTTTGATCCGGCTCGTGGGCTACAACGTAAATTTCATCTTTTGTATAGCCTTGTATCGTTAATTGATCAATTTTCTCTTTTGCCTTCACGCTATTTTCAACGACATAAACATTTTCCATTATTAAAACCTCCTAAGATGTTTTCCGAGTTTATGTTTCTTTTTTTACTTACAATCTATGTTTAACCGCTCTAGCGAAAATAAAACATCTTCATCTTGCAGAAACCGGATTATCCTGTTATAATAATCATTAATTAAACACTGGTATCTTTAATTCAGTCCTGTGAGGCTGACAAGAACAGCGGGAAAGTAAAAGATATATCTGCATTAGTATGTACTGCAGGTACCATATCTTTATACTTAAAAGAGGCTAATTGTCAGCAAATGCTGATGATTAGCCTCTTTTTTTACTTCCTCATGAATGGATAATGGATACCAGCTATAATGAGGAGGAAACGAAATGGAAAAGTTTGATCCAGAATTTTCTCGGCAAGTTGTCCCAATGGGAAACCGTAATAACTTTTGGAAAATCTTATCTGTCATGCTCGGGATGACATTTTTCTCAGCAAGTATGCTCGCAGGTGGCGAGCTCGGACTTGGCCTTACGTTCACACAGTTCATGCTGATTGTTTTGATTGGGAATTTCATTTTAGGAATATACACTGGTTCGCTAGCCTATATTTCAGCAAAAACTGGTCTATCAACCCATCTATTAGCAAAATATGCCTTCGGAGAAAAAGGTTCACATCTCCCTTCTTTCCTGCTTGGCTTTACACAAGTCGGCTGGTTCGGAGTCGGGGTTGCCATGTTTGCGATTCCTGTTGCAAAAATACTCGGCTGGAATGTGTTTGCTCTTATTTTCCTTTTTGGGATTGCGATGACAGCGAGCGCCTTATATGGGATGAAGTCACTCGTTCTGCTCGGGTACATTGCGGTGCCTGCGATTACAATTCTTGGTACGTATTCGATGTTTCACGCAACAGAAGTAATCGGCGGGCTGCAAGGACTCGTCGCCTATGAACCGGTGACATCGGTTTCCGTGGCAGCGGCGCTTACGATTTGTATTGGTTCTTTCATCAGCGCCGGTTCACTCACACCAGATTTTACACGTTTTTCCAAATCACCACGCCAAGCAGTGACAGCAACGGTCATCGCCTTTTTACTAGGTAACACACTCATGTTTATATTCGGTGCATTTGGTGCAATGGCATATGGTCTTGCTGAGATTTCCGAAGTTCTCTTTTTACAAGGGCTAGTTATTCCGGCGATTGTCGTCCTTGGCTTGAATATCTGGACAACGAATGACAACGCGCTTTACGCTTCTGGATTAGCTTTTGCGAATATCACGAATATGCCGAAGAAGTTGTTTGTCATCATTAACGGACTCGTTGGAACACTTTTTGCGATGTGGATGTACAGTAATTTTGTTGGATTTTTAAATGTGTTAGGAGCGGCCATCCCTTCGATCGGGGCGATTATTATTGCAGACTATTTCTTTATCCGCAAGCGAAAATATGCCGAATTTAAAGCCGTGCAATTTCAAAAAGTGAACTGGATTGCAATGATTGCTTGGGCAGCAGGCGTTGGTCTAGCCCAATTCGCTCCAGGAATCAGTCCGTTAAATGCCCTGATTGGAACTGGTATTGTATATATTTTATTAACGAAAATTTTACCTCAAGAAGATTTTGTAAAAGGAGTTGCTATGTCTAGTGATCATTAAGAATTGTACGTTACGTGGACAAGATGGAACATTTCATATTATGATTCAAGATGGTATTTTTGAAAGAATTACAACGAATGAGACAGAATTACCTCAAGATACGGAGGTTCTCGATGTCGAAGGCGCGCTTGTTCTTCCTCCATTTATCGAGCCTCATATCCATTTGGATACGACCCTTACAGCGGGGGAACCTGAATGGAATCGGAGTGGTACATTATTTGAAGGAATCCAGCGCTGGGCCGAGCGGAAAGAGTCTCTTACGGGAGAAGATGTGAAAGAACGGACGAAAACCGTACTTGAATGGCAGATTGCCCAAGGGATTCAGCATGTCCGCACACATGTGGATGTGACAGATCCTGATTTGACAGCTTTAAAAGCAATGCTCGCTGTGAAGGAAGAGATGAAAGATTATCTCGACCTGCAAGTAGTCGCATTCCCGCAAGAAGGAATCCTTTCTTATCCGAACGGGAAAGAGCTTCTCGAGGAGTCGCTTAAGCTCGGGGCGGACGTCGTTGGCGGTATTCCCCACTTTGAATTCACTCGCGAGTATGGGGTTGAATCATTGAAAATTGCTTTTGACTTAGCGGAAAAATATGACCGGCTTATTGACATCCATTGCGATGAAACGGATGATGAACAATCCAGATTTGTGGAAGTTGTTGCTGCAGAATCCTTTAAGCGTGGGCTTGGAGCGAGAACTACTGCAAGCCATACGACAGCGATGGGTTCTTATAATAATGCATATACATCTAAATTGTTTGGATTATTGAAAAAGGCAAATATTAATTTTGTCTCAAATCCCCTAATCAATATTCATTTACAAGGTCGGTTTGATACGTATCCGAAACGACGCGGGTTAACGCGGGTAAAAGAACTGCTGGAGGCGAATTTGAATGTCTGCTTCGGCCACGATGATGTTTTTGACCCTTGGTATCCATTAGGTACGGGTAATATGTTGAACGTATTGCATATGGGAATCCACGTTGCGCAATTGATGGGCTATGAAGAAATAGTTAATTCTATCGATTTGATTACAGCAAACAGCGCACGCACCTTGTATATTGAAGAGCGCTACGGGATTGAAGCCGGAAAACCGGCGAACTTTATAGTTTTAGGAGCGGAAAATGAATATGAAGCGGTTCGGAAACAAGCAATTGTCCGCTACGCCTTCCGGAACGGCAAAAAAATAGCCGAAACAAAACCAAGCGAAACCCATATCAACTTAACCACAAAAAAAGAAATCACATTTTCAAGATAAAGTGGCGGGTGGGACATTGGGGTCAGAGCACTTGTCCTAGAACTTCTGGGAGAAGTGCTCTGACCCCAATGTTTCATTATTCGTTTATCAGCTTACTAAGATAACGGATTGTTTCAGCCCGGTTTTTTAATTTTAATGTTTTGTACACCTTACTCACGTAGTATCGAACAGATTGATCAGGCAAATCCAGCTCTTTTGCGATCTCTTGATTTTTTTTCTTAAGAAACATTAAATATAAAATATCCAATTCCCGTAAAGATACATCGATTTTCTGTTTACGCAAGCTTTCTTTTAAAATCATTTTCTTTAGCAAATCAATTTGATGGAAGCCTTTAATTAATTCATGGGCAATTTTTCCGGAAAGAATATATTGATCGTTATGTACATCCCGTACGGAACTGATGAATTTTTCTGGAGAGAGATCCTGAAGTAAAATACCATCCGGCTTATTCTTAACCCACTCATAAAACAAAACGGAATCGACCTTTGGCGAAAGATAAACCAGCTTCACCTTCGAATGACCCTTCCAATATTGATAAACAGCATTTTCCATTCCAGTTTGCAGCTTCTTCATATTAAATAATATAATCGATGGCTGTAACCTTTCCAGTTGTTCCAAATAATTATTTTGCTCATGAAGTACCCCTACCACTTCCATATCTGCTTCTGCATTTATAATGAATTGTAGCCCCTCACTATATACATTTAAATCATCGCCAATAACAACTCTCATGATAAACACCCTCTATATATTGATAAACCTACCCAATTCATAGTATAAAAAGCCGAACTAAACAATTTCTAAACGCAAATAAGAAAACGGGACAAGAGGGTCAGAGCATTTGTCCCAGGAATTTTGGGACAAATGCTCTGAGCCCGCTATTTAATTGTTACAAAGCGGTGAAGTATATTGCATTTTCACGTTGAATACAGTATATTTAAATTGTAAGAGTTAGTGAAATGTTTCACAATAAAATATGTGAGGAGATAAACAAATGAAAAACTTTCTTAAAGGACCTCAGATGGCGATTATTTGGACAATATTGCGTATTTGGCTAGGTGTACAATGGTTGACTGCGGGTTGGGGTAAAGTAGTTGGAGGCTTTGATGCTAGCGGATATCTGCAAGGTGTACTTGCCAACGCAACGGGTGAAGCCCCTACGGTACAAGCATGGTACGCAACTTTTATCGAAGGCTTCGCGATTCCAAATGTCGGTTTAATAAATATTTTGATCCCTTGGGGAGAGCTCTTGGTAGGTATCGGTTTAATCCTTGGTGCAGCTACTATTCCTGCTTTAATTGCTGGTGCATTCATGAATCTTAATTTCTTACTTGCAGGAACATTGAGTACAAATCCGATCTTTTACACGGTTGCGATTGTGTTATTATTCACAGGTGCGGCTAGTTATCACTACGGTGTCGACCGTTTCATCGCTCCATATATCAAGGCTCGTTTCCATAAAAAGGTACAAACCAAACCAACAGATAAAACAGTTAATTTCCCAGCATAAACTGGGACAAATACACTGACCCCGTGTCCCGATCAGGACATGGGGTCAGTGTGTTTGATATTTTTTATAAATTTATCAATTTATTATTATCAGCGGATTTCATTAGTTATATTATCATTTTGCTCTCTATCATCCCTATATCTGTGATATATTTCGTAGTATAATAGGGATAGGGTGATAACTGTGTCAAATGTTATTCACGGTGGAGGATACGTTTACCCACTTCAATACCATCTATAAAAACAAAAATGACAGGTGGTGGAATCCATGCTGGAATTCGTGAACCGTGGCTATGTGTATCGTGCGACCCCCATTTCTCAAGATGCAGAAACGTATTTCCGACAATGTTTCGGTGCAAAGAGAAAGATGTATAACCTCCATGTTGCCCACCTCTATGATTATTTGGAAAAAAGTAACTATCAACCAGGTGATGCCTTACCTTCATTAAAAAAGATGGGGATGTCGACTGTTTCTCAATTCAAAAAACAATGTTTAAATGAAGATGATGTGGCTTACTTCTATCTTGTAGACGCATTCGCCTCCAACGAAGCAAAACAGCACTTCAACAAGGCGATAACAGCCTTCAACAAAATTGCTTATAAGAAACAATACAAAAAATCCACTTTAAAACGTCAGAAAACACTCGGGATAGAACCGACATTCCGTGATTTAAAAGGAATGCCGAAGTTCAAATCCCGTAAAGGCAGCACAGCCAGCTATACGACATTCAACCAAAATGGAACTATCTACATTAAAGACGACATATTATATCTCCCGTCTGCACAAAAGTCTCCTGTGAAAGTAGTCGGGTTAAGGCTGAACAAACATCGGCCCTTACCGCAGGGCAGTAACATTAAACATGTTACGGTTACGATGAACACGAAAGGACAATATGACGTGTCTATTTGTGTTGAATTTTCAATAGAAATTGCCAGCATTGGTACGCCTAATCGTATTCTAGGACTAGATTATTCTCAATCTCATTTTTTCGTTGACAATGAGGGTAAGAAAGCCAATTATCCTCAATACTACAGGGAAATGATAGAACGTTTGGCGAAAGAACGACGCGTGCTATCGCGCAGAGTAAAAGGTTCCAATCGTTGGGAAAAACAACGGCTTTTCGTTTCGAGATTGGAAACCAAAGTCGCAAACCAACGAAAAGATTGGCTTCACAAGAAGGCTTATACGCTTGCGAACCATTATGACATGATTGTAGTAGAGAACGTAAATCTTCGTGCGATTGGACAAAACAAGTATTATGCCAAAAATCAGCAAGATAATGGTTTCGGTAATTTTCGCCTCTATTTAAAATACAAATTGGAGCAACGGGGGAAATACTTTGTCAAAGCACCGAAAATATTTGCATCTACCCAATTATGTTCAGCTTGCGGTCATAAAAATACAGCACTAAAACTCTGACCCCACTGTTCCGCCAATTAAGGAGGTTATTTGTGTGAGTGTTCGTGATCATCTCGGTCGGTTGGTTCCGCTTGTTCGTAAACCGGAGCGGATTATTTCGTTTGTTCCGGCGATAACCGAGACAATGTATCATTTAGGATTAGATAAAAAAATCGTCGGGCGAACCAGGTTTTGCAAATTTCCGGAAGATAAAGTCCAGCATGCCGTTAATATTGGTGGCACAAAAGATATGAAACTGGATCGTATCCATGAATTAAAGCCAGATCTAATCATTGCTGAAAAAGAAGAAAACACGAAGGAAATGGTGGAGACGCTAGAAAAACATTATCCAGTTTTTGTCTTTGAAGTGCAACATTTCAAGGATGTCTTCCCCATGATTGAAGATATTGGTCGACTAACAGATAGAGAAAAAGCTGCAATACAACTTATGCAACAAATCAAAAACGCATTTCAAGTCCTGCCACATGGGAAGAATAATCGAGTTGCCTATGTCATTTGGCAAAAGCCCTATATGGTAGTGGGAAAAGATACATATATCAATTCGTTGCTTGAAGAAATGGGATTCAGCAATCCTTTTACAGAAGCGGAAGGACGCTATCCAATGGTGAATGAAAAGGATTTCAAGAAAGCAAAACTCGATGAAGTTTTCCTTGCGACGGAGCCTTTTCCTTTTCGGGAAAAACACCTCGACGTGTTCGAGAAGATGTTGCCGCATACGAAGGTAAGGATTGTAGATGGAGAAATGTTCTGGTACGGCGCGAAAATGGTAGAAGCGGCCGCTTATTTCAAGACTTTTCGGGAAGAATAATAGATTTCTTTAAATAAATAGGCGGATTCATCAAGCTTTTTTCAGATGAATCCACTTTTTTTATTTAACCTATTGAATAAATATACATTAAATAGTATAATTATAATCAATTCTTTACACACATAGGAGCGAATACAATGAAAACTAAAAATGTAATTATAATTGGTGCGGCCGGAAGAGACTTTCATAACTTTAACACGTATTATCGTGATAATAATGCATATAATGTTGTTGCGTTTACTGCAGCGCAAATTCCTGATATTGATGGACGGAAATATCCGAGTGAACTTGCGGGAGAACTATATCCAGAAGGTATTCCTATTTATTCCCAAGATGAACTGCCGAAACTAATCAAAGAACTTGAAGTCGATGAGTGTGTTTTTGCCTTCAGTGATTTAAGCTATGAAGATGTCATGGGAATCAGCGCCGTTGTGAACGCTGCTGGTGCCGACTTTAAATTGCTTGGACCAAACAGTACGATGCTGAAAAGTAAGAAGCCGGTTATTTCCGTAACGGCAGTACGTACTGGAACAGGAAAAAGCCAAACATCCCGTAAGATTATCGAAACACTACTTAACAATAATTTAAAAGTTGTAGCAATCCGTCATCCAATGCCTTACGGTGACCTCAACGCTCAGCGAGTACAGCGTTTTGCAACTGTTGACGACTTAAAAAAGCATGAATGTACCATTGAGGAAATGGAAGAGTATGAACCACATGTAATAAGAGGAAATATTGTCTATGCCGGAGTAGATTATGCAGATATTTTAGAGGCTGCGGAAAATGATCCGGATGGCTGTGACGTGATTCTTTGGGACGGTGGAAATAATGATTTCTCATTCATTGAACCGGACCTGGCAGTAACCGTACTTGATCCGCATCGTCCTGGTCACGAGCTGAAGTATTATCCTGGCGAGGTATGTTTAAGAACGACCGATGTCTCGATTATCAACAAAGTGGACAGCGCACCGCAAGAAGCGATTGACATTGTGGAAAATAATATTAAAACAGCAAGCCCGAATAGTGAAATTATCAAAGCCGAATCCACTATATCTGTGGATAAGCCGGAGCTCATTAAAGGGAAACGTGTTTTAGTTGTGGAAGACGGGCCGACACTTACCCACGGCGAAATGAAAATTGGCGCTGGAACTGTTGCTGCAGAGCGAAACGGAGCAACAGAAGTAATTGATCCCACTCCATATTTAGTAGGTTCACTAAAAGAAACATTTGCAACTTATCCACATCTGGAAAACGTACTTCCTGCGATGGGATATGGTGAAAAACAGTTGAAGGATTTAGAGGAAACAATTAATAATACAGATTGTGACGCGGTTATTATCGGAACGCCAATCGATTTAACACGAGTTATCAACATCAATAAACCAACCACTCGCGTCTTCTATGACTTAGACGAAGTAGAAGGACCGAACTTGGACAACATCCTTGAAAACTTCATCAAAAAACACCAGCTGCAATTAGCATAAAAAATCGGGACACGGGGTCAGAGCCGTTGCCCCGATTTTTTTATGGGACAATGCCTCTGACCCCAATGTCCCGCCGTTTTTTGCGAGCGGGACAGATGCTCTGACCGAGGCTGCTGAAAAAGTACACTAATTTCAAGCGACTGGAAACCGATTCCCAAATTTCATGTAAAATAACCTATGAAAGTGGGGAATAAATACCTGTTTTCACTCGATTTTGGTTATCAAAGTGAGAAAAATAATTTCCATAATATGTTTTTCAGCAGCCTCGCTCTGAACCCGTGTCCCGGCAAGTTATCAGTCCCGGGTGGGGTGAGTTGCGTCATGTAAGGCTTGTTCCAATTCTTTTTCATATTCTTGTTTCTGTTCATTAGTCCAGTCAAGAATTTTCGCCATATATTGAACCACTTCATTTTTATGTTCGTGTACCCAGGAAATATTGAAAAATAACGCGCCTGTACGTCTAATAAAAAAGTCTGTCGGCTTATATGTTGATTCATAGTCAATGGAATAACGCAGCATCGTAAGCACCACCGGATCTATTGTCCCGTCTTCGGCTTGGGATTCATGCTGATAAATATCATATATAATTTCTACATTAGAGCCATATCGTTGCACAAGCTCCTTCGCTATTTCTTCTTTTAAGCCAATTTGCAATCCAATCTCTACCTTTTCTTTTATAAAATCAGGAAAACCTGCTGATCCTCCTACAGATCCGCCAGAGATACGTAATTCTTTCGTTTGCGTAGCAGGGAATGTCCGGCCCTCTTCTTCAGCTAATTGCTTCCCGACTAAATCCACAATGCTTTCTGCCATCTTACGGTACCCGGTTAACTTTCCGCCAGCTATGGAAATAAAACCTGTATCAGAGATAAAAATTTCATCTTTCCGGGAAACCTCTGAGGGGTCTTTCCCCTCTTCATGGATAAGCGGACGTAAGCCGGCCCAGCTCGACTCCACATCTTCTGCTTTAATACCGACTTGAGGGAACATATAATCAATTGCTTTTAACACATATTCCTGGTCTGCTATGGTCATTTTCGGATTGGCAATATCGCCTTCATACACGGTATCTGTAGTACCTACATAAGTTTTGCCCTCCCGCGGAATAGCGAATATCATCCTTCCATCTGGAGTATCAAAATAAATAGCTTGTTTTAACGGAAATCGTCCACCATCAAATACGAGATGGATTCCTTTCGTCAATCTCAAATGCTTTCCTTTTTTAGAGTTGTCTAATTCACGTAACGTATCTACCCATGGTCCAGCAGCATTTACAACTTTTTTTGCATAATATTTCTGGGTTGTGCCATCTATTTGATCCCTGGCCTCCACACCAATTACTTTATTATTTTCATAAATTAAGTTCGTGATTTTCATATAATTTAGAGCAAGCGCACCATTTTCTACAGCTTTTTTCATCACCTCAATCGTTAAGCGGGCGTCATCTGTCTTATACTCCACATAGTAACCCGCTCCTTTCAGGTCTGCTGCATTTAGCAACGGTTCTCGGCTTAACGCCTCTTCCGGCTTAAACATTTTTCTTCTTTCCTCTTTTTCCACCCCGGCAAGAATATCATAGACCCGCAAGCCAATATTCGTTGTGAACGGCCCGAACGTCCCTCCTTTATAAAACGGAAGCATCATCCATTCCGGTGTGGTCACATGGGGGCCATTTTCATAAACAATTGCCCGCTCCCTGCCGGTTTCCGTAACCACGCCTATTTCAAACTGTTTCAAATACCGCAATCCACCATGGATAAGTTTCGTGGAGCGACTGGAAGTACCCGCTGAGAAATCCTGCATTTCGAATACAGCTACCTTCATCTCTCTTGTTGCCGCGTCAAGAGCAATTCCAGCTCCTGTAATACCCCCACCTATTACGATTAAATCAAGATTTTCCTGCATGTTCCTTTTTATTTCTTCGCGATGTAAACTTGAAAACATGTGAACCCGCTCCTTTTTTTAATGAATACCGTATATTTGTAGTTTATCACGCATTAACGATCTGTAATCCTGCTTCCATACACATGAGAGAAATCCTAAATGTAAGGAGGAGGATAAACAGTCCGTAAATCCCTGATTCTGTTCAACTAACATTCATCGGGGGAGATAAGGAATTCCCCAATGAGTGAAGTTTCACTTTATAATTTGAGACGGATTTATGTTATGAGACCAATCATTACCTAAACAATATGATAACCTCATTAATAATGATCCCTCGTTTCTCACATAAACAAAAAGAGACCACAAAACACTCTAAAGATTAGAGGTCATGTGGTCTCTCGGGAATCTCCGTCCAATATATTAACTTAATGATAGTATAACACCTATTCTGTCCGCTGGTAAAGTATTTCACCTCTATAACAGTGCGTCACTTGGAAAAAAGCTTAAATTTGAGCTTCTTATATCTTGAATACTCTCGTTGCCTCCACAGCTTTCTTCCAACCATTATAAAGCTCGTTGCGTTTTTCTTCTGCAGATTCAGGCGTAAAGCTGCGCTCAATTTGCCATTGTTTTGCTATTTCTTCTCTGTCCTTCCAATAACCGATTGCCAAACCAGCTAAATACGCCGCTCCTAAAGCTGTTGTTTCGTTAATCACAGGCCTATCGACTTGAACATTCAAAAGATCGCTCTGGAACTGCATGAGGAAATTATTTTTAACCGCTCCACCGTCAACACGTAATGATTTCACATCAATACCCGAGTCGGCAGCCATGATATCTACAACATCTTTTGACTGATAAGCAATCGATTCCAGTGTAGCCCGAACAAGATGCTCTTTTGTCGTGCCACGCGTCAGCCCGAACACTGCTCCCCGCGCTTCACTATCCCAATATGGTGTACCTAATCCAACAAATGCAGGAACGACATACACACCGTCTGTCGATGCCACATTCGTAGCTAATTGCTCACTATCTGGGGCGCTTTCCAATAATTCCAATCCATCGCGGAGCCATTGAATCGCGGATCCTGACACAAACACGCTGCCTTCAAGAGCATATTCAACTTTTCCGTCTACTCCCCAAGCAATCGTCGTCAGTAAACCATTTTCAGATCCGACACCTTGTTCTCCCGTGTTCATTAATAAGAATCCGCCTGTACCATACGTATTTTTAACCATTCCTTTGTCAAAACACGCTTGACCGAATAAAGCTGCTTGCTGATCACCTGCAATCCCAGCGATGGGAACTTCTTCCCCGAAGAAATGATAACTTACGGTATGGGCATATACTTCTGAAGACTGTTTCACCTCAGGAAGCATACTCTTTGGTACCGTTAAAATGTCGAGCAGCTCATCATCCCATTTTAAATCATAAATATTGTACATCAAGGTCCTGGAAGCATTGGAGTAGTCCGTGACATGAACTTTATGACCTGATAATTTATATACAAGCCAGCTGTCAATCGTACCGAATTGCAGTTCTCCGTTTTCCGCTTTTTCCCTTGCTCCGTCCACATGATCTAAAATCCATTTTACCTTTGTCCCAGAAAAGTACGGATCAAGCAACAAGCCTGTCTTTTCTTTAAACAAGTCATTATAGCCTTTTTCGCGCAAGGTTTGCACAATCTCTTCCGTTTGCCTTGATTGCCAGACGACCGCTCTATAAATAGGCTTTCCAGTTTTTCTATCCCAGACAACAGTCGTTTCCCTTTGGTTGGAAATACCGATACCTGCCACTTGATCCGGACCGATATCAGCCTTTCTTAACACATCCGCAATACAAGCTAGAACAGATGTCCAAATTTCATTGGCATCATGCTCAACCCAACCGGGATGTGGAAAAAATTGCTCAAATTCCCGTTGTGATACTTCCACAATCTCTCCCTTTTCGTTAAATAAGATAGCCCGCGAGCTGGTTGTTCCTTGATCAATAGATAAAATAAATTTTTTCATCTGTTTTCCCCTCCCATTTTGCTTAAGATACTTTTTTATTAGCTATCGGTCTATTCGGTGCTTTTTTTAATTCGATGCTTGCAGCGGCCACAAATATGATAGCTACCACCACACTCGCTATCCAAAACATCGTGGTATAAGCACCTGTAAAGAAAGCTTGATAAAACAAGGCCCCATAAACCCCGCCGATAATAGGACCAATCACCGGAACCCACGCGTATCCCCAATCAGAGCTTCCTTTACCGGGTATTGGAAGCAGGGCATGTGCAATCCTTGGTCCTAAATCACGTGCCGGGTTAATCGCGTAACCTGTAGGTCCTCCTAAAGACATACCGATCGCAACAATTAACGCACCCACAACAAGCGGGTTTAACCCTTCCGTAAATTGATTGGCACCAATAAAGAGTAGACCTAGAAGCAGAGCGAACGTACCAATCATTTCAGTAACAAGGTTTGATAATGGACTCCGGATTGCCGGTCCTGTTGCGAATACGGCTAACTTCAGGTCCGTCTCCCTTGTCTCTCTCCAATGAGGTAAATAAGCAAAGAAAACGATGGTGGCTCCAATTATAGCACCAACCATTTGTCCTGAAATATACGTTAATACATTTTCCCAAGGAAATTCTCCAATAGCAGCAAACCCTAAAGTAACAGCTGGATTCAGATGGGCTCCAGAAAAGTTTCCTGCGGCGTACACCCCTAAAGTTACCGCAAGTCCCCATCCGAGTGTTATTAGCACCCAGCCACCGCCAGCACCTTTTGACTTGTTCAAAATATTGCTTGCTACCACACCGCCGCCAAAAATAATGAGAACCATCGTACCAATGACCTCTGCTAGAAACGCTGACATCCCTTAACCCCCTTTAAATATTAAACCCCTTACAACAAGTTATGACAAGCCTTTAAAAAAATCACACCTCACCCCATAATATTTCCCGTTCAAAGAAATATGGGGTGCAGTGTGATTCTCTCATCTCCAGCACTTCGCTTAACTTGTAACTAGCATTCTACATCACCGTGAAAGCGTTGTCAACAAAAATATTTCAGGTTTTTATTTGCGTCTTTCAGCTTGAAGGCAACAAGCAAAGATGTGGTCTTAGTTTCTAACTGCTAAAGCTCCCAAAGTAGGTTACTCGAGGTTGTTACAGCTACGGCACCATTTTTAATAGTTTCCTTAACATCCTGCTCTGTTCTGATTAATCCCCCGGCAATAATGGGTATGCCCGTTTCTTCTTGTACTTCTTTAATGATTCCGGGTAGAATTGCCGGTAATATTTCAATATAATCAGGATTCACCCGCTTACATATTTGCAAATTGTGATCAAGTGCATGACTATCTAAAGCAAATAAACGTTGAATAGCAACAATACGTTGCTTTTTGACAAGGGAAATTACTTCTCCTCTTGTCGAAATGATTCCATCTACTTTTACATTATTCGTTAAAAATTCTATCCCATATTTATCTGCTTTTAATCCACTAATCAGATCCGCATGCACATATATCTTTTTTCCATATTGATGAGCATATTTAACTAAATTTTGCAATTGGGAGACACGACTTTCTAATAAAATAATAGTCTCGTGGCCGCTCTCTAGGACTTTTTCAAAATCTTTGATCTTTCGAATTGCTGGTATAACTTTGTCTTTAAACAACATGAAAACCCCTCTGGATCGATTTTTATTTGTTTTTTCTTATCCCCTAAATAAGCTTCCTAATCCCGATAATTTTTTTCAGCAGCCGCTTGCACTTCTTCTAGTGACTTACCCATGCCCGCTTCTACAGCTGCCACGAAAGCACCTTCAAGAATTGGGGCTTCTACGACATGGACATTTTTATATTCGTTCATTTCCACTGCTAACTCGGCATTCATCTTAGCACTGCCGATGTCGTAAAATAGGAGAACTCCCTTTTCTCCCTGAACCTCTTCTATCGCCTGCTTTATTTTATCAATGTTCGTACCAATTTCTCCTTCTTCCGTTCCGCCTGCTACTCCAATCGAAACAGCTGGTACCATTTGCGTGATGATATCTCGAATCCCTTCCGTTACTTTCGAACTGTGAGATACGAGCACAATACTTACATTTGCCAATTTTTATTAGTCACCTTCCTTCAACACTTCAGCAAGGCTTGAGAAAATATAGAACGATGAAACCGAGCCAGGATCCAAATGACCAATGGAGCGTTCCCGCAAGTAGGCCGCTCTACCTTTCTTCGCCTCAAGGTCTTTCGTCGCTTCCATTGCTTCTTTCGCTACTGATTCAAAGCCTGCTGCATTGAAGCTATTTTGTCCATTCAAGTAATCGACAAGCGGCTCCCAGACGTCGACTAGTGTTTTCTCGCCCTTTTCTGCTTTACCTCGCTGCTTTATTCCTGCAAGTGCCTCTGCCAATCCGCTCTTGAACTTCGGAAAATCTAGCGTCTCACTACCTTTTACTGCCATCGATAGCTTTAAAAAAGCTGTACCATATAGCGGACCAGCCGCACCACCAACTTTCGATAGCAAAGTCATGGAGATATCTTTCAGTAGATCAGAAACATTATCATAATCAGTGGCAGTAATTTTCTCCTCTACTTCCTGAAAACCACGTGCCATATTAATTCCATGGTCACCATCCCCAATTGCCTGATCCAATTCAGTTAAATACGTTTTATTTTCCTGGATTTTTTCATTTGCTAACGTCATCCACTTCACTGTATTTGCTACATTCAATTCCATCTTTTCGCCCCCATTTCAGCGCCGGAATGCCGGTGCCTTTGATTTAGCATCCAACAGTTCCTTTAGTTCGTCATCAAGCTTTAATAAAGTTACGGAAACACCCGCCATTTCTAAAGATGTCATGTACTCTCCAACGAATGTATCATAAATACGGATGCCCTTACTCGTTAAAATTTCATTCACTTTTTTATTAACGATGTATAGTTCCATTTCTGGCGTACCTCCTAAGCCATTCACCATAACCGCAACTTCCGAACCTGTTTCAAGCTTAAGATCATCCAGTACCTTTTCCGTAAGTTCTGCAGCAATATCATCAGAACTCACAATCGCTTTCCGTTCAATACCTGGTTCCCCGTGAATACCAATACCAATTTCCATCTCATTTTCTTCCAGTGTAAAGCTCGGTGTCCTAGCGGCTGGTACGGTACACGGGGTAATCGCCATCCCGATGGAACGTACATTTTTGACCGTTTTTTCAGCGACTGCTTTCACCTCAGCAAGTGTTCCGCCCGCTTCAGCCTTTGCACCAGCTAACTTATGGACGAAAACGGTCCCGGCAATCCCTCTGCGACCGGTCGTAAATGAACTATCCTCTACCGCAACATCGTCATTTACAATAACCTGCTCTACACGAATTCCTTCCGCTTCAGCCAGTTCAGCTGCCATGTCAAAGTTCATCACGTCACCCGTATAATTTTTGATAACGAGTAACACACCCTCACCAGCGTCAACTGCTTTGATCCCTTCCAGCACCTGATCTGGGGTAGGTGAAGTAAACACTTCTCCAGCAACTGCAGCGTCAAGCATCCCCTCACCGACGTAACCAGCATGGGCCGGCTCGTGACCGCTCCCGCCACCACTAACTAAGCCAACCTTATTTGCAGCCGGGGCATCAACCCTTGCAATAACTGTTGTCCCGGGCAATAATCTAACTTCCCTTGGGTAAGCAGCAACAAACCCATCCAACATATCCCTAACAACCAAATTCGGATCATTAATTATCTTCTTCACAACCACTACCTCCTATTCAAAAATAATAACTAACCCCATTGTAGAACGGCACATGGGGTCAGAGCAAATGTCCCAGCGTGGGACATAGGGTTGGGACACGGGGTCAGTGTAAATGTCTCAGTACAAAACTTTTACCCAATATGGGCAATAATCCCACGGCAAATCGTATATTTTATATTTAATTCAGCATCCACAATCAATAAGTCCGCATCTTTCCCCACAGTAATACTTCCTTTACGGTCATACACACTGGCTTGTTTTGCAGGGTTGACAGAAGCCATTTGAATAATATCCCGTATTCCAATCCCATCAAGAAGCTTAAACATTTTCTTGACTGCCTCTTGCATCGAAAGAATACTCCCAGCTAGCGTACCATCCGCAAGCACTGCCCGGTCCTCGGTCACTTTTACCGGCTGACCACCTAGTTCATAATCGCCTGGAGGGAGCCCCTTCGCACGCATCGCATCCGTAATCAATGTGAGTCGTCCGCTCCCCATATTATGGTATACCAATTGAAGCATTTCATCCGAAACATGGATACCATCCGCAATCAGTTCCGCATGTAATTCTTCCAGTAATAAAGCTGCACCGACCGCTCCAATGTCCCGATGATGAATTCCGTTCATCGCATTACATAAATGCGTCAATTGCCGTACCCCTTGTCGGACAGCTCTTTTAAGCTCTGAAAAACCTGCATCCGTATGTCCTGCTGAAACCGTAACACCTGTTTCATTTAAATATCGAATGAAATTTCCCTCTGGATCATGTTCAGGAGCAAGAGTTATCATTTTAATCTTATTCCCCGCAAGCTCTTGCCATCTATTGAAAAGTCCCATGTCTGGTTTCTGTATATACTCTACCGGCTGAGCACCAGCTTTCGTTTTTTCTACAAAAGGACCTTCCAGATGCACACCGATTACTTCCGATTTTCCTGGTTTGCTTTTAAAATTTGCGATATTTCGAAGTGCTTGCTCGATTTTTTCAGTTGCTTGTGTAATTGTTGTCGCAAGGAAAGCAGTTGTACCCTCCTTAGGCAAAAATTCAGCCATTGTCTGAAGTGCATCAGGCATCGCGTCCATCACATCTGCCCCTGCTGCTCCGTGAATATGAGTATCGATGAAACCTGGAATAACATATTCATGCTTAGCATCAATAACTTGTGCTTGCGGCGGAATATCCTCAGCCAACCCATCCTTTGCAACAATCTGCTCAATCAAGCCATCCCGGATAACTACCCTCGCCTCAGGGATGATCTCACTTTCCGTATACACTTGTGCATTCTTAACAACAATCATTTGTAGCTCTCCTTCCTGCTGCGGGACAAGTGCTCTGACCGAGGCCACTGAAAAACTCCTGTTTTTTAATGGGAGGTAAGTCAAACTAAAATAAGAGAGCTTTTTATGTGTTTTTTCATAAAAAGCTCTCTTATTTACCTAATATCTTCCCTATTTTTGGTCTATT
>NZ_JAKNRA010000025.1:0-19514 GCF_022213125.1 Oceanobacillus alkalisoli | reverse complement strand
AGAGATCGGCTATGAGACAATTTCACAAATATAGCAGACCATTTGTCTTTGAGAGATCAGCTATGAGACAATTTCACAAATATAGCAGACCATTTGTCTTTGAGAGATCGGCTATGAGACAGTTTCACAAATATAGCAGACAATTTGTCTTTGAGAGATCGGCTATGAGACAGTTTCACAAATATAGCAGACGATTTGTCTTAGAGAGATCGGCTATGAGACAATTTCACAAATATAGCAGACCATTTGTCTTTGAGAGATCAGCTATGAGACAATTTCACAAATATAGCAGACCATTTGTCTTTGAGAGATCGGCTATGAGACAGTTTCATAAATATAGCAGACGATTTGTCTTTGAGAGATCGGCTATGAGACAGTTTCACAAATATAGCAGACGATTTGTCTTTGAGAGATCAGCTATGAGACAATTTCACAAATATAGCAGACCATTTGTCTTTGAGAGCTATCCTATGAGACATTTCCACGAATATAGCAGACGAATTGTCCCATAGAGCTATTCTATATAAGACAGATTTCACGGATATAGAGCTGACATTGTCTAATAGAGCCACTCTATGAGACAATGTCATGAATTTCTAACTGATTGTGTCTCATAGCGTTTCCCTATAAGTCATAATGACAAGATAAATAGGTGGTAAAATATTTAATTCAACTTATATATAAGTCAAAGTGGCTTTTTATTAAATATTCCAAGATTGCAGCCTTTAATTAGGTTCTATTTCCGTTTCAATCAATTCAAAATTCGTTATATCGGCAATTCCCCGGTTCGTTATCCGAATTTCAGGGATAACCGGTAGGGCAATGAGCGAAAACGTCATAAATGGAGCATGGATCAATGAACCGATTTGTTTCCACGCTTGTTCAAGCTCCGTTACTTCGCGAATGACCGTTTCCAAAGTCTGGTCTGACATCAGCCCCGCAATTGGCATTCTGACATGGGCGAGAACTTCAGCGTCCTGTACAACAATCATTCCCCCGCCCGACTCTGCCAATAAATTAGCCGCTACTACCATATCCCCTACATTTTCACCCATCACTAACAAATTATGGCTATCATGGGCAACTGTGGAGGCTACTGCACCTTTTTTAATTTGAAAGCCCTGTGTAAAGCCGAGTGATAGTTGTCCGGAACCATGATGACGATCGATACATGCGATCCGAAGAATATCCTGTTCAACATCCGGTTGAATAATCCCATCAACTACTGGAACATCTGCTTCCAGCTTTTCCGTTCGTGCGCTGTTTTCGATCACTTTAATGACATTGATCCGGGTAGAGCTATTATCTCTTTTTGATTTCAATAGAAAATCTTCCGGTTTAAACTTTCTCCCGACTTGTACGGAGTTTTTTATATGTGCCGGGTATAGATATGCAGGAAATGCACCGACAATCTGTTTATTTTCTACGATTACTTGGCCGTCCGTCATAACGAGGGTTGGTTCGACCGTATGCAAATCATCAAGCAGCATGATATCCGCACATTTCCCAGGTGCGATACTGCCAAGGTCATGGTCCTTCCTATAATAACGTGCGACATTAATCGTGGCCATTTGGATAGCTGTTACCGGGGCCACTCCCTCTTCAATCGCACGGCGGACAACATGGTTTAAATGGCCTTGTTCCACAAGGGTCTGGGGATAAACATCATCTGTCACGAGCATGATATTTTCTGTACTTACCTTATCTTCCGTAACAATTTTGATGACTTCTTTCACGTCATGCCAAGCAGAACCTTCCCGAATCATCACATGCATTCCAAGGCGAGCTTTTTTAAGCCCCTCTTCACGAGTTACGGTTTCATGGTCAGACGTGACACCGGAAGCAATATAAGCTTGCAGCATTTCATCACTTCCATCAGGGAAATGTCCCGTTACGGTCTTGTTCGCTTTCATCGTTTCTTTAATTTCACCAATCATTTTCGCATCACCTTGAATGACACCTGGAAAATTCATCACTTCGCCAAGGCCTACTACATTGTCCCATGTCAGGCCTTCTTTAATATCTGCAACATCCAGCTTCGCACCAGCATCTTCCAAGTGATCAGTAGCAGGTACACAAGATGGAAAAGTAGTGAACACTTTCAGCGGTAATTGCTGACCCTCTTCATGCATCAGGCGAACCCCTTCTGCACCGAATACATTCGCAATTTCATGCGGATCCATGAAGATGCTTGTCGTTCCTTTTGCCATAGCCGCTTTTGCGAATTCTGTCACAGATAACATCGTACTTTCCACATGCATGTGGGCATCCATTAAACCCGGTGCAATATATCTTCCTTCTGCCTGAATGATTCTTGTATCCGGTCCAATCGTATGTGTTACATCGTCTCCAACATAAGCGACTCTTCCATTCGATATGGCAATACTCTGATTCTCCAATAATTCACTCGTTAAAACATTAACCAATGTCCCTTTTTCGATAACAACTTCTGCCTTCCTTTTACCTAAAGCCACTTCTGCTAATTCCGTATGAATTTCATGATGTTGTTTATACATTGATGAGCCTCCTTTAAAAATAAAAAAGTCTGGAAACCAATTCCAGACTATCCGCACATGAGTAAAGAAGGAGGCATATTTTTTTATACGAATACACCTGGCAACTTCTGTATCATGTAGTCCAGTGATTTAAGGTCACTTGGTAGAAACGCTTGAGCCATATTCTCAAGCTTATACATTGGGCTATAACTATAAATCTATCTTAGAGCTCTGCAAGTATTTTTGTCAAAACATACATCGAATGAGGTTAGGTCAATCTTCTAACAAACCCTACTTATAAGCACCTTGCAAACTATGGGCAGTTATACTGTTTCGGTCCACTTTATAAGCGAATTCCCCCACATCTTTCTCATCACCTTTCTTCCACGCCTCCGTAAAGGTAACAAGATACGTTTCTTTGCCAACTTTTTCTACATTTGTTTCTTTTATGACGCGATAATCCTCAATCTTTTCTTCCCGCTGTCCAACATACCTAGGGAAGCCTTCCGTAATCGAATCTTCACCAGAAGTTGCTTCAAGAATGGCATCCTCCGCTGTAAATGGCGGCATGGGCGGTGAGATGATTTGTAAATAACCCCAGCAAATAACAATGGCAGCGACTGGTATAAAGAAGATGACTTTCATCTTTTTAGCCTCTTTACTTCTTGCGTGCAACCATTTATCAATTATCCCATAAGAAAAAGCAGCTGCCATCCCGTACACTGCAGCTAGTAAACTTTGAAACAGGATACCATTCGCCAATCCAAATAATCCGTGAAGCGTTACATACAACCAATCATGCTGTTGAAACCATTTCCCCTGCAAATATTCAATCGCCATGGATACCATATTTCCGTATAAAAGGATGATTAATCCGATGTACAACATATAAACATACAACCAGCCGAGGAACTGATTTCCTTGATTATATTCCGCTTCAAAGCCAATATTAAAAGTGAAAAGAGCGAAAAAAGTGGAAAGAAATGCCGTCGTAACAAAGGTCGTAGTTAACTTCCTATAAATAAATATTCTCGTACCTCTATTCATACGCCTCCCCCAATGTTGCAAATTCTGTATAAAAATCTAGTTACTTTCTTAGTTGCACTCTATTCCTAAATAATAGCATAAATCAATGGATGATATCCCATTCATTTAAATTTCGCAAGATTCTTCAGCAGAAATTACCCTTTTAAGTTAGCCACCCCTAACGCAAGATGATCCCACAATAGCTGCTCCACTTTTTCAACTAGTTCATCCGGACAGTTAATCACTAATATTCACCCCAGCATACTTTCCCCTTGAAATCCTCTTTCTTTTATATACAACTTTATTAAGAACGTAGTCAATCACAAATCCAAACGTAAATCCGATTGCCCCACCAATTAATCCTCAAAAAATCGCTCCCCACTCTAATACAAAGCCAATACTTGTTCCAATTGTGGCTGCCTTATCAAATAAACTAATTCCATCTGCACGGTGAAGTGTATCGAATAGTTTTCTTTCTTGCATCCGATTTTCAAGTGGTACCGCAAGAATATTTTCACTATATCCCCAATTCCTCTATAGCCGTAATCACGAGCTCAAGATAGGTTGAATGCTCAAAAGCAGAAAAAATTTGCAATCTACTTCACCTCGTGGGATGCCGGGATTTTAATTGGATATTGTTGATACTTTTGCTTAAGAAACTTTCGTTGTTCGCTTTTATACAATTTGTTATTCTCCAACGAGCCAATGGCATAAGAATTAAAATTGGCATTTTCACGTTCAGCTAATATGAAAATTTTGTTTAGATCTACCGTTGCCCGGTAACTATCCCAGATAGCGAAAATGTAGACCGGCAAATATAAAAGAAGCACTCTTCGCTTAAGAACCTCCCCTGCCATGTGAAAGGTACCTGTAAAAGAGTACATGATGGCGAGATTCAAATGAGACATATTGTTCACTATAATCTCCCAGAGAAAAAGCGAATATCCTCTCAAATACTTGGGTAAAAGTAAATGACCACACCCCGGGAATGCAGCAGACCACCAGGCAATAATATAAGGATTTCTTAGATGGAGCTGCGTAGTGCCACATAAACTTACATGAGCTTTATAGCGTCTCGCTGTATTATCATAATTATAATTGTTCATTTTCGTGACTCCTTAGAGAAATGGTCAAACCTTTTGTTATTCTCTTTCTCCTCTATTTGCCGGATCCATTTATAATAAAGCAATATAAAGCAGAATAATACTGGGTAAACGAGAGCCGAATACTTCAATTTCCACCACCCATGATGAAAAAAACCCACGGTTCAGGAAGCAAGGTTAAAGCTTCATAAACCGTAATGATTAGGGACCATAGTAGAATATATAACATACGCTTTAATCGAGAGGTTTGAGATGGATATCCGTTTTAAAATAAAAGAGCGGCTGATGGGGATAATAAAGCAACTGCAGGAACATCCAACCATTGAATTTCCCTGTCGAAATACCAATAAGCCCCATATTTCACACTCAACAAGAGGTCAACTGATACGCGAAAAAGGATCGTAAAAGTACAAATATGAACGATGTGACTTTTAGCGAGTCGCTTCACTCTCATAAAGGCAATCCCGTTAAAGGCGATGATTGCAATAATAAGTCCAAGCATAAAGAATAACCTCCTTTTCTTTAAAGGTTATTCTTTGCTAATTCATCATGAAGCTCCTCGGCCAATTTTAATTTAGGAGCCACCATGAAAATAGGGTGGATTGAGAATTTGCCTCAATCCACCCTATTTTCATATCTATTCTCACTGCTTTATCTTCTGAAAATAATCAATCATCCCAAGCGCACTTATCTGTACATCCAGGTTGATGATAATGTACACTTCATGATCATCTGGAATGCCTAAGCCTCTCAAATGCTCTTTTATCCTTTTTAAAACCCTGCGAGCGATTTCATTATAATCGCCACCCTCATCTACAACCTCTTCCGCGATTTCCACGTAAATATTCAGCCATTCCGCTACTTGTTTCAACGCTTCTTTTGGATTTTCTGTCATACCGAAATGGCCGAAATAAATTCGGTCAACGTTTTTTTTCGCAAAGCGGTTAAGAGAAGCATGCATATCATTTGGATTAAAATGGTTAGGTGATGTCGTCGGTAAATATAGTTCGATCCCCTCTTGAAGCAACAGCTCATAACGGACGCCTGCTGTATCCCCTGTAAAAATCCCATTACTTGCTGGGTCAAATACGCTGAAATGATGTTTCGCATGGCCTGGTGTATCCAAGAATTCCAATGTACAGTCAGGTCCAATTTTAAGTGTATCACCTTCTGATTTCTCCACTACTCTGTCCGCTGGAACAGGAACAATCGGATCATAAATATCCGAGAAACTGTCGCCATAAATGGCCCGCGCTCCCGCCGCAAGTTTTGTCGGGTCAATTAAGTGTCTCGCGCCGCGTGGATGAACAATCAGCGTCGCATTCGGACATTGCTGAAGTAAATAGCCTGCACCACCTGCATGATCCAGATGCACATGGGTGACAATAATATACTTCACTTCTGCAAATGATCTTCTTACGTTTTCAAGTCCCCGCTTTATATATTTTACAGACGGACTCGGCCCCACTTCGATAAGCGTCAATTCCTCTTCCTGAATGACATATGTACCCGTTCTGCTCGGTATGTCCATATCAAAACCATCAATTAATGAAATCCGTTCGTCCAGCTGAATCGGTTGCTTCTCCTTCACGAAACATCCACTCCCTTATTCTTCATCTACCCCCATCATATCAAAATTCCAATCATCTGCCTAAAACAAACACCAAGCTTACGGCAAAAATTATCATGCATAACATTCCTCAATCGGAGGAGAATAATACCGATAATATGAAGGAGGTCATCCAATTGTTCAATCAACAACCACAAAATCAAAATTTTAAAGATTCGTCCGAAATGCCTGCCGAGATAAGCCACGGGGGACATGAATTGTTTGATTCCCATGAAGCGATTGATGGTTTAGTTGGCGCGCTTGAGCATTCCGTTATGTACGAGCAGCATATTCAAGACCCGGAATTAAAGCAGCTTCTCTCCAGACAGAAATCGTATTTGACCCAAATGTACAATACGATTATCGATGCCCTGCAAACTGGTCAGGAGCCTGCTGTCAAGACGCAAACATATAATATGCCATATGGCAATGATACGATTTATGGCATGGAAGCAAGCCAGCCGAAGACTCCTGCCCAATCGATGAATGAAATTAATGATTCCAGTTACTCGAGTTTTATGATGGGACATTTAAAAAGCTGTGCGTCCCACTTTACAACGACAGCACTGGAAACGACAAACCCTGTTCTGCGCCGTGTTTTCGCTGACAGTATCCCGAACCTAATTGAAATGGCATATGAAATTTTCCTATACCAAAACAAAAATAAATATTACCAAGTACCTCAACTGAAACAAGAGGACATGGATATTTATATCAATAGCTTTGGAAAAGTCCAAGGGCAAATGCCCCATTAAACATGGAGGAGGCTAATCATGGGTCGAGATGAACACAAGAAAAAGAAAAATGCTGTATCCAGCCAAACGCCGAAGCAACAGTTAAAATATAGCGATGGCATGGATGTCGAGTTTTCTGAGGAATTTGCCGATGCGGACGACTGGGAAGCTCAAGCAAGGGATAGAGCTGCCATCCGAAGAATTAAAAATAAATAACAATAATCAGGTCTTCACGAGGTGGAGACCTGATTTTTTAATATGATGAAGAACGCATGCATATAACCGCCTTTAGTTGATTTTCAGCGATATTTCACGTACATTAAAAGTAAGAAAACATCTCTTAAAGGATGAATAACCATGAGTAAACGAAATGTGAATGACTATATAACAGAAGGGATTCACGGTGTCCGTCTTCCGAAAGAGGGAGAGCGAATCCGTTTTCTCGGTACCTTGCGCGAACGGGTTGTCATCGCCCTTACAATCGGTCAGGTCATGAGTGACTCCGGTCTTCAAAAACTGGACGAAGCGATGCAGCAACATCCCGGTACAAAGCTAATCATGAATGGCCATGTTGCTCACCGTTTTCTAACAGAAGAAAAAGCACTCGCTGCAAAACACAACATCTCTTATACCACAATCACAAACGAAGAGAATGACACCGACATCGGTGCTGTATTAACGTATGATTACGCAATTAATAAAGAAGAAATCTTTATTAAAGAAGAGGAACCAGAAGAAGAAAAGCAAGATGAGGAAAAAGAAGAAACCCTGCTTTCAAAAATTAAAAACTGGTTCCGGTAAGGGTTACGAGAAAGTCTGAGGGAGGTTTTTACTGTGAGAATTATATCAATTGAACCGACACCAAGCCCCCACTCCATGAAAATCAATGTGAGTGAAGAGCTGCCTGCTGACGAAAGTTATAATTATAAAAATAGTGATGACTTAACAGATGCTCCGGAATATGTGAAAGAGCTTTTTCAAATTGATGGAGTTAAAAATATTTACCGTGTCGTTGATTTCATCGCACTTGCTCGGACCCCGAAAGTTCCATGGGAAGAGCTCCTTCCGCAAGTACGTGAAGTGCTAGGAGCAGAGGAGAACCCCGAGGACTTACATATGGAAGAAACAAGTGAGCCGACACAAAGCTTCGGGCAAATTAACGTGTTCGTTCAGTTTTTCCGAGGCATTCCCATTCAGGTAAAACTCGAAGACGGGGATGATGAAAAACGCTTCGGCCTTCCAGAAGCATTCCAGGAAGCAATCATGAAAGCAACTGCAGTCTCGGATAGTTTCATTTTCGAACGTAAATGGGTCGAACAAGATCCGCGTTACGGAAAAAGTGATGAAATTGGCAAGGAAGTAGTGGAGGAATTGATCGCTACTCATGACAAGGAAAAACTCAATCAGCTTGTCGAACTTGCGATTGAAGAACGCGATGCTTCGGAACTTGAGAAAAACTCGGATGATGATGTGCAATTGGAGGTGCTCGATGATCCCGATTGGAAAGTGCGTTATGCGGCACTCGATAAAATTATCGAACCATCCCTCAAACATCTTCCGCTATTAGATAAAGCGTTGGATGATGCAAAGGCATCTGTCAGGAGACTTGCAACAGCTTATCTCGGCATGATTGAAGAACCGGAAGTACTGCCATCGCTGTACAAGGCACTTAAAGACAAAGCCGTAAACGTAAGACGAACGGCAGGAGATTGTCTATCTGATTTAGGTTTTACAGAAGCAATCCCGGAAATGATGAAAACATTGGATGATAAAAGTCAGATTGTCCGCTGGAGAGGTGCCATGTTCCTCTATGAAGTCGGGGACGAGCGCGCGATTCCTGCCCTTGAGGCAAAAATAAATGATCCAGAGTTTGAAGTACGGATGCAAGTACAGCTCGCCTTAGAGCGAATCAAAGGCGGCAAGGAAGCGAAGGGATCTATCTGGCATCAGATGACACAGGCTATTTCGAAAAAAGATTAAAATGAACTCCTAAAGCTGGTGTGGGGAAGGCTTTAGGAGTTTTTTTATTGGTTAAAGCTTCGTATCGTTTGGTAAGTCTAGTTCTTGAATCGCTTTTTCCCAAGACACAAACTCCGTATTATTTTTAGTTGTCGATTTTTTTACTTAAAGGAAATTCGTCTGGCTCTAGTTCCATTACTTCAGCCCAATCTGGATAGGTATGTTTCGTATCCATCGCGCAACCTCCTTTATTTCGTATTATTTGAACACAAAGAAAAATTTTACAATCCTTATTAAGAAATGTAAACTGAATTTAGGAAACAAAGCAAAATTAAACTCAATGTGTTAACTTGATATTACCTAAATAAGTTGCATTAAAGAAGTCGCATGTTTAGTTCATCTGCTATTCTCGGGGGCGTGCGAATTTATACTGTTACGGTGCGCAATTCCTGAGTGGCGTGCGCGTTTATACTGTTATGGTGCGTAATCCCCGGGCAACGTGCGAAGTTTATAGTGTTACGATGCGCAATTCCCAAGTGACGTGCGAGCTTGTACGCTTATCGCGCGCTAATCTCCGATAGCGTGCGAATCTGCTTAGGCCACCTGTGTTAATCTCAGCAAAAAGAACAAGCTGTATAAAACTTAAAATCAACATATATAGAAGGAGGTCTTTAAATGAATGATGCTTTCTATGGCTTGGATTCCACGTTTTGGTTCAAATTAATTATTATAGTAGCGATCACTGTAATCACGCTGGCCGGAACAGATATGATCCTCAGCAAGCTCTTTAAGGTAGAGAAAAAACAAGCAAAATACTATTCGTCCAAATTTGTAAATAACCTGCACAAAACATTAGACTGGACGATAAGAATTATTTTTATCTTATCCATATTTATTAGTTTAATTATTTTAAATGCTCAAATGCCCGAGGGACCTATTGTCCTGCCTTGGTATCTTTTATTTGCGATGCTCGGGGCTTCTGAATTACTTCGTGCAATTATCCAGTGGAAATACGTCACGAATCGTAAAGTGTATGTATTCACCTTTACTCGATTATGCTGCTGGGCTGTCTTATTCGCTCTCATCATCCGTTTTATTTCGTCCGATATGATTTGATAAGTTCGAATCAAACATTTTCACTTGCTTGCCTAATCATGATGACTTTGCAGAAGGTGCTCTATTGGACAAATTAAGAGAGGAAACAATGATACGATCCAGTAGAGGCACCCTGCCAATCAAATAACGCTTATTCTACTCCCGTTTCCAATACAAATGATAATGGTATTCACAAGCTTCATTGAAGAAAGAGTCGCACTTTAAGCAACGATCCGTCTGCAAATATTCATCAATCGTATGCTCCTTACGACAGACACCGCAGAGCACCGCCTTTTCATCGTACTCCGCCTTCTCCCATAATATCGGCTTATGGTCTTCCGCCTCCGCATGGCATTTATAGCAAGGATAGTATTTATCGCAACACTTAAATTTGATGGCGATAATGTCTTTTTTCGTTTGATAGTGCGTACAACGCGTTTCATCATCCACTATAAAACCGTATACCTTTTTCATTCCATCTTCTCCTTGTTATACTGGTAGACGTTACCATTTATGATTTATACTTTAGATAAAATATAATGAACTCCCTCAATTTTGTCAAAATAACAAAGATGCGAGGTTAATGGAATGAGATATATCCTATTACTTATAAGCGTAATTTTTCTTGTGAGTTGTAATGAGCTTGTTTCAGAGTCTGATCATGTAGCCAAAACCATGCGCAATGTGAAATTTAAAGAACAATTAGAGTCAGAGATTGATTTAACAGCGTATGAGCGCGAGCCTAACGAATGGGGAGAAAACGTCACAGGAGTGAAGACGCGATTCGTGACAGGTGAAAAAGAAATCGCTCTGACGTTTGATGCGTGTGGTGGCGACTTCGGAAACGGTTATGACGAAGCGTTGATTACATTTCTACGTGAAGAAGGGATTCCCGCGACACTGTTTGTAAATGAACGATGGATTTTTGATAACCAGGAAATTTTCCTAAATCTCGCAAACGATCCGCTTTTCCAAATCGAAAACCACGGAACGACCCACGCTCCGCTTTCAGTTGATGGTGCCGAAGCTTGGGGGATTCTGGGAACCAATTCAGCGGAGGAAGTTTTTGCTGAAATCATGGGTAATCATGATACGATAAAGGAGTTAACCGGACGTGACATGAAGCTCTTCCGTTCCGGTACAGCCTATTATGACGAGGTCGCTGTCGAACTTGCCAACGACTTGGGATATGAAATCGTGAATTTTGATATTTTAGGAGATGCCGGCGCAACGTACTCTGCTGCAGAAGTGGAGCGTGCTTTACTTGATGCGAAGACAGGATCGATTGCGTTATTGCATATGAACCAGCCAAATAGCGGAACGGCCGAGGGGGTGCAGACTGCAGTTCCGCTTTTACAAGCAGCAGGGTTTGAATTTGTACAGTTGGCTGATCAGGAGTTCAAGTGATTGTAAAGATTTCTTCAACGTTTTTAACCCTTATAAGGAGCATTCCAACATGGCCCATTCCATTGGACTTTCCGTAAGTGTGATTTTATCCGACCCCAGCAAGCTACGAGAAAAAGATTTCTGATGGAAAACATCACGATTTTAAATGGATTCCTCACGTAACAACTTGCCCATGTCCCGATCACTCCCTTTTCAATACATACATGAGGAGAAGGTTTCCTTTACACACAGCAAACGCTTTCATATAATGGTAGTAATTCACATAACGATAAGGAGGTCGTCAGATGGAGCGCATTCAAGAGGGCACATTATTATGGGAACCAACACAAGAGAGAAAAGAAAACAGCAACCTGAACCACTTCATGGTCTGGCTGCAGCAACATCGCAAGCTTTCATTTGATAGCTATGACAAACTATGGGACTGGTCCGTCACCGAACTGGAAGCATTCTGGGAGGCGATGTGGGGATACTTTGATATCGGGTCAAGCACCCCTTATCAATCCGTCCTTTCTGCGCGGCAGATGCCAGGTGCGAAATGGTTTGAAGGAGCAACCATCAACTATACGGAGCATGTTTTCAGAAATAGAGATTCAGAGAAAACAGCAATTATCTATACATCTGAAGTACGACCTGAACTTAGAGAAGTGAGCTGGGGGAAGTTATACGAGGACACTTTGGCCATTCAACAAACATTGAAGAAACTCGGTGTGCAAAAAGGGGATCGGGTTGTCAGCTACAGCGCCAACAACTATGAAACCGTTGTTGCCTTCCTAGCAACCGCAAGCTTAGGAGCAATCTGGTCCAGCGCGTCGCCTGACTTCGGAACGCAGAGCGTCATTGACCGCTTTAAACAAATCCAACCAAAAGTTATGTTCGCCGTAGACGGCTACCGCTATGGCGGGAAAGAGTTCGACCGACTGGAGACTGTCCAATCGATTCAAGCGGAAATCCCTTCCCTTGAAGCAACCATCACGATACCTTATTTAAAAATCGACGCTGACTTCAGCAAGTTGAAAAGCCCGATCAGCTGGGAAAAAGCTGCTGAAAACACAGAAGAAAAAAACTTAACATTTGAACATGTCGAATTCAATGAACCACTTTGGATTTTATTTTCATCCGGCACGACTGGAACGCCCAAACCAATCGTACATAGTCAAGGCGGGATGTTAATCGAACATTTGAAAGCACTTACCTTCCACTGTGACTTAGGTGAAGATGATCGCTTCTTCTGGTTCACCACAACCGGCTGGATGATGTGGAATTTCCTTGTCGGGGGTCTGCTTACGGGAACAACGATCATCCTTTATGACGGAAACCCTGCATATCCTTCCACGGATACACTTTGGAAGCTTGCCCAAGATACGAAGATGAACCTTTTTGGAACAAGTGCAAGCTATATCACGGCATGCATGAAGGAAGACCTTAAGCCGAAAGAGAAGTTTGATTTAAGTGCTCTGCAGAATATTAGCTCAACCGGGTCACCTCTGCCACCTGAAGGGTTCAAATGGTGCTATGATAATGTGAAAGCAGATCTCTGGATTGCTTCCGTCAGCGGCGGCACCGATGTTTGTACAGCCTTCGTCATCGGAGCGCCTATTTTACCAGTCTATGCAGGTGAGCTGCAATGCCGTGGTCTCGGAGCAAAAGTGGAAAGTTTCGATGAAGCTGGGCTTGCCCATATTGATGAAGTCGGTGAACTTGTACTAACCGAACCTTTCCCAGCGATGCCTATTTTCTTCTGGGACGATGCAGCTGGAACACGTCTGTATGAAAGTTATTTTGACTTGTATGATGGAATTTGGAGTCACGGGGATTATATTAAAGTGACGAACCGGGGGACTTGCGTCATCTACGGGCGCTCGGATGCAACAATCAATCGAGGTGGCATCCGGATTGGTACAAGTGAAATATATCGTGCCGTCGATAAGATTCCGGAAATTGAAGATAGCTTAATCGTCGATATCCCGTCACCTTCTGGGGATTCCATCACCCCATTATTTATCGTTTTAAAAGAAGGATACGAGCTTACTAGGGAGTTGAAGGCAAGTATTAAGAAACAGATTCGGGATTATTGCTCCCCGCGTCATGTTCCAACAGGAATTTACGTTGCACCAGACTTGCCGAAAACGTTGAATGGCAAGAAGCTGGAAGTGCCTGTGAAGAAGATTCTGATGGGACAGTCGGCAGAACGCGTTGTAAATAAAGGATCGCTTGGGAATCAGCAAGCACTGGATTATTTCTTGGAGTTTGCGAAAGAATTATAATAGCAGAAATGGAAACAAGGCTTGGAGATTCGACCTCCAAGCCTTGTTACGTTATCATTTAAAAGCCTAGTCTGTAATTCGAGTGTAATTCCCAATCGTTTCGAGAACGCCAGTATAGGGAATAGCTCATTCCTTAAACGGACACATCAACTGACAAAAACTCAGGACGTTGTTGTTTATGCTTATCGAGCATAATCTGTTCTGGCTTAACACCTTGCTCTTGCAAAACTTCAATGCTCTGCTTTAAAAATTCGTCACTACCGACAACATAGAATAGTCCGTCCTTGTCTGCAGCAAGATTTTTCACTTCTTCATAGTAGTCTTTACGATTATCGACGAACTGTGAGGTGAACTTCTTATCAGCGACAGATTCAAAAATATCAGGGAATAGGAAATCTCTTGATGAATCAATGTTTAAGGAATGCATTTGATTGACGTTATCAGCACGCTCGAAATAATCAAGCACAAGCGGTCTGAATGTTGCCAGCCCGACACCCGATGACAGCAGGTAGACATTTTTATCTTCCCTTTTAAGCGGTACATTCGAATGAATCTTGAATATCGCAACTTCATCACCGATTTTGAGCGCTCTTAAATTTTCTTTAAACTCCGAGCACTGTTCTTTAATGCGTGTCGTGATCCCGATTGAATTTTCCTGTGGTAAAGTGGAGATGGACATGTGGCGGATTAAACTGCGGTTTGGTTTATCTCCGGCATTAAAACCTTCTAATGCCAAGTGGATATGGGCACCTTCCTCCCATGTAAGGCCTTCCGGACAGTCGACGAAATACGTTTTAACCTCGGGCGTTTCTTCAACAATCTTATTTATTTTCGTCCAATATATTTGCATGACATATTCTCCTCGCTCCATTAGATAGATTGTTACTGCTTAATATACACTAAATGATAACAGTTCTCAACTAAATGGATTGATTCATTTTAATTCTTTATCTATTCGACTCTTCCTCCTGCTGCACTACCTGTGTAAGCTCCACCCTATTCCCAAAAGGATCTCTAAATTCAAACCGTTTATGATTAGGAAGAGCTATCGCTTCTACAATTTCAACATTATTTTGTTTTATAACATTTCTCCAATAATCGATATCGAGAACTTGATAAGCTACATGTGCTTTTGTTTTCGTTCGATCAAATCCTTCTTCTACTCCGACATGTATTTCTCTATCTCCTGCTTTTAGCCAAAATCCTCCGCGTCCTTGCAAAGCTTCTGGTTTCTCAATTTCAGACAACCCTAACACGTTGCAGTAAAAGTTTTTCGCTTCCGTTTCCATCCCCGTTGGAATGGTAATTTGTACGTGATGCAGACCAATAATCATGTGAATTCCTCCATATATTTTCAATATCTACCGTTAGTTTCATCTTACTAAACAATATCTGATAAATACAATATATAGTTGTTATACGAACTGATAACCAATAGTTATATTAAATTCACTACTCATAGTGAGTTGTACTTAATATTTTATTAAAGGGTGTCCTAGCAATTATGACTTCGCAGGCGGACATTTTATGAGACACAATTAACTCTGAGTTTGTGAAGCTGCCTCATGGGAGAGTCCTATCAGACAAATCCAGATAGAAATCCGTGAAACTGTCTTAGAGAAGAGTTCTATCAGACAAATCCAGATAGGAATTTATGAAGCTGTCTCATAGAAGAGTTCTGTCAGACAAAATCAGCTAGAAATCCGTGAAACTGTCTCGTGGGAGATGCCCTACCAGACAAAATCCAGCTAAATATCCAATAGGTGAATTCCACCCTACCAGAAGAATAAACTAGCATAAATTATTCTGTTACAGAAGTAAAAAACTTAATTTCAACATATAAAGATTAATTTCCTTTTTGCTTTTTAAGCATTTCCTTCAAATATTCCTCTGATTTTCCTTTAGGAATACTTAAACTCTCCCAGTTTACACCTTTCAATTGCTTACCAATATAGACAATTTGACCAACATGATAAGCATAATGTGCTACCTGTCTTTCAATTGCTTCCATAACCAAATGGTTTTCTCCCCGAATAGATACCTGCTTTATTAAAACCCACTCGTCTAAGTCATGGAGTGTATCAAGATTTTCCAGCCTTTTTACAAGTATGTAACGATATCTGATGTCGCCGAAATATCATCGATAAATTCTTGATCACGGTTCCGGTCAGCTTTTTCCCCATCTGTGGTTAGAAAGTCAGTCCATCTTACAGAAAAGGACGTTGACAAGCCTCAGTAACTTAACCTTCCCGCCTCAATCCAGTTCTCGCTATTATTACAATGCTTGCAATACTGACTAGTGTTCCTAGAAGTGCAATAACACTTACCCCAATACTCCCCTGGAAAATAAATCCGATTGGCATCATCCCTAGAAATACAATTGCTACAAATGCTTGGAATACGATTAATATCATATTGGCAGTCCGGTTTTTGAATAAAGCTAAAATCAGTCCCGGTAAAAAAAGAATAATGACCATTCCAATAGACAGCCACAAACCAAAAGGTTCTTCATATGAAACAGTATTAGGGCCTGTTGGATGTCTCGCTGCGATTAAAATTACAGCGATAGCTAATATTAACGTAAATAATACCATCGGAAGTTTTTTAACCATTTTCTGCGCTCCCTTTTTATTCTGTTCATGCTGGTAATTACTTGCTAAATATTACGATTTTGATGAAGATGAAGTCTCACTTTTACTTTACTGTTTTAAAAAATTTTACAAACTCGCCAATAAAACCATTACACCATTCGTTATCCCATGAATAAGAACCGCAGGCCAAATTGAACCCGATCGTTCATAAGCATAAGCAAAGATAATTCCAGCCAAGAAGTTTACCGGCATCGCATTGTAGGTTGGAATATGGACAACGGTAAAAATAATCGAGCTGAGCAAGATAGCTCCAACCAAACCGATGCGCGTTCGTAGCCAGCGATAAATAAACCCACGGTAAAAAATCTCTTCATAGATTGGTGAAATAATTGCCGCGGAAATAAAAGCAATGGCAAGCATGAAGAAACTCCTGTTTTGCTGCATCGCATCTGTTTTCTCATTTTCCCATGTATTTCCGATCAAACTTGTAAGAGTCATAATGACTACAGCACCAACCATAAAGACTGCCGAATAAACAAGAATCATTTTCCAATCCTTCGCAGCAAATGGTTCGATCCCAACTTCTTTCCAGGTAAGTTTCCTTGGCCGGAGTGCGATAAAATAAACACTTAATATTAATATGATAGCCATTGTTAAGCCAGATAAAGTACCCGAATATAAGTCATTCTCAAACAGGTTGGAATAGATTGGTTGAATAAAAGGTTTGACCACTCCAAGTATCAATCCAAATTCAACGAGCATTAATAATACGAATTCTTTCCAACCCCAATAGTCATGCTTTTTCCAGTTCATTTGCTGTAATTGCATCCTCATCCCTCTTCCTGATTATGATATAATTCAACTATATTAGATGACGCTACGTAACCTGCAAGCATGAATGGGAGGAATTTGATGAAACGCTGGACGACTGGGGAAGTATCCAAGCAACGAAATATATCTGTGCGTACGCTTCGTTATTATGATCAGATCAACCTGCTGACCCCTAGTTTTAAAGATGATAATGGGAAGCGCTATTATTCGGAGGATGACCTTTTTACTTTAGAAAAAATAATCATTTTAAAATCACTTTCCCTTCCACTGGATAATATTCGCGACATTTTAGATGAACTATCCTATAGACAAATTCTTGTCTCCCATTACAATTACTTACAGGAAGAACTCTCGAAGCTGCAAGCAAGTATTTCCAACACAACCTCATTGATTCATATGATTGATTTGGAGGAATCATTTTCATGGGAACATGTTTCCCGGCTTGTTCGAAATTCAGATAACAGCAGCAAAAAATGGATCGATTATTTTCAAGAAGATGAAAGAAATTTTTTGCAGGAAATCATACCGAATCTCAGCAATAATGACGAAATAACCCAACAATACATTGCTGTGTTACAGAGAATCGAATGGTGTATTAAATACGGTAGGAAGCCTGAATCCGACGAAGGGTTGGATGTTGCCTTGAAATTAATCGAGCTAACAAATGAAAACTTTCAAGGCGATACCGAACTGATGGAAAAGTTTTGGGAGATAAGAAAACTGCCTGCTGAAGAAACTGGACTATATCCGATTTCAGAAGAAGTACTGGAGTTTGCCGAACGTTGTATAGAAGTGCATTTTTAATTGTGTTAACTGTAATTTCGTGAATCGGGCGGTGTAACTTTGAAAAAAGATTTGATTAGAGTTGCCGCAATCTTTTGTATCGGTTGCATTTTTCCTGCCCGTTCCCCTAGTCTTCCTTTATTTCTTATAATCTAAGCTCTAAAAAACAAGAAGCCTCCTCCTCAAAGGCTTCTTGTTTAATGCAGCAGCTTTTTTCTACGATGACATCCATTGCCCACCATTCACATGAAGTGTTTGCCCTGTCACAAAACGTGAATCATCCGAAGCAAGATAAACAAACGTTGGTGCAACTTCAAATGGCTGTCCTTGACGTTGCATCGGATTACCCGCTAATGTCACCTCATCTGCCGAGAAGCTTGCTGGGATGAGTGGCGTCCAAATCCGTCCTGGCGCAATGGCATTCACCCGGATGCCCTGATCAATCAAACTATTTGCAAGCGCTCGGGTAAACCCAATATTAGCTCCCTTCGTCGCTGTGTAATCGATTAATTGATCATTCCCATCGTATGCCACAACAGAAGATGTATTAATGATGGAGCTTCCAGCCTTTAAGTAAGGAAGTGCTGCACGTGTCGTGAAAAAGTGAGAATAAATGTTTACTTTAAACGTATCATCAAATTGTTCATCGGAGATATCAAGCAAGCTCAATTGTTGAAATTGAATTCCCACATGGTTACATAAAATATCAAGCTGTCCCCATTTTTGAATCGTTTTTTCTACAATTTCGATACACTGCTCCTTTTCCCTCAAGTCACCGGGCAGTAATAAACAACGCTGTCCAAGCTCTTCAATTCTCCTCTTTGTCCGATTTGCATCCTCATGTTCATCTAAATAGGCAATCGCAATATCTGCTCCTTCTTTGGCAAAAGCTATGGCGGCGGCTGCCCCCATTCCACTATCACCACCTGTGATAAGCGATACTTTTTCTTTTAATTTAGCACTGCCTTTATAATTTGGATTTTCGATAATTGGCCTTGGAACCATTAGTTTCTCTACACCGGGTTGCCGTAACTGCCGCTGTTCGGGAACTGTAATCGGGATTTCTTCGTATTTCGTTATTTTTCCGTAATTGGGGCGCATGGGATAATCGTGCTTATTGCTATTATTTTGCTTGTCTTGAGACATAGTGACCTCCTTATTAGAATAGTCATTTGTCCCACGTTATGTTTTCCATCCCGCTAAAGTGCATGGTCACCGTCCGTGACGTGCAAATTATTGTTCATACGGGCTCACTCCGGAAGGGAATTGAATAGAATAAAAGAGTGAAGAATGAAAGGATGATATTGCTTGAATTATTATAATCCTGAAGTGAAGTTATTACTAATCAATCATTCCGATAAAAAAGTGCAATTACTATATAATGATAATCCACAAACATTTACCATGCCCTTTATCTGCCCAAGACCACCCTATTATTATCATCCACGATATGAAGAATATTACCCGATTATTTAGTCGAACCGGGACACGGGGTCAGTGATATGCTCCCTTTATAGTAGACAGAGAAATAATAAAAGATCTCTACTACTATAAAGGGAGTTTTTATTATGTCTGAGAAAGTAATGAAACACACATTGGATGAAAGGGTTCAAGCTG
>NZ_JAKNRA010000024.1:0-21639 GCF_022213125.1 Oceanobacillus alkalisoli | reverse complement strand
TGTTGTGGTAACTTTAATTTTATCAAAAGGTGTCCTTTTTGTTGAGTAAAATAAGAGTAAATAGAAAATCGCTTCACGCTTTTTGCGCGAAGCGATTTTCTATTTACTGGGGTTTTGTCCCAGCCTCATTACTTTAATAAAAATTACAATACGCTTGCGTGGCCATCGTAAATATCGCCTTTTGTACCGTCGATTGTTATATCTTGACCATCTTTCAACAGTTCTAAAGCATTCTCCACTCCAACGATAACAGGAATTCCTAAGCTTAAGCCGACTACTGCCGCATGGGAAGTTAATCCGCCTTCTACAGTGATAAGTCCTGCTGCTTTTTCAATTGCTGGCATCATATCACGGTCTGTTCCATGGGTAACAAGAATATCACCGGAAGAAACTTTTTGGATAGCCTCTTCATTGTTACGGGCAATTACTGCTTTACCATAAGCACTCTGGCGGCCGATTCCCTGACCTTTTGCAAGAACATCACCAATAATATGGACCTTTAATAAGTTCGTTGTTCCACTTTCACCAACCGGAACACCTGCTGTAATAATTACACGATTACCATGACTGCAAATACCGGATGATAATGCACGCTCAATTGCCACATCTAGCATTTCGTCGGTAGTGCTTGTCTTTTCACCAAGAACTGGGTAGACTCCCCAAACAAGAGCGAGTTGACGGTTTACCCGTTCATTGAACGTAACAGCTAAAATCGTCTGTTTTGGACGATATTTAGAAATCATTCGTGCTGTATGCCCGCTTTCTGTTGGAGTAATTATGGTTTGAACATCCAAGTTCATCGCCGTATGCGTTACGGATTGACTAATAGCCTCTGTAATCGTCATTTCAACAAGCTTGGAGCGCTCGCTTAAAATATTTTTATGCTGAAGTGCAGATTCTGTTTTTAAAGCAATGTTATTCATTGTCTGTACCGATTCAACAGGATACATACCTGCTGCTGTTTCACCAGATAACATGATGGCATCAGTTCCGTCAAAAATCGCATTCGCCACGTCGGAAGCTTCTGCACGTGTAGGGCGCGGGTTACGCTGCATCGAATCAAGCATCTGTGTAGCTGTAATGACCGGTTTACCAGCAAGGTTACATTTCTTGATTAGTTCCTTCTGTACAAGTGGCACATCTTCAGCTGGTATTTCCACACCAAGATCCCCACGAGCAACCATAAGACCGTCACTTACTTCTAATATCTCATCAATACGGTCTACACCTTCCTGGTTTTCAATCTTAGGAATGATGTTAATGCGGTTGCCAAGATGTTCTTCCAGTACTTGACGAATTTCAAGTACATCAGATGCACGACGGATAAAGGATGGTGCAATGAAATCAACATTATTTTTAATACCGAAAATAATATCTTCTTTATCTTTTTCCGTCATGCCCGGAAGGTTCAACGATACGTTTGGTACGTTTACACCTTTTTTATTTTTAATTTCTCCAGAGTTCAAAGCTCTTGTTGCAATTTCATTGTTTTCTTTATCGATTGAAACAACTTCAAGTTCGATTAATCCATCATCAAGTAAAATTTTCGAACCAACCGCAACGTCATTGATCAATCCAGGATAGGAAACAGAAAATCGCTCTGCATTTCCTTCAACCTCATCCATTGCGATATAAACGGTACTGCCGGCTTGGATATCAGCTTTTCCATCTTTGAATTGGTTTGTACGGATTTCCGGACCTTTTGTATCTAATAAAATTGCAACATTTTTATTTCGGTTAGCTGCAGCTTCACGGATGCTTTTAATACGGGCACCATGCTCCTCATAGTCACCGTGGGAGAAGTTTAATCTTGCTACGTTCATCCCTGCATCCATCAATTGCTCTAATGTTTCCACCGATTCAGAAGCAGGACCAATTGTACATACTATTTTTGTGTTTCTCAATGTAATTCCTCCTTGTTTTAAGCTATATCGATAATTCTTTTGATAAACTGTACATTTCTTCATGAACTGTACTTGGTTTGTTAAAGATATCACTAATAGAATAGTCAACAAGCTGATTGTTCTCTATACCAACCATTCTACCCGCTTTCCCTTTCATTAAAAGCTCGATTGCACGAGCACCGAGCCTGCTTGCAAGCACGCGGTCTGCTCCAGTAGGTGAGCCGCCCCGTTGAATATAACCGAGAACAGTCACACGCGTTTCCAGTTGTGTCGCCTCTTCTATTCTTTGACCATATTCAAAACCGCTGCCTACCCCTTCAGCGAGAAGTATAATACTATGCCGCTTCCCACGTTGGTGACCACGCTTCAAACGGTCAACTATTGTTTCAAAATCCTCTGTATCCTCTGGAATAATGATGCTTTCCGCTCCTCCGGCAAGTCCTGCCCACAATGCCAGGTCTCCTGCATCTCTACCCATTACTTCAATGATATAGGTACGCTCATGCGAAGTAGCTGTGTCACGGATTTTGTCGATTGCTTCAATAACGGTATTTAATGCAGTATCAAAACCGATTGTAAAATCCGTGCCCTTAATATCATTATCAATCGTGGCTGGAACACCAATACAAGGGAAGCCTTTTTTTGTAAGTGCATCTGCACCGAGGAAGCTTCCATCACCGCCGATAATCACGAGGCCTTCAATTCCAAACTTCTTCAATTGCTCAATTGCCTTTTCCTGACCTTCATTCGTTTTAAACTCATCACTTCGGGCTGAATAAAGCATTGTTCCGCCTCGCTGTATAATGTCACCAACAGAACCGATTTCCATTTTTTCGATACGGCCTTCCATCAATCCTTGGTAACCGTACTTGATGCCATACAGTTCCAATTCGTGATAAATTCCTTTTCGAACGACAGCGCGGATTGCAGCATTCATTCCCGGCGCATCGCCGCCACTTGTTAGAACTCCAATTCGTTTCATCTTCTTCACCTCAAATATAGGTTTTATTAGTACAAGCTTGATTTCAGCTTTTACATCAATTCTCAAGCAAGGAAAAACTGTACTATTACTTTCATATACCCTGTATCATTTTACCTCACTACATTAAAGATAAATAAAAAGCGGTAAAATAGCAATTATTTCACCGCGAAATGATTAGAAAACTAGCATTCGCCAATACTTTTCGGCGAATGACTTCGTTGCACTTATGCAGTAAGTAAGGCTTTATACTTATCTTTCTGCCAAAAAACACGGCGCTTGTCACTAAAAAGACAAAGCACCGCTCATTTCTTATCGATTTGTATAGTCACCAATTTGTTTATATTTTTCCCATCTTTTTTCCAATAACTCCTCTTCATCGTATGTAGCTAAGGTCTTAAGGGATTTAGATAGGACTGTATCGATGAATTTTGCTTGTTCATCAACGTCACGATGGGCTCCACCTCGCGGTTCCGGAATAATTTCATCAACAACCTGAAGTTTTTTCAAATCATAGGAAGTGATTCCCATCGTTTCTGCCGCATGTTTTGCTAAACTTGCATCTTTCCAAAGAAGCGCTGCTGCCCCTTCAGGCGATATGACAGAGTAAGTTGAATTCTCGAGCATATGAATATGGTCTCCAACTCCAAGCGCAAGCGCTCCGCCGCTACCGCCTTCTCCGATGACAATACAGACGATCGGAACAGTAAGGCCAGCCATTTCCATTAAGTTTCTTGCAATTGCCTCACTTTGTCCCCGTTCTTCTGCAGCTTTCCCGGGATAAGCTCCCTTCGTATCGATAAAACAAATAATTGGTCGCTTAAATTTCTCTGCTTGTTTCATATGACGTAATGCCTTCCGGTACCCTTCCGGATGAGGCATCCCGAAGTTACGGCGGATATTTTCCTTCGTATCCTTCCCGCGCTGATGGCCGATAATGGTAACCGGCTTATCTTTATAAAAAGCAATACCAGAAACAATTGCAGCATCATCACCAAATAAACGATCACCATGAAATTCGATGAAATCAGTAAAGAGGAGCCCGATATAATCAAGTGTCGTTGGACGGTCTCCGTGTCTCGCCATCTGCACCCGTTCCCACGGTTTTAAGTTACCGTATATATCATCTTCCAATACTTTTAACCTTTCTTCCAAGGTTGAAATTTCATCGGTTAAATCCATTTCACTATCTTGTGTAATCTTTTTCAGCTCGGCAATTTTGTCCCTTAAATTGACTACCGGCTTTTCAAAATCTAATACTTGCTTCATTTCTTACTCTCCACCCTTCTGATGCAGCTTCAGCAACTGGGAAAGGGTATTCCGCATATCTTTTCGGTGAATAACTTTATCTAACTGTCCATGCTTTAGCTGAAACTCAGCGGTTTGGAAATCTTGAGGCAGTTTTTCCCTGATTGTTTGCTCTATAATTCGTCTACCTGCAAAGCCGATTAACGCACCTGGTTCCGCAAAATTATAATCGCCGATAGATGCAAAGCTTGCAGACACTCCTCCTGTTGTCGGGTGGGTCATAACAGAAATCATCAATCCGCCAGCATCACTGAATCGTTTAATAGCAATTGAAGTTTTCGCCATTTGCATAAGGCTAAGAACACCTTCCTGCATTCTTGCGCCTCCTGAAGCAGAAAAGATAATGAACGGAATCGCTTCTTTTCTCGCATTCTCAATCGCACGGGCAATTTTCTCACCGATTGCTGAACCCATACTTCCCATCCGGAAATTCGAGTCCATTACTGCAAAGGCAGTCGGTTGGCTGTCAATCAAACCTTTTCCCGTTACAACACCTTCATTTAAACCCGTTTTCTGCTGATCTTTTTCCAGTTTTTCTATATAATCCGGGAAGTTTAGCGGGTTTGCAGATGTGATGCCCGCATCCCATTCCATAAATGTATCTTCATCAAAGAGGCTATCAATCCGCTCCCAAGCGGCAAGTGGATGATGGTAGCCGCAGTTCGTACAGACGTGTTGGGATTTCTTCACTTCTTTTGTGTAAAAGATTTTATTACATCCTTTACATTTCTGCATGAGACCTTCCGGAACGTCCATTTTCCCCTGTTCACTTGGTATCGATGCATATCGTCTGCGCTTGCCAAATATATCTTTTAGCAAGATCATACCTCCTTCTTTCTAACAGCGTGCATAGTATATCTATTCTACTATAGCTTAACCACGACGAAAAATCTGTTATTTTCTGTAAGCTATTCGGAATTAATCATATAATTGATGATCTTGCTGTTCAAATAATGCTTCTATCGCATAACAATCTTTTTTCGACAATAGTTCCATTAATTGGTTATAAAAAGTTTTACCATAATAAGCTACAGGAAGGGAGCTTGAAAATTCTTCAAGCATCATCCAAATTTTTAGCAATAATTGATTATTCGCTTTTTTAAATAAGTAAGAGAAAAAAATCATATGCTTTTCTTCTCGTGTTATTTCCTTGCTAACCGAAGCATCCAATTCTAATAGTGCCGTCTCGTCCAATTTTGGGCATGCTAACTTCACCGCTTCTTTTTCAATCATCGCTTTTACTTGAAGGAGTTCATCTTTCGTCCTATCTGCTAATAAAATGAATGAAGATAATAATTCCACAGATTGTAATGATTGATAGGTTCTTAAAAATGTTCCTTCCCCGCGACGGGTTTCAATCAGCCCTAACAACTCAAGCGCACGTAATGCTTCCCTGATGGAAGATCGGCCTGCTTGTAATTTATCGGCTAACTCTCGTTCCGAAGGCAATTTATCACCGGGTAATAGATGATTGTCTTTAATATAAGCCCGTAATTCCTCGAGCACGCCTTGATATACTTTTGGTTTCGAAGAATTTGACACCTTAAACATCTATCCCTTCCTAAGCTTCTTCATCTCATCATTCGTAGTTTCCTGCGAGCTCTCTCGTCTTCTCTGCTACCTCTTCTGGATCGACTTGGATACGGGCTACACCAGACTCCATTGCTGCTTTTGCAACACTTTTTGCTACAATTGGTGCCACACGTGCATCAAATGCTACAGGAATCACATAATCCTCATTCAAATCTTCATCCGAAATTAGAGAAGCAATTGCTTCCGCTGCTGCTACCTTCATCGCTTCATTTATTCTTGTTGCACGTACTTCAAGCGCTCCCCGGAAAATCCCTGGAAATGCCAATACGTTATTTACTTGGTTCGGGAAGTCAGAACGACCGGTTCCAATCACTTTAGCACCAGCCTTCTTCGCCTCGTCCGGCATAATTTCCGGATCCGGGTTTGCCATGGCAAAGATAATGGGATCTCTATTCATTTTTGCTACCATCTTTTCTGTCAGAGCCCCGGCAACAGAAACACCAATAAATACATCGGCATCCTCCAGCATATCCTCGAGTGTACCTTCCAACTTATCAAGGTTCGTAAACTGAGCGACCATTTCTTTAATTTCATTCATTCCATAGCTTCTGCCGTCATAAATAGCCCCGCGGGAATCCGTCATCACCATATTGCGTACACCAAAGCTCTCCAGTAACCGGGCAATTGCAATACCTGCAGCCCCTGCCCCACTTAATACGACTTTAATATCTTTAAGTTTCTTATCGACAAGCTTCAAGGAATTAATTAAGCCTGCAACCGTAACAATTGCTGTTCCATGCTGGTCATCATGGAATATCGGAATATTTGTTTCATCCTTCAAGCGTTCTTCAATGATGAAGCAGTTTGGTGCCGCAATATCTTCTAAGTTAACCCCGCCGAATGTCGGCTCAAGAAGTTTTACCGTATTGACAATCTGGTCAACATCTTGAGTTGCTAAACAAATCGGAAACGCATCTACCCCTGCGAAGCTCTTAAATAATACTGCTTTCCCCTCCATAACAGGAAGTGAAGCTTCAGGTCCAATATTGCCGAGCCCGAGAACTGCTGAACCATCACTGACAACAGCAACCATATTCCCCTTCATCGTGTAGTCATAGACGCGAGATGTGCGATCGTAAATTTCTTTGCAAGGCTCCGCTACGCCTGGTGAATAGGCAAGACTTAAATCTTTTGCATCGTTCACCGGAACTTTTGATTCAACCGAAATCTTACCCTGATTCACTTTATGCATATGTAATGCTTCATCTCTTAGATTTGCCATGATTATATTCTCCCCTTTAAATATTCCCATATTCAGACGGCTGACTGTACGCTTTAGTGGTCTGACCACCTGCAACTTCTATATTATATCAAATGAGAAACATCTGTAAAGCATCACAACAGACTATGCTTTTCTCATTACGACATTGTCTTTTCCGAAAAAATCTCTTAACTTGTTTAAACTTGCGTGAGTTGGATAAAGGAAATAATTTTCCTTTAATTTATAGGATTGGTCTTGTACTTCGTTATATAGAATAATTGGTGCACTTCCTGGATGCTCTTTAGCGACTTGATCAATTACGTTGAGTGCTTCAGGATTGGTCTCCTCCGTCGATTTGATAAAAATAACTTTTCCAGATGCTTGTTCCAATTCTTCTTCCTTAAAAAGCTCCATCTCCTGAGCCACAAATTGTAAACGCCCGTTCCTCTCTTCTGCCCTGCCGGTAATCGTTATAAGCTGTTCTTCCTCGAGCCAGCGCTTTACTTCTCTATAAGTATCCGGAAAGATAACTGCGTCTAACGTATCCTGTTCATCTGCAATCACAAGGAATGCCATCTGTTCACCACGCTTCGTTCGAATTTGTTTAATCTCCTGCACAATTACAACAATTTTCGTTTCATTCTTCCGGAGAACATGCTTTAATGCAGCAAGTTGCAAGTAACCACTTGCACGAAGCCGAGTTCGGTAATTTTTAAGTGGATGACTGGAAATATACATCCCAAGTAATTCTTTCTCATCCTGAAGCTTCTTTGCTACCGTGAAGTCTTCTATTTCTACATATTTCCCTTCCAAGCTGAGCTGATTTTCGAAAAGATTCGGCTGGTCATAGAACTCGCGGAATAATTCGCCTTGTTCCATCGCCTGATCAATGGAAGCAAGCAAACTTGCGCGATTATCATATAGATCATCAAAGGCACCGGCAAGAATCAAATTTTCAATCGTCGAACGCTTCACAGTCTCAGTCGGTACCCTTAAGCAAAAGTCAAACAGATTCTTAAACGGTGCTTTCCTCCGTGTTTCAATAATAGCCCAGATCGCATCCCTGCTAATCCCTTTAATCGAGTGAAGACCCATGCGAATCTGCCCCTTTTCCACCGAGTACTTACCAAAGCTCTGATTAATCGATGGCGGCAAAAGTTCCAGACCCATCTCACTCATCTCTTTTAAGTAAAGTTGAATCTTATCTTGCTGATTCCGAGCGGCACTTAAAATTTCAGCAAAAAAGTTCGCAGGATAATTTGCTTTCAAATAACTTAATTGATACGAAATTTTACTATAAGCAACTGCATGACTTCGGGGGAATCCGTAATTGGAAAAACGAACAATCCAACTGAAGATTTCCTCCGCCACTTGCATCGTATAACCATTGCTCATACAGCCTTGGGTAAAGGCTTGATGCTCTTCTTCCATTGCTGCATGGTTTTTCTTACTGACAGCTCGTCGCAGAATATCTGCTTCACCTAGACTGAACCCGGCAATCCGGCTGGCAATTTGCATAATCTGTTCCTGATAGACGAGTACCCCGTAAGTTGATTCCAAAATTGGCTTCAGGTCTTGATGCGGATATGAAGTAGCCTGCTCTCCATTTTTCCTTGCGATATAAGTCGGTATGAAATCCATTGGACCTGGCCTGTAAAGCGCATTGACCGCAACGATATCTTCAAAGTCTGTCGGCTGTAATTCTCTCAGCACCCGCTTCATCCCTTCAGATTCCAATTGGAAGACTCCATTCGTTCGGCCTTCTCGAAGGATTTGAAACGTTCGATTGTCCCAAACAGGAATTGCTTCCAAACGAAGCGGTCCCTTTCTCACATAATTTACAGATTGAACGACCCTTTCGAGCAAAGACAAATTCCGCAAGCCAAGAAAGTCCATCTTCAATAAGCCGATTGCTTCCAGGTCATTCATGGCAAACTGGGTTAAATAGGTCTCCCCTGCCCCTGTTGTAAGCGGAGTATGCTCAAGTAATGGCCTTTCACTAATAACTACACCGGCCGCATGGGTTGAGATGTGACGCGGGAGCCCCTCCAAGCTTATCGCTACCTGGAATAATAGTTTTAATTTAGTGGATTGCTTAATATACGCTGCTAGCTCAGGAAGACCTTTCATCATCTCTACTATAGAATTCGACGGCTGAGAGCCGATTTCCTTTAAAATAAATCGGGCATCTTGTTGTTCCACGTCAAGTGTCTTTATTAATTCTCTTATTAATGACCTTGCCGCAAATGTACCAAACGTAATAATTTGTGCCACATGCCCCGTACCATATTTTCCTCTGACATATGCAATGACTTCATCGCGTCTTTCATCGGAGAAGTCAATATCAATATCTGGCATCGTCTGCCTTTCCGGATTCAGGAAACGTTCAAACAGCAAATCATACTTTATCGGATCGACATCCGTAATCCCGAGCGTATATGCGACGAGTGAACCAGCTGAAGAACCACGGCCAGGGCCGACAACGATCCCTTTCTGTTTGGCATATGCAATAATATCTGCTGTTATAAGGAAATAGTCACTGAAATCCATTGTCTTGATAACAGATAACTCGTAAGCCAGGCGTTCTTTAATTTCTTTCGTTGGTTCGTCGTATTTCTCTTTCAACTTCAACATACATTGTTCTTTTAAATAAGTATGTGCATCCGTCACTCCCTCGAGCGGAAACGTCGGGAGATAGCGTTTTGTAAAGTCCATTTCAACCGAGCATTTCGCAGCGATTTTCTCTGATTCATGGATTGCTTCAGGAAAAAGCTCCCCAAGTTCAAGTTCCACTTCCTGCTCGGTACGTAAATGCTTACCTTTTAGCTCAGGAGTTGATAATTGCATATTCCACTGCCTGCCACTTCTCATCGCAAGAAGACAATCATAGCTATAGACGTCTTTCTCCTCGAGATAATGAACATCTGTAATGACAGTAATATTCGTTGGGTATGTATCTGCGTAAGCTTTTAATAATGAAGCAGTTATCCCACTTTGTTCGACACCAATATAAAAATCTTCTTTTCCAAACAGCTCTTCAAATGATTGCAAATAATCCTTTACATCCTGAAAGTTATTATCACCCAGCATTGAACGAAGCTTCGTATCTTGAACCGGAATAATCCCAATTAATCCGGTTGCTTGCTCTCTAATTTCTTCCGTAGAAAGTGCCGCTTTATCTTCCACTTGAAGGAGTGTGCTTAAACGCATCAATTGATGATATCCGGTATAATCCTTCGCAAGTAATGTAAGATTCGTAATTGTTCCTTGTTCATCCGCTAAGAGTGGTACGATCAAACCAAGTATCGGTTTAATGCCTGCACGCATACATGCACGGTAAAAGGAGACAGCTCCGTACAGTACCCCCTCATCCGTTAAAGCAAGTGCAGGGAATTGTAATTCCTTCGCTTTATTTATTAATTTATCAATGGTAATTGTACTGTTCATAAGACTGTAGCCGCTTCTAACTTGTAAATGTATGTAAGCCATACAATCCCACCTTCTTTTCATTACTTTCTATTATAGCAATAATATAAGAACAAGCATACGGTTACGTGTTTTTTTCCGTGATTGTTACAAGGGTTCATAATCAGAAACATCTATTCATAAAATAATAAAGGACATGCTAAAAGGGGTGAAGTGCTTCATGGAGGAACGGTTTTTCGCAGCATTTATCCATTGTTTTTTCATTGCTTTCGGTGTTATTCTTGGCGGTTCCGTTATCGGTAGTATCGGAGACTTCGCAACTGGGGAAGCTCCGTTATCATCCATGACAAGAATCGCGGACAAATTGCGTATTTGGGCAATTGTGGCGGCAATCGGCGGAACATTCGATGCGATCGCCAATGTAGAAAGAGGCTTACTCGATGGCTCCACCTTTGACCTTGTAAAACAAGTGCTCCTCATCGTCTCTGCAATGGGGGGAGTTAAAGTTGGAATTATGATTATTGAATGGCTCACACAGAGAGGGATGTCTTAAATGCACTTCCCTCCTTATTATAAACGACCGGAATGGCAGCGATTCATCATCGGTATCCTCGTTGGCGGCCTCGTCAGCTACTTCGTCTTAATCTATATGTATGGAGTCATGTACGAAGAATTGCTCGCCGAGAATTATGAACTGCGAGAAGAAATCATTGATCTCAGACAACAGAATAAAGCGTTACTTGAAAGTCAGGAAAATCAGGACACCGCAAGAACAATAGAAGCGATTGAAATTACGATTTCAAATCCAAATGTGCTGAAAAATGACAGCTTACTCGTCTCCCAGCTCAAAACATTAATCAAAGAAGAAGTCAGTCATCTCATCGGAAATGATATCTTAAATGTTTCCTCCAGTGTAGAACTGCTTATCTCAGCAATTGAAAACAAAGCGTTCACGATTGATAGCGTTACGTATCACTTTTCGATTACACGCTTAATCATTGATTCAAAATTAATCATTGCCGTTGAAGGAAAAGTAGCGAATTGAACATTTCATGAGTTATCTAGAACTCCCGTTTAATGTGCGTATATTTTGTGTAATATAGGAGTAAAAATGATTGTAAGCGTTCTTCTTGGATTCAAGTAAAATCGGAACCAATTTATTAAATGCCCATAGGATAGAAGAAGAATGGAGGAGAAACATCATGGTCATACCTAGAAAATCCTTATTGAATCAAAAAATCGAGCAATTGAAAAATGGGGAAAATGCCTTTGCTGAATCAGCGGAACTTATTCGCCTGCTCGAGCGGGATATAGCGAGAGAAAATCTAAATGTCGTATTCGATAAAACTCCAGCCGGCTGTTGGATTATTCCCCAGAAGGATTACCCGGAGATGAGTGAATAACCCAGACGAGAAAAAGACTGGGTTATTTTCTAGCAGATAAGAAATATAAGCCCTTTCTTGCCGCATAAGATAAAAACGTAATGAATGTCAAGTTGTCTAATAGTTTTCACATGCTTCATTTAAATCATGAATGACCTGGTCCGCTTCCTTCCATTTATAAATGGTCGCACCTGACGCCATCGGATGTCCCCCACCATCATATTTAGCGGCAATTTCATTAATGATTGGTCCTTTCGAACGAAGCCGAACACGAATCAGATCCTCTTCCTCAACGAAAATGACCCATGCTTTTATTCCCTTCACGTCTCCAAAAATTTGTACAAGTTGCCCTGTCTCATCTGGAGAAACCTGAAACGTTTCGAGTAATTCCTTCGTTAATTTCACAGCGCAGAGCCCTGAATCAAACATTTCAAATTCCTTTAAAATATGTCCTCTTAAACGGAGTATATGAGTTTCCACACTATAAAGATTCTGATATAATTCCGAACGGTTGAAGTTATACGTAACAAGCTCAGCTGCATATTGGAACGTCTTCTTCGTCGTACTCGGGAAAAGGAACCTGCCGGTATCCCCGACAATTCCCGCATAAAGCAGGCGGGCTCCTGCATCATTCAAAATAAAACCTTCTTCTTTCCCTGCTTCATACAGCTCATAGATCATTTCACTCGTCGAACTTGCCGTTGTATCAACCCATTGTACGTCACCGTAGATGTCGACGTTTGGATGATGATCAATTTTAATGATTTTCTCGCCCTTCATGTATCTTTCATCATCGACCCGAGGTGTATTCGCCGTGTCACAAATAATGATAAGTGCCCCTTCATATGTCGCATCGGAAACAACATCCATCTTCACAAGATAATCAAATTCAGGGTCATCCTCCCCTACGATATAGACTTTTTTCTCCGGGAAGGAGGCTTGGATAATTTCTTTCAGTCCAGCTTGCGAACCAAGTGCATCCGGATCCGGTCGAACGTGCCGATGAATAATAATCGTGCCATACTGTTTAATTTCTTTCATGATTGCTTGCTTTTCCATACTATAGCTCCAATCTTATTGTAGAATATAATCACTTTATTCATCAAACCTTCCTCATATCAATTAGAACGAACTGGCATAATAAGTGAAAACAAGTTAAAATAGACTTATAATAGCAATGGATCGTTTCATAGAATGTTTATTTAGGAGAGATTGAATGATTATATTCACTATCGGTATTGTTATTTCTATTGTGTTATATGTATATTATAAGGTTGCAATTGTGAAAAGCAAAGATATCTTAACACAGAAATATTTTAATGGAAGATCCCGACTCTGCCTCGGTGCTTTTATTCTTCTTTTCGCTATCAACCAATATTTCTTTTACGAAAGTGTCATTTCCATATTTATTGGAATTATCTTTGCCCTCTTAGGCGGCATGCAAATTATCCGTGGATATAATGAATCAAGACATTATAAGAAAGAATACCGCAGACTCCATCCAGCTGAATGAAAAACAAAGGCGGAAGCGCCCGTTTAGCAACGTACAAACTGTGCCTCCCAGGATGGGAGGTAGTTCCATGTTGCCCCAGGAAGGGGCGAACTTAATCGAATCTCCTTTTTACCGGAAGGGAGATAAAGGTAACTCAGGCGACGAGAGTGAGTTTATGTTGACTTTCACCACAAGGGTATAAGTGCGACTAAGCCTCTGGCTGAAGCCAATTGGCAAGTCTTCTTTATCGATTGGAGGTGTGTGAAGTTTGATAGTTGTTGGGCGCAGAGCGGACGCGGCTAGTCCTAGTAATTATAGTAGTCCACCGTACTTATTTTATAGATGCAATGAAAAATGCACCCAATAAACGGGTGCATTTTTTTATCGGCTGATTAGCTGTGCCATTAAGAGCCCCTTTCCAATCAATGTGCGTTCATCGTATACCTCAACATCAATTTTTGCGTATAAACGTCCGATTTCAAGAATGGTTGGATGGATGCTCAGTTCACTTTCGATCTGCACTGGCTTTGTGAAAAATACTGTTATATTTTCAATCGAAAGGTCCGCTTTCCTCATATGCATTAATAACCGGCTGCTCGATTCAATAATTAAGGCAGTGAACACACCATGACCTAACGTACCGAGATGATTCGTCATCTGCGGCACAACACTCGTAATAAATACATGGGGGTTATCTTCACTCGTGACGAGATTACTATTGATAATGTCACTTATCGTCTCCCCGACTTGTGGCTGCCGTTGAATCTGCTGCATTGCTTTTAACACATCTTGCCGCGAAACGACACCAGTGAGCGCCCTTGCCTCGTCAACTACTGGCAATAACTCAATCCCTTCCCACACCATCGTATGGGAAGCAGATGCGAGAGACGTCTTGGACTGGACGACATGGGGTTTCCTGCTCATTAATTTGTCAATCCCTAGATTCTCATCTTGACCCACAATATCTTTAGAAGAAACCATGCCGACAACTCGTTTCTTACTATCAATAACAGGGAAACGTGTATGTGTTGAATATTTGTTCAGTTCATACCAATCTTTTACCTTATCCTTTGTCTTTAGATAGAATGTTTCCTCTAAAGGTGTCGCAATATCTCCAACAAAAATAATTTCCTTCTTAATTAGCTGGTCATAAATCGCCCGGTTAATCATCGAAGCTACGGTAAATGTATCATAGCTAGTTGAGATGATCGGCAAACCCGTTTCATCCGCAAGCCGCTTATTCTTCTCGTCCGTATCGAATCCGCCGGTAATTAATACAGCTGCTCCAGCTTCGAGAGCACTATAATGCGCTTCCACCCGGTTCCCGATAATCAGCAAAGAACCAGCATCGGTGTAACGCATCATGTCTTCCAGCTGCATCGCGCCGATTATAAACTTATTAAGTGTTTTATGCAGCCCTTCCCTGCCACCTAAAACTTGTCCATCAATTATATTAACAACCTCTGCAAACGTCAGTCGCTCGAAATTTTCTTTTCTTTTCTTTTCAATACGGATTGTTCCAACTCGCTCAATCGTACTTACGAGTCCTTGATTTTCCGCTTCTTTAATTGCCCGGTATGCGGTTCCATCACTAACATCCAAATCTTTCGCTATTTGACGTACGGAGATTTTCTGGCCAACTTCCAACGATAAAATGTGTTGTAAAATCATTTCATGCTTTGTAGCCATTGTTTACACCGCCTCATCTGTACTATATCAAAGTCTTAACTCAATTATACAGTTTAAGGCGTAATAACTCAATGTTTGTCACGAACTTTGTTTTCTTCAACCGACTGTTCTATTGCGGGCGGCTGTATTATCTGTAAAAGACTTGCTAAGTTTGAACCAACAACTGCGAGAAAGAACAACAGCCACATCGCCCAGAATGTCATCTCAAGGGTGGAAGTGGCTTGTGGGATTTTCGGCCAGGCAAAATAAAGCATGAAGCCTGCAAGCAGAAGTCGGAGGGTCTGTTGGTTTTTCATGGGTGGGTGTGCCTCCTTTCGTTGGTATTAGTTTATGAGTTTTATGTATTTAAAAGAACATAAAATGCTTTATTCCATGTTGTTTTAGTATGTTACATCAACTATCGTTTTTTCACATTCAAGGTCAGAAAAATTAAAATCACTTGGAAGTTCATTGTCATCCTCTATAAAGTTACACTCATCTGGAAAACGACCGTTAATATCTATATTATTGCCCCCACCCAAATCACCTTCAACTCTTAAATCTGAATCATTGTGGTTTAAATTATTTTTTGTTTCTAATTGATGAATGAATTTCATAATTACCAAAGTCGGCTTTTCCATCACCATATGTAGTTGGGAACGAATCAACCCAACTACATATGGTGATGAAGCATTAAATACGTATTATGAAATTCATTAAGATAGGAAACAATAATAGAAGAATAAAAAGGTCAAAATTATTCACGAGAAGAAGCTAATGTAAAGTTGAACTATCTCTTTCCCGTAAAAATAAGCAATCAATGCTCCAATCACTATATACGGACCAAAAGGAATCGGCTGTTTCCGTTTTACAACCTTTAAAGCGATCAACAGGATGCCAACAATCGCTCCAATCAGGCAGGCTAAAAAGAAAGCTAGGAACACATTCTGAAAACCTAAAACAATTCCAAGTACTCCAAATAACTTCATATCCCCAGCTCCCATACCGCCTCGGCTCACTAAAATAATCAATGCCAACAGCACGGTTCCAGCAACTGCCCCGGCAATCGGTGACCACCAAGGTTCGAGTGGTGTGATCATACGAAGAATAATAAATAGTGGAAGGAAAAACAGCAATACTTTATTTTGGATGATCATATAATGGATGTCCGAAACAAAAATAATCATTAACATCGATACGAGTAATAGCGATATTATGAGTTCTGCGCTCAACCCAAACGTTAAGTAACTAAGTACAAATAAAGCACCAGTTAAAGTCTCTACGACAGGATAAATGATGGATATTTTTTCTTTACAATTCCGGCATTTCCCTAGCTGTAACAGATAAGATAGAATTGGAACTAATTCAAACCACGCTAAGGTTTTATTACATTTCGGACAATGGGACCGATTATGAACGAAGGTTTCGTTCTTTGGCGAGCGAATCCCTACTACATTAAAAAAAGAACCGAAAGCAGCACCAAATAGAAAGAATAGGGAAGATAAGAATAACTCCACTACACGCACTCCCTTTAAATAACAAAAAGAAACTTTATACCTAAGATTATAGCACCACCAACCAAAAATAGTTAGTCAATATGGATCGATTTAACAAAAATTTTACAAATAAAAGACTGTATAAACGCCTTCTCAGCATTTATACAGTCTTTTTGTTTACCATTTTCCAGATATTTAAAGTTCGATAGACTCTCCAACCTTCAGCGCACGCCCTTCGCCAGTTTTCACTTTGCTTGCCCAAGCGTCAGCATCTTGTTCAATCACTGGGAATGTGTTGTAATGGACCGGTACACTTACTTTTGCATTTATCCAATCTGCTGCAATAAGTGCATCTTCCGGTCCCATTGTAAAGTTATCTCCGATTGGAATGAATGCCACTTCAATATCATTCATTTCTCCGTACATCTTCAAATCGGTAAACAGTGCGGTATCTCCAACATGATAAATTGTTTTCCCGTTTACGGTGGTGAAGAGAATCCCCCCTGGCATCCCGCCATAAATGATAGAACCATCATCCTCCGTGTAAGATGAACCATGGAATGCTTGGGTGAATTTCACCTTACCGAAATCAAACTCTCTTGCCCCTCCGATATGCATGGGATGGGTTTCAATTCCCTTCGATCCTAAATATACAGCAAGTTCATTCGGAGCAACGACGAATGCTCCTGTTCGCTTAGCAATTTCAAGTGTGTCCCCTACATGATCATTATGCGCGTGAGTTAGTAAAATAGCATCTGCTTCTACTGTATTTGAATCTAAATCACAAGCTTCATTTCCTGTAATAAATGGATCAATTAATATCGTATGTTTTCCTGTTTCGACTTTAACGACGGAATGACCGTGATAAGATACTTTCATTTACTATCTCTCCCTTTTTAGAATTAATTCTATCTATACTAAAATTAAAACATACTGTATAGGGAATGTTAAGCGATAACAAGTTTCCCATAAGAAAAGCACCGCAGCAAACGGTGCTTTTCCATTATTTATTCACTTTTCTCGCTATCATCTTTACCCATTTTCTGCTTCAGCGCTGCAAGTTCGTCATCTACATCATTCGTAATTAAATCTCTGAAATCATCATCTAATGTCCGGCTTGCCTGTGACAGGTCTTCAGACGTTTCTGCTTCTGCTTCAAAACGTAATACTTTCTCTTCCATACGCTCAAAGCCTTGGCGAGAATCGTCACTGCTGATAGAGGACATTGTACGGTTCATTTTCGTCCTTGTTTTCGCAGATTCTGCGCGAGCTTTCAAAGAATCTTTTTTCAAGCGCATGTCATTGTATTCCCGCTTCATTTCATCGAGCTTATCACGCAGAGACTCTACATCCGCTTGCGCTTTCTCCCAAGATTCTGTGAGCGTTGCTAATGTGCCTTCATGCTCACGTCGATCTTGGAGGGCACGGCGGGCTAAGTCATCATTTCCTGCCTCAACCGCTTTTTCCGCTTGTTCCTGACGGCGATCCACTAATGCCTGTGTATCATTGACCTTCCGCTTCAGCATCTTCTCGTTTGCAATTTGTTTGGCAACGGCTTGCTCTGCTTCTCTGATATCTTCCCCCATATCACGCAGGAACTGATCGAGCATTTTAACCGGATCCTCTGCCCTGTCAATCATCGCATTTAATTCTGAACTTACTACCGTCTTCATTCGCTTGAAAAATTGAAACATGTAATCTCCTCCTTGAAATATTGTTAATCTTGGATAGACAAATTAGATAAAAATCCTTAAGGAACTGTTTGCTTATTAATACGGGCTGACAACAAAAAAGGTTTCAAGAAAAATATAAAATGCTAAAAATATTTCACAGTGCTATACTAGTAGTACTATATGTTACTTGAGGTGATTTACTTGAATACACGTATTGAAGAGTTAATAAAAGAACTGAAACGGAATAATTTTGATAGTGCTTTAATAACATCTACAGCCAACTTCTATTATTTGAGCAACTATTATACCGAACCACACGAGCGGGTCATCGCAGTCTATGTCAGTGAAGCAATCGATCCAATTATCGTCGTTCCGGCCATGGAAGTGGAAGATGCGAAAGCGGCTGGCTGGAATGATACGATCATCAGTTATCATGATCATGAAAACCCGTGGCAGTTATTAAGTGACTTTCTCCGCGGTCAGGAAAAATTACCAGTATCGATGGCAATTGAGCATAATCACTTCACATTAGAGCGTTATAATAACCTGACAGCGAGCTTCCAGAATGTTGCATTTTTTGATTTGGAAAATATACTTGCTGATATTCGGGTTATTAAAAGCAAAAAAGAATATACACTCTTGAAACAAGCAGCACAGTACGCTGATCTCGCGATAAAAACAGGGATAGAAGCCATTGCAGAAGGAGCTACAGAACTAGATATTATTGCTGTTATCGAATATGAAATGAAAAAGCAAGGCATCCAGGAAATGTCCTTTGCAACGACATGCATCTCCGGTGCGAAAACAGCTTCCCCTCACGGCACACCTGGTCAAAAGAAAATAACGGCAGGAGACATAGTCTTATTTGATCTTGGTGTTATTTTTGACGGCTATTGCTCCGATATTACGCGCACTGTTGCTTTTAAATCTGTTACCTCAGAACAAGAAGAAATTTATCAGACAGTTCTCCGGGCAAATGAAAAGGCGATTGAAGCATCTCAGCTTGGCACACCAGTAAATAAAGTCGACCAAGCTGCACGAGAATACATTGAATCAAAAGGATATGGTAAATACTTCAATCATCGTGTCGGTCACGGACTTGGGATTGAAGTCCATGAGTACCCTTCCATGAGCAGTGATAATACGCTCGAACTAAAAGAAGGTATGTGCTTCACAATTGAGCCGGGAATCTACATTCCAGGAACTGGCGGCGTTCGCATTGAAGACATGATGTTCATGACGAAAAACGGCGCCGAGATCTTAACAGCATACCCGAAAAATTTACAAATCATCGATTAAAGAAAAAGCACTGGAGTCCAGTGCTTTTTCTTTAATTACGTAATACATCTTGGACACTTTTATATTCCATCTCATGTGTATCGGCAACTGCTTTATACGTGACATAACCGCCTAGCGTATTTACCCCTTTAAGAAGGGCTTCATTATCTAGTACAGCTTGTTTGTATCCTTTATTTGCAAGTTGCAGAACATAAGGTGAAGTCGCATTCGTTAAACCTATCGTTGCCGTTTGCGGAACTGCTCCAGGCATGTTTGCAACTGTATAATGAACGACTCCATGTTTTAGAAATATTGGATCGTCATGTGTTGTAATACGGTCGCTCGTTTCAAAGTTTCCACCTTGATCAATGGCAACGTCAACCATGACAGAGCCAGGCGTCATTTGTTTCACCATCCGCTCTGTCACAAGGACCGGGGCTTTAGCGCCAGGAATTAATACAGAGCCAACGACGAGATCCGCTTCTGTCACCGCTTCTTGGATATTATGCGGATTTGAAATTAATGTCGTAATGGAATTCCCAAAAATATCATCGAGTTGACGTAAACGATCCGGATTTAAATCAATAATCGTAACCTTCGCACCTAAACCAATCGCAATTTTAGCAGCATTTGTACCAACTACCCCGCCGCCAATGATGGCAACCTTCCCACGAGCAACTCCAGGAATACCGGAAAGGAGAATTCCTTTTCCACCCTTAATTTTTTCTAGGAATTGCATTCCGACTTGCGTAACCATTCTTCCAGCAACTTCACTCATCGGTGTTAGTAATGGTAACGGGCCATGTGGCAATTGTACGGTTTCGTAAGCAAGAGCGGTCACTTTATGCTCCGCAAGTGCCTTCGTTAATTCAGGTTCATTCGCTAAATGTAAATACGTAAATAAAATAAGTCCTTCATGAAAATATTTAAATTCTTCTTCTTGGGGTTCTTTTACTTTAAGTACCATATCTTGTTTCCATGCTTCTTCCGCTGTATCAACAATTACTGCTCCAACTTCTTTATAAGCCTCGTCTGCAAAGCTCGAGCCTTCACCAGCATTTTTTTGAATAAACACTTGATGCCCTGCTTGCGTTAAGGAATACACGCCGGATGGTGCCATTGCGACTCTGTTTTCATTGTTAAGTACTTCTTTCGGTATACCGATTCTCATTCCCCGTATCCTCCTGTTTAAGCATAATTCATTCTATTTAATTGTATCAAAAAGATTGTTTTAAAGCATTAAAATAATCAAATAGACAGAAAAAAGTTGAAACAGACCGCGCCATAACCTCCGGCTTTATGTCGCGTCTGTTCAACTTTATTTTAATGACAATTATCTGCTTTTATTGTTGAAATGATGGATGCCGCGGTTGTTTTCGAGTTGGTTTTCAATAACACCACTCTGGTAGCTTTCATTCAACTGATTCTTGACCGTTTCTACACCTTTTGGATCGGTATATAGTTTTGGATGTTTCTTTTCTTTTTCCAAAAAGATCACCTCCTTACTGCTAGCTTGCCCAAAAGGCTGTAACAATGTTGTGATTTTTATTGGCAAATATTGATTGTAACGTTGTAAAAAAGGGTATATAATTAAAGTAGAGAGGAGAGATAACTATGAAATATCAAAATATTGTAATCGCTGTAGATGGTTCTGAAGCTGCTGAAAAGGCATTCCAGAAAGCAATCAAAATCGCAAAAAACAATGATGCACGCCTTGTTATCGCACATGTTATCGATTCCCGCACCTTTGCAACAGCTGAAGCCTATGACCGCACACTTTCTGAGCGTGCCGAGGAATATGCGAAGGAACTATTAGATAATTACATTGAAACAGCGAGAAATGAAGGGCTTACTGATTTAGTAAGATGTATCGAATACGGCTCTCCAAAAGTAAAAGTTCCGCGTGATATTGCAGAGAATTTCAAAGCGGATTTAATCGTCTGCGGGGCAACAGGAATGAACGCGGTCGAACGCTTCCTCATCGGAAGTGTTTCTGAAAGCATTACACGACATGCAAAATGTGACGTATTAGTAATTAGATAACTGCTTCAAAGGCAAAAGCGCCCGTTTAGAAACAGAATTAAAAAATAATGGGACGAAAGGATTTTCACATGAACTGCGCCCTGTCAAGTGGACAGTAAAAAAATAAAAATCTATGCCGCAGCCTGGTACCGATATTCTAACGGTGTTAGGCTGTTTAATTTCGTTTGGTATCGTTCTTCATTATAAAATTCCATAT
>NZ_JAKNRA010000023.1:0-24492 GCF_022213125.1 Oceanobacillus alkalisoli | reverse complement strand
GTGGTAACTTTAATTTTATCAAAAGGTGTCCTTTTTGTTGAGTAAAATAAGAGTAAATAGAAAATCGCTTCACGCTTTTTGCGCGAAGCGATTTTCTATTTACTGGGGTTTTGTCCCAGCCTCTTTTTACGATTGCAATGTGAGCGGATAGGTTGCAGTTTAGTTTGATGCCAGGTTGAGCAATGCACGTGGTTGTTTATGAAATAAAAAGAATACAATCACTGTTGACAATACGAATGACGGGAACATGTAGGATGCATTATAGATTGTTGAATATACCCAAACGGATTGTCCCTCGACCGCTGCTGAACCAAAAAATACTGCCCCGGCAACAACATGCGCAAGGAAACGCAACACAGAACCGAGCAGTACACCCGCTGTTATATATGTCAGATATACCTTGGTTCGCCCGTCCCGTACCGCTTCTTGAACTTGCCTTGCGAACAAACCGGCAAATCCGATCACTGTAAAGGCAAGTGCATAATCAATGAATCCTTGGAGCGGCGTCAGAATATATGCGTTCCCCGTTGCGATCTGCAACATTCCCCAGAGGAAACCGGATACTAAACCTCCTTTTAACCCCCAACGCAGTGCTACAATGAACACTGGGATCATTGCAAAGGAAACCGAACCGCCTTGTGCCCAGATTTTAAATGATATTGGTAAAATATCTAATAGCAAGGCTAACGCAGTGAAGATTGACACTTCAATTAAAAACAATAGTTTATTAGATTTCATTCGTTATAACTCCCCTTTTTATAAGCTATTTTAAATACAAAAAAAGCAATGCCAAGGGAAGGTTCCTGATGGGGAATCCGCTCACATTGCTTTTTATCCATCAAAAGACCATCATCCCTACGCTAGTACTAACTAACAGGTTCAAAGGGTCTGAGCAATCCTCCGTTGCTCACTCTCAGCTACAAGCTCCCCCTGTTGGCTTTTTCTATGCTTTTTTCGTTAAACCTATTATAACTAATGTACAGTTATAAAACAAATTTACAGTTTAAGAAACGCTTCTACGTCCTCGATGCAAAGCTCGATTGCACCTTCCCAGAAATCCGGTTTTGTAAGATCAATCTGTAAATGCTTCATCGCAAGTTCTTCCACAGACATCCGGCCTGTATCTTCCAGTAATGCAATATAGTCATCTTCAAAGCCCTCTCCCTGCTCTTTTGCACGAGCATAGATGCCGAGGCTGAATAAATAGCCAAATGTATAAGGGAAATTATAAAATGGCGTCCCAGTAATATGAAAATGCAGTTTGGATGCCCAGAAATAAGGGTCATATTCATCGAGTGAATCTTGATAAGCTTCTTTCTGTGCCTCCACCATCAATTCATTCAATTTTGCCGGAGAGACAAAACCTTTTTCTCTTTCCTTATAAAAATTCAATTCAAAAATAAACCGAGCATGGATATTCATAAAGAAAGCGACACTACGACTGACCTTTTCTTCTAATAAAGCCTTTTTCTCTTCTGTCGTTTCCGCCTGTTCGACTGCTGCATCCGCAACAATCATTTCCGCAAATGTAGAAGCCGTCTCAGCCACGTTCATTGCATAACGCTGATTAAGGCCATGAATGTCATTCATTATGTGCTGATGATAAGCGTGACCAAGTTCATGGGCTAACGTAGCAATATTTGATGCAGTCTCGGAATACGTCATAAAAATTCTCGTTTCTTTACTATCCGGAAAGCTTGTACAAAAACCGCCAGGACGTTTGCCAGGCCGGTCTTCCGCTTCAATCCATCGTTTTTCAAAAGCTTGCTCAGCAAAATCCGCCATCTTTGGACTGAAAGAACGGAATTGCTCAATGATAAAGTTTGCACCTTCTGTATAACTCACCTTTTTAACATTGTCAGTAATAGGAGCGTCAACATCATAGAAGCTTAACTTATCTAGATGCAATTGTTCTGCTTTCTTATTTAAATAAGTTACAAAAGGTTGTTTATTATTAGCTATTGCTGTCCACATTGCATCTAATGTTTCCTGTTTCATTCGGTTCATACTCAGTGGTTCTTTTAATACATTTTCCCAGTTCCGGTGCTTATACATTTGCAGCCTGAAACCAGCTAAATGATTCAATGTTTGTGCAAATAAGGATGCTTGTTCTTTCCATTCGTCGTTTAACTGATCAAAAACTTGCTTTCTAGTTGCTCGTTTGCTTGAATTTAGCAGATTCGAGGCTTGGCCAATCGAATACTCTTCCCCTTCAATTTCTACCTTCATATTCCCTACAATCGTACTATACATTTGATTCCATGCATGATAACCATCGACAGCAAGGTCATTAATTAGTACTTCTTGCTCCACAGCAAGTAAGTCCTGTGCTTTATTCCGGTATTCCGTTAATACATATCCTATATCTAGCAAGGCTTCATGCTGAATCGTTGCCTGCCATTCGGTTTCTGGAACTTCCGCAAGTTTCTGCATAAAGGTTGTCAGCACTCCATTAAACGAAGCGGAAAGTGCGCTGCATTCTGCAACAAGTGTATGAGCCCCTTCATCCATTACGTCTTGGGCGCTTAAACAACTAACGAATGCCCCCGCCTCACGAATCTTGAACAACGTCTCTTCCAATTCTTTTATAAACTCGGTAAGCGTAGCGGAAAATATATCTGACTTCGCTTCCAATGTAATGAATTGCTCTTCTAATTGTTTAATCTCCGTTTGTATTTGGTTAAGATAATTTCTAAATTCCTGTGACGCACTTCCACCTGTAAATAATGAATCCAAATCCCAAGTTGGATTATATTCTTTCATTTCGATCCTCCTTAATCTCCCCCTCTCATTGTATCGAACTATCTGAAGAATTTCATTTTTTAAATCCATTTAAACAGAATACACGTTTGAGATGACCTACTTAGTGGTATTTAAATTTATAATGGACTCGTTTTGTTAATTTATATTTAAATAAGTATTATTTAATTAAGAACTATTGACATTACCGATTTATTAATATATACTAGGTAACAGAAAGTAAGTATTGAAGAGTGCTTAATAATATTTGGAGGGATTTTCTAATGACAAGAGAAAAATGGACAGTAGACTTAGCGCATAGTGAAGTAGGTTTTTCAGTTAAACACATGATGATTTCTAGAGCAAAAGGAACATTCGACAAGTTTGATGCAGTGATTGAAGCGAATGTGGAAGACCTTACCGATTCTAAAATTGAAGTAACGATTGATGCTGCAAGTGTAAACACACGTAACGAAGACCGTGATAACCACCTTCGTTCCGCAGACTTCTTTGATGTAGAGAATCATCCGACACTTACATTTGTTTCAACGGATGTGAAAAGCAAAGGAAATAACGAGTATGATGTAATTGGCGATTTAACAATTAACGGAAATACAAATCAAGTTACATTAGACGTTACATTCGAAGGGCAAAGTAAAGATCCGATGAGCGGTTCAACAGTTGCCGGCTTTAGCGGTGAAACAAAAATCAGCCGTAAAGAATTCGGACTTACTTGGAATGCTGCAGTTGAAACAGGTGGCGTCCTCGTATCCGACGAAGTTAAAATTCATTTCGAACTAGAACTTCATAAAGCTTAAGGATAAACGAAATAAAAGCAGTATCCCTTTAACTTAGGGACACTGCTTTTATTTTGCTTGGAAATATTCTACTGTTTCTGATGAAAATACCCCTACCGTTAAACTGCCACTTCCAGCGTTAGCGGTAAGAACAATCGGTTCATTGTATAAGTTTTTAAATGTGAAATCTGGCCCCCACCAGCTTACGGTTGCGTCTCTTCCCGGTGGTACATATGGTACGGAGCGGCTATGCGTATACCTTTCAATCATTTGAATACCGCGCAAATCAACTGCATTAAAAATCGTTGAAGATAATTGACAAATACCACCACCAATATCTTCCGAAAACTCCCCTTTTACAATAACAGGTGCCCGCTGGTATCCTTTCTCTTCTGTCCGTTCACCAACAATATCATTAAAGGAAAACACCTCACCAGGAAAAATAACCGTGCCATGCACAGCTTTTGCAGAAAGGTTAATATTCTTCGTCCGTTCTTTGTTTGCGGAATTATAGTAAGTCGTATAAGAGCCAAGACGTTTTTGAGTAATTTCTTGCATCATTTCCTGATCTACCCTTGGCTGAACTGCTTTCGTCGGAATTTCAACCGCCCGATCCTCTCCAGTGTAAAAGGCCTTTAAAAAAGAAGTAGTAAAACCATTTCGGTCCAACGTTTTTCCAGGCTGCTCCTCCATAATTTCAAAACCATTGCCGAGCGTTGCGTTAATGGGAGGTACTGTAACTTGTTCTTCCAATTGATCCATTAATTCGTCCAGCTTTTTCCAATCTACAAATCCATGCTCCCAGTCAGACAGCGAATAAGATTTAAGTTCGTCTCTCTGTAGAGCAATTTCATCATCTTCATCTGCAGAGACAATTTCTGTTGACAAGAGAAACAATAACAGAGTGAGCGTGAGCACAAAATTTAATACATTACGGCGCAACTTTATCACCTCTGTTATAATATGGCTCAACGAGAGACATTACATACGATAAATCAGAAAGCCACTCAGTTTATAAACTGGGTGGCTTTCTGATTGTTATTTTTATTTATTAGCGGAAATCCCTTGAGTCTTCCAGGATATCACTTACTGCTCGGTAGCCTACAATTGCAGCTACAGTGAGCAACAAAATGCTGCAAAATCTTTTCATCGTTCATCTACCCCTTTTACCTTTTATAGTGGACTAATAGTAGAATTCCAAATTAGAAAGGACGATATTTACCTTTTTTCAGCAATGCTTTCGGCCCGCCGACTACTAAGAGTGTACGGTCGTCAACAACTTTCTTCATCGCAGCAGCTGGCTTCCCTTGCAATTTCACACCATTAAGGATATTTCCAATACCGTCGGAAATTCCTAGTGATGCTACTGTACCTTTGTTATCAAAAACAAAGTCTGTTAATGGCAGGCCATATAATGCATTCTTGATATTAGCCGCTACATGGGCACCTTCTTGTGTTGCTAATTGACCAGTTGGTGGATATGGTTTTCCTGTTTCTTTATCCATTGTCCATGAGCAGTCACCAATAATAAATATATTCTCAGATCCTGGTAAGCGCAGGTCAGCGTCAACATTAACTTTGCCTCGGAATACTTCAAATCCGGATTTTCCAAGTACTGGACTTCCCATTACTCCTCCAGTCCAGACACTTGTACCAGCTTTAATTAATTCATTATCTTCTCCAACAATGAATCCTTCTTCTGTACATTCCGAAATAGCCGCACCGATTCTGAATTCAACACCGCGGTCTTCTAACGATTTCTTCGCATATGCTACAAGATCCTCTTCAAATACCGGTAAAATAGATGGTGCCGCTTCGACGTTAATAATGCGTGCCTTATTACGCGGGATATCATATTTCTTGCAGAGTTCAGGAATCTTCTCGGCTAATTCACCAACAAATTCGATACCTGTAAATCCACCGCCACCAACAAGTACGGTTAAATCACTTTCATCCGTTGATTCTCCGCTGCTGTATTGTGCGAATTTATATTCAATATGCTCGCGAATAATGCGCGCACTGTCGATATCTTGAATGAAGAATGCATTATCTTCCATCCCTTTAATACCGAATGTATTCGTTACAAATCCTAATGCGAAAACAAGGTAATCGTATTCCACTTCACTGTTTTCCAGTACGACACGCTGGTCTTCTGTTTTAACTTCCACTACTGTGTCGTAAATTAGACGAACACGTTTCGGATTAACCACATCAGAGATCATATAGCGAGCCTGGTTATGGTTAATTGTACCTGCTGCAACTTCATGGAGCCATGTTGCCTCATAGTGATAGTTATGTTTGTTAATCAGTACAATTTCTGCTTCTTCAGGTGACAGTTTTTGAGCTAATTTTCTCGTAGCAGTAAGTCCTGCATAGCCTGCCCCCAAGACAACAATTTTGGGTTTGTTCATTATAAACACCATCCCTTTTTTGTATTTTTTCTGTGATTAGTAAAAGCGCTATTTCTTTTTTAAGCATGATTATGTACAAAAAGAACGCTCGTACCAGTTAACTTTTAACCTACTTTATAATGATAGCAAACTTTACTTAATTAAGCCATTAATGAAATCGTTTTTATTAAATTCAGAAAGGTCATTCTTTTGGCTACACATAACAGTTGAATAGGGATTTGTTCAGACAAATCCCTTCTTCCATTCCTTATTAATGCAACCTTCCGCCTTCTGGATCTTCTTCAATCGGCTCCTCTGGTTCTGGTTCTGGATCTGGGTCAGGTTCAGGCTCTGGGTCCGGCTTTGGATCTGGCTTTGGCTTTGGCTTTGGTTCCGGATCAGGCTCTGGATTCGGTGGTTTCGGAGCTGGGTTTGGTTTTGGTTTTGGAGTCGGATCTGGTTTCGGATTCGATGGTGTCGGCTGCTTGTTTGTGTCAGAGCTGCTATCACGCCAGTTATTGTAATTACTTGAGCTATCTGTAGTATTATCATTTCCAGAATTTGAATTATTATTTGGAACAGTCCAGTTCGACGGTTCTTCTGTTTCTGTTAATTCATTATCCACTGTTTCTTCTTCCGGAACTTCTGGTTCTTCCAGCGGCTCTTCCTCTACTTCTTCAAATGTATCGTTCGAAGCAAGCGCGAACTTCGCTTTATCTTTTAAAACTAAAGTACTAAGTGTTTCTTTTTTAACAATATCCTGCGGCGCGTCTACTGAATCATCTTTTTCTTCTTCTGTTTCCGCCATTTCACTATCTTCTTCCTCAGTTACTTCTGTTTCTTCTTTTTCGATTTCTTCCTCATCTATCTTCCCGAGTTCGTCCCGATTTGCATTTGCTTGATAAATTCCTAAGCCGACAACCCCTACAAAAACAAGAAACGTAATAATGTTAATTATTAATAGCTTCTTGGGTTTCACGATTTTCCCCTCCCTGCTACATCTTTCCAATTGTCTCTATTGTAAGCTTTTAGCAGGAGGTTTTTCAATGGTTTTTGATAAATTATTCCTATATCTTTCATTTTCCTGAGGAATTCGTCATTTTTCCTGAGTTTGTTTCTTATTGAAATCCATTTCCCAGCTATAATATGCTGCTCCTTCTTTCTTATGATAAGAAAGGTAAGCATTGAATTTCTTCCCTTTTTTACTCGTCAACCCTTTTACATACGCCCGGTTATTTTTCAAAATCTGTTTCACCATTGTTTTGGTCGGTTTCTTTCGCATCGTGGCAAGGAATTTATCATTTTTCCAAATGGCGAATTTACAGTCGTTTTTCCAGTTTCTACAACTAAAGGCCATGTAAGTATCAACAACATCCTCTCCACAAGCTGGACATTTACCTAATACTTCGTTCGTCGCCTTCTTTTTCGCTACTTTCTGGATAATTGTTTCTTCGTCCTCTTTAATTGTTTCAACTGCTTCTGTTGTAAACTGGAAAATGAGGGTGAGAAAGTCTTTTCGCGTTTCTTCCCCTTTTTGAATATCAGCAAGACGTTTTTCAAGTCGGCCAGTGAATTCCAAGTCAAATAAACTTTTCACCGGGAAAGTCTCGACAAGCTTTCTGCCGAGTTCTGTACAGGTAAGATTTTTACCTGCTGCGGAAACATAGCCAACATCCTTCAACTTTTTAATCGTCTCTGCACGTGTTGCTGGTGTACCAATGCTAAAACCCGTTAATATGCTGCCGAGCGATTCTTCATCTGTTTCACTGTCTTCTTCTTTTATATTCTTACCGCATGTTTCCATCACTCGCAGCAGCGTTCGTTCAGTATGCTGTTTTGGTGGCGTTGTTAAATGATCGGTTAATTTCGTTTCCTGAATACCTACTTGATCGTCGACTTGAATAATAGGCAAAAGGACATCCTTCGACTGGATTTTCTCTACTTTTTTCCAACCTTCCATTAGTTGGACTCTTCCTTTTGTCATAAAAACACCGTCAATTGCGGCATCGATTACTTTCGTCGTCAGGTTGGTTTCCTCGTATTCAGCAATCGGCATAAACTGCATGATAAACCGGTTTTTAATTGCCTGATAAACGATTGATTCGTCAGCGTTGAGCCGTTTCGGTTTTAAATAAGTCGGTATGATTGCGCTGTGACTTTCTACTTTCGCATTGTTGAATACCCGCCTTGTCTTCATAAATTTAATTTCATCTTTATAAGGTAAGTCTTCGCTATGCGTCTTTAATACATGTGCCGTCTTCCCGACTAAACTCTCATCAAGTGCGACACTCGAAGTTCTTGGATAGGTAATCAGCTTTTTTTCATATAGGGACTGGGCAACTTTCAGGACTTTATCAGAGGTCCAGCCTTTATATTTGTTCGTAATAAACCCTTGGAGATTCGAGAGGTTGAAGAGAAATGGCGGGAATTCCTTTTTCTTCGTCACTTTTTTATCGATGACTTGTCCTTGTTTGCCGGCAATTTTTTCCTCGATCTCAAGTAGCGTTTCTTTTTTCTTAAATTTATCTTCTTTGCCTTCTGTATATGTCCCTTCATAAATCTTTTTCTCTTTTGTTTCAAAAACAGCGGCAAGTTTATAATAATCTTCGGGTTTAAAATTTTCGATTTCCTTATCCCGGTCATAAATGATTTTTAATGTCGGCAGGAGCACGCGCCCGATATTTAACGCTTGCCCACTCCCCTCTTGGTATTTCAATGTTGTGACAGACGTAAGATTAATACCGATTACCCAGTCGGCCCACTGTCTGCTGATTCCCGCATCCCGAAGCGGTTGCATCTCGTCATTCTGCTTTAGTTTCTCTAACCCGCTCCGTACTTCATTCGGTGTCCATTCATTCAGTAAGAGACGGTACACCGGTTTATTCGGACGTTTACCGCCACGATATATGATGCTGTCCCCGATTAGTTGACCCTCTCTATCATAATCGCAAGCGGAAATAATAGATTCCACTTCCGGTTTTCGAATGAGTGATTCAATAATTTTTAATTGCTTCGCAGCTCCGGGGTCAGCCGACTTCCGGTTCCGCGGATTGCTTTTCACTTTATATTTGAACGCCTGCGGAATGAACGGGAAATAATTCATACGCCAGCGCTGCATCTTCGGTTCATAGTCTTTTGCATCATATAATTCTACTAAATGACCAAAAGCCCATGTAATGAAATAGCCATTCCCTTCATAATAACCATCTTTCTTTGTCTTAATTTGCAATGCATCTGCAATGTTTTTTGCTACGGATGGTTTTTCAGCGAGGATTAATGTGTATCCCATCTTTAAGTCAATCCCCTTTCATGTATGTTTAACTTTTCACACTGGATTTTTTGTTTTCTACTCTCCATTTAATCTTGATCCACGCTTCTCAACCGAACGTTTATTCTTTTTTTTAGTTTGGACGATTTCGCTCAAAAAGTCAATCATATTTGAGTAAATTAAAAGAACCTGTTTGCAAAATATTGCCTCAAACAGGTTCTCTTAAGTCCCTTCCTTAACGAACTTCTTGTTCAACTAAGGGTAACCTTTAGTTGAAATAGATTTGATTATTTTTCATTTTTCTTCCACATAAAATAGTTATAAATAAGTTGAACCAAAATAGATTGTAAGAAATAATAGTCCTAAAAGTACATTGGCTGCCATACTCCACTCTGTGTAAGAATAAATAACAATGAGTGCCAAAGTTATTACAGGTAAACTTATTAAGGTTTTTATCAGCTTTCTCCTATACGACAGTTTAAAATAATTTAATTTAAAACCTTTATCCACCTTATCCGAACCTCTGAACATAACCGATAAAATGATAGTAACTAATAATGCAGCTACAATGGGAATAACAAATACTGTCAAACTCAGATCCCCCTCTATTTAACCAGCAATAATCATTCACCCTTTCTCAACTGGTTTGACGCTCTAACAATCCCCATATCTTTAAATCTCTCCAATTCTTCTGGTGTCATATTTTTTTCTGCTCGTGCTACTTTTAACCGATTTTGTAGTATAAACGTTAGAACATTTAGTCCCGTGATTTTATTTAAACACAAAAAAACCTTCTGCTACAGAAGCAGAAGGGTTTTTTTATAAATTAGGATTTAACAACGTTAGTTGCTTGTGGTCCACGGTTTCCTTCTTCGATATCGAAAGAAACTTGTTGACCTTCGTCTAAAGTTTTGAAACCATCGCCTTGAATTGCTGAGAAGTGTACGAATACATCGTCTCCACCTTCAACTTCGATGAAACCGAAACCTTTGTCTGCGTTAAACCATTTTACTGAACCTGTGTTCATATGAAATTCCTCCATTGTGCATCAAGCACGTTTATTACTTTGGTTGTTCTGATAATAATTCAAGACGATGAAATACAATGTATGCTTTGACAAAATCCTGTATTGCTAGCACGAACAATTAAGTAACCTCAGTATAACACACAGCATTCAAAAAAGATACTATTATTTTTTAGATATAACATCATAACCCTGTTTTGATTCACGCCCACTGTATTCATTTATTGAATCCCCATCCATTCCTTTAATTCCTCTTCATTATGAATGAGATCTTTCAACGTATACTCATCAAGCACTTTAAAAAATGCATGCAATGCCCGATTGACGACATGTTTCAACATACATCCAGGTGAAATGACGCAATGGCTCTGACCTTTATCAAAGCATTCCAGCATGGCAAAATCATTCTCCAGCTGCCTGACAACAATCCCGACATTAATTTCTTCTGCAGGCTTTGCTAGACGGATTCCGCCATTTCGTCCTCTGATTGTTTCGATCAATTCAAGCTTGTTTAATTCGTGAACAATTTTTCCAAGGTGATGTTGCGATATATTAAATACTTCCGAGATTTCTTTAATGTTTACTAGTTCATCGTTCTCTTTCATCCCCGCAAATAATAGAACACGCAGTCCATAATCTGTATATTTTTTTAGATTCATATTCGTTTCTCCTTATTAAATACTGGTTCACATGATTGTAACATAAGTTCAGTTTTCCCTATTGATACAGTGATTACATTGATTATACAATAAAGATGTATTCAAAATACATGTTTAAACTTTTCAAAAGAGGAGTGTTTAAATTATGGCAACTACTACAACAGGTTTAACTGAAGAAACCCGAAACATTATTAAAGCGACTGTACCAGTATTAGAAGAGCATGGCGAACAAATTACAACACGTTTCTATCAATTGATGTTTGAAAACCATCCAGAATTAAAAAACATCTTCAACCAAACAAATCAACGACACGGGGATCAACCGAGAGCCTTAGCAAATACGGTTTATGCTGCTGCTGCAAACATTGATAATTTGGAAGCGATTTTACCAGCTGTCGACTCGATTGCACATAAACATAAGAGTCTGAACATCAAGCCGGAACATTATCCGATTGTCGGTAAATATCTGCTTCTAGGCATTAAAGATGTGCTGGGAGACGCAGCAACAGATGAAATCATCGATGCTTGGGAAAAAGCATATGGTGTGATTGCCGATGTATTTATTTCCGTCGAAAAAGAAATGTATGAAGAAACGAAAAAAATGACAGGCGGTTGGATTGATTACCGCGACTTTAAAGTAATGAAGAAAGTGAAAGAAAGTAACGTGATTACGTCGTTCTATCTGGAGCCGGCAGACGGTAATCCTTTCCCTGGTTACAAGGCGGGTCAGTACATTACAGTAAAAGTTGATATCGAAGGAGAACCATACACACATCAACGTCAATACAGCTTATCCTGTGCACCAGACGAAGGTATGTACCGGATTAGTGTGAAACGGGAAGATGGCACTGCTGATATTCCAGCTGGAATTGTATCCTCTTATTTACATGAGCATGTTGAAGAAGGAAATATGCTTTCCATCAGTGCGCCTTCTGGAGAATTCTACCTTGATACGGAAGATACTCGTCCACTCGTTTTATTAAGCGGTGGTGTCGGGCTTACTCCAATGATGAGTATGCTTGAAACAGTGATCAAGGAACAGCCAGAACGTAAAGTTACGTATATTCACGCTGCACAAAATGGTAATGTTCATGCAATGAAGGACCGTGTGAACGAAATTACAGAATCCCATAACAATGTGAATAGCTATGTCGTGTACGATCGCCCGGAAACAGATGACCAATACGATAAGTTAGGACATATTGATACCGAATGGTTAAGCACCATTCTTCCAACGACAGATGCTGCTTATTATTTCTGCGGACCGAAAGGCTTTATGCGTGCTGCTTATAAAATCTTAAAAGAATACGGTGTTGCTGAAGAAGATATCCATTTTGAAATCTTCGGACCGGCAGAAGATATTACAAATTAATTTTCGTTTCATAAACAACAAGATAATCCCAGTTACTGTTTTTCTTTATACAGTAGCCGGGATTTTTTCTTTTTCTCTCCCCTCCCCGGCTGTTTTGAAAAATAATTGTTTTATTCTCCATTTCTATGCTCGTCCTATTTGCCCTCTTAGAGCAAACAGACAAAATTGCACTTACACTAAATACAAGTAACCCACAGCTTTCCCCAAGTTCTCCTGTAATTTATTTCATACCAAAAGTAAAAAATAGTTTACTATATGTAAAAAATATGTTACCTTTATTTTCGAAGAGGTGAATGGATATGTCCTTTAACCAAAAAAGAAAAATAAGTAACAGGATTGTTGTGTTAAGAGCAGAAAGAGGATTGTCCCAGCGTGAGCTTGCAGACAAGTTAGGTGTTAGCAGACAAACGATTATTTCTCTTGAAAAAAACAGGTACAATCCCTCTTTGAAATTAGCATTCGATATTGCTCTTTTCTTTAATGTCGATTTGCTAGATGTTTTCCAATATGAAATGGAGGAGGATTAAGGTGGATATGCTTTTAGCTATACTACGCCTTGTTTATGTCATTATCTTCTTTGTTGCTGTTTTTATTTCTTTAAAATTTGAATTGGGAGAGGAATCTAAGGATGAACGGGGTCAAAGCATTTCGAATAAATCGTATGGTATTGTATTTCCTTTAATACCGTTAGGATGGTTTCTCATTGAATTGTATGATTGGTTCATTCAGCATTTGGACTATGAAACGTACAAATTAGCGATTTGGTTTTTAATTACTGGCTTAATGATTCTCCATGCGAGCATTGTGAGCGTTCTAAAAAGAAGGTATTAAATTATTAACAGGTATTCGGATTATCGTGTGGAATTGATATATGTGGAAATAGGTTTGATTCAGTAGTTTTTTCAATAATCGGGGCACTTTGTTAAACAATAGAATGAATTTCATAATTACCAAAGTCGGCTTTTCCATCACCATATGTAGTTGGGAACGAACCAACTCAACTACATATGGTGATGGTGAAGCATTAAATACGTATTATGAAATTCATTAAATATACTTAAAAAGGAGAAATAACTTTTGAAAATAAATTGGGCTTCATTTTTTACATTTTTTATCGTGATGGCAGTTGTTGATTTAGTAGTATTTGACAATATGGCTCTAAGGCTTGCTTTCATAATTATCGGTGTCTGTAGTGGTTTGATATTTGCTACTGAAAAAAAGCAGGAATGTAATTGAATTATTTACAGAATCAGGTGGGTTTATTTATTACTAAACATAAAATAAGTATTATCCTTTTATCTCTTTTAAATGTTGAAGGATAAGTTTTTTAATCTCTTTCCATACGATAAATTAACTAACTAAAGGAGTGTGTCTATATGAATATATGGGCCTGGATTGGGCTTTCCGGCATCGTCGTCTTCACGCTTCTTGCCTTTCTGCGTAAAGAATACCGAACGAAAGAAAAAATTCGGGAAGCATTTATTACGATTGCCATTGTACTCGCAATTATCATTACCGTATTACTTTTTAATGTAGATTACATACTAGCCTTTCTTCTTGGTGTGATAGCCTATATCCTATTAGATAGAAAAACATATACGAAGAAACGCTTAATCATCTATGGCGGAATCATTATCGTTATCGGAGCTGCATTCTTCGTTATTTTCCGTGACAACCCAGATTATGTCCTCAATCATTTACAAGATAATCGGGAAACAACTTCCCTTTATGTTGTGAAAAATGGCGAAGAAGTCATTGCTTATCAGTCAGACATCGTACGTCCACTTGCAAGTACTGTCAAAATAATGATTGCCTTAGAATACGCAATGCAAGTTGAAGCCGGGGCACTGGATAAAACTCAGCCCGTCCCGCTTGATGAGTTGAGTCGCTTTTTTTATGAAGGTACGGACGGGAATGCACATGAAACATGGCTCGAATCTATTCATGCGGCGGGTAAAGTAAAGGATGCGCAAGTACCTCTTCACGAAGTTGCTAAAGGAATGATTACATACAGTTCAAATGCGAATACCGACTACCTTCTCCACCTGCTCGATATCTCCGCAATTAACAAGCGGATAGAATCCGTTGGGCTCACACAGCATGAACCGATATATCCTTTAGTCAGTCCCCTGCTCTTTCCAGAATATATTGCTGACGACTCTATGGACAAAGAGGATATCATCAGAGAACTCGAGGCTATACCGATGGAACGTTACCGGGAACTTGCAGTTAATCTCAGCAAACAACTAAAAGAAGGTACGATTGATATTAATGACCATTCGTTTGATCTGCCACTTGAGGTTCAAAAGGTCTGGTCTGACCGATTAACTCGAGCGTCTGCCAAGGATTACGGGCAGCTGTTAACCATCATATCCAATGACGAACTGCCGGCAGAAGCAGCTGCAATCATGCGAGATTTAATGGAGTGGCCGATGGAAATAAATGAAGCAAATCAGGACTATTATACCCATATCGGATCAAAAGGCGGATCCACCGCTTTTATCTTAAACGATGCCTTGTACGCTGAGGACCTTGAGGGTGATCGAATAGAAATTGTTTTATTCACAGACGACCTCAACTTATGGCAAAGCTTGATGCTGCAAAACAACATCAATTCATTTGAAGTGAATTTAATAGGTGATGAAGCATACCGATTGAAAGTTAAACAAACATTAGAAGAGCAGCCCTAACCTTCTCCTAAGCTAATTCATTGCCGTCCCTTCCATTCTCCCGCATACTTTATCGCAAGGAGAAATTAGAACGGGAGGAAAAACAATGCTCAAAAAGCTTGAAGCAAGCAATCAGTTACAGATCTCGACCAATCTCTTCCATCGCTCACAGCAATCACGGATACAACGCTTGTCTTATTTTTCGTCGATCTGGATGCCCCAATGACGCTTGACGGAACAATTAGCGGAATTGACAAAAAAGCATGAACCCTGCTCTACCGGATGTTTCGGTAGAGTTTTTTGTTTTGCAGATTTTACCATTGCTAACGTTTCATAAACCACTTATAATAAGAACAAACGTTCTCTATAGGTGGTGTTACGATGGATTATTCAATTTACCCGCGGCATGACATTCTATGCATCGATATGCGCTCCTTTTATGCTAGTGTTGAGGCGGTAAAACGTAATCTCGATCCAATGACAACTATGCTTGCCGTCGTTGGGGATTTAAACCGGCCAGGAAGTATTGTCCTCGCCGCTTCCCCTGCTTTAAAAGAAAAATATGGCATCAGTAATGTCAGCCGATATTTCGAACTTCCTGATGATCCGGAGATTTATATTGCCCCTGCCCGGATGGCCGATTATTTACATGTTTCCTTGGAAATTACAAAGCTAATCCATAATTATGCACCGAAAGAAGCCATCCACCCCTATTCCATTGATGAAATATGGGTGACGGTCAATGGGCTCGAGCGACTATTCGGTGACCGCCGAGAGATTGCAGAGAAAATAAAAGCAGAAATTATGGAGAGCTTTGGACTTACGGCTGCAATCGGAATTGGGGATAATAAATTTCTTGCTAAAGTCGTCATGGACCTTCACGCAAAGAAAGAGGGAATCGCTGAATGTCGCTATGAAGATATTGAAGAGAAAATTTGGCCGTTTCCAATTGAAAAAATCTGGGGAATCGGCAGCAGAATGAAGCGTAACTTGAACCGTATGGGAATTGTTACGCTTGGTCAGCTCGCCCGTTATGACTTAAGTCAATTAAAAAAACGCTTTGGCATAATGGGAGAACAACTTTACTCGCATGCTTGGGGCATTGATTTAAGCCCTGTCTACGGTGATTTCACAAAGACGGTACAAAAAGGATTCGGACATGGAATTTCTCTGCTCCGAGACTACACAGGAAAGGAAGCTGCGACCTGTATTTTAGATTTATGTGAAGAAGTCTGCCGGCGCGCCCGCACTGCCAATCAGGCGGGAAAGACGATTAGCCTTAGTATTTCCTATTCCACAGAGAAAAAAGGCGGATTTTCCCGTTCAAAAAGTATTGGACGCCCTACAAATGTAACGATGGATATGTATGAAGTCTGTATGCAGCTTTTCCGAACATTTTATGATGGGTGCAGCTATATCCGCCATGTGTACGTAACCCTCGGAAATCTTTATGATCACGAACATGTCCAGCTCAATCTATTTGAAGACAATTTAAAGAAAAATAATATCGGCTATGTCATGGATGCAATTCGCGATAAATACGGTGCAACCTCGATTCTCCGAGCTTCCAGTTATACGGAAGCAGGCATCCTCCTTGAACGAAGCAAGAAGATTGGAGGCCATCAAGCTTAAACCAGCGATGCGTAACGTGCTATAATAAGTTGGTGCCTTACTATTAAAGCAGCGAAAGGAAGAGTAAACGATGAAAAAATACTTCTTACTCACTATTTTTCTGTTTGCCATATTTTTAACAGCTTGCGGTGAACAAGAAACTCCAGTTGAAGAAAATACAGATGATGCAGCCGCTTATCCAAGCGATGTGGAAGAAAATCCGGTTGTTACGATTACAATGGAGAATGACGAACAAATCATATTAGAATTATATCCTGAAATTGCTCCAAATACCGTAGCAAACTTCATTTCCTTAATTGAGGAGGGATTTTATGATGGCGTCATTTTTCACCGTGTCATTCCCGGTTTCATGATTCAAGGCGGTGATCCAGATGGTGCTGGCACAGGTGGACCAGGTTATTCGATTGCTGGTGAATTTGCCTCCAACAACTTCGAAAATGATTTAGAGCATGACAAAGGCGTGCTGTCCATGGCAAGATCGCAGTCACCGGATTCAGCCGGCTCCCAATTCTTTATCATGGTAGAAAACTCCCCCCATTTAGATGGGGATTATGCTGGTTTCGGTAAAGTCACGGAAGGAATGGAAGTGGTGGAAACAATCGTGTCCGCTGATCGCGATGAAATGGATAAACCATTTGAAGATCAAGTGATGAAAACCGTTGAAGTTGATACAAAAGGCTATGATTACCCTGAACCAAACATCTTATCACAGTAAAGACACAAAGATTTATTTATTTGTCTCAGACAACCCGCTTCATATATAGTAAAATTATACTGTAAGGTCATCATCATGACATTAATTCAAGTGGAAGAGTGAGGAAAGTCATATGAATGAAACATCAAATAAAACCGACCAGAAAAAATTTCAATACGAAATTGAAAAAATGATAAACGACTTAACGATGATTATCGTTTTCAATCATCAAGGAATCATTCAGTATGTTAATACAAGATTTATAGAAGTCACCCAATATACGCAGGAAGAATTGTTGGGGCAGGCATTTACAGACATTTTCACTGACGACTTTTCAACGATGGTTAAACAAGCTGCAAATAATAAGCAGAAATGGACGGACGACATCAGACAGCAGAAAAAGGATGGAACCCATTATTGGGTGGAAGCAAATTTCTCTCCTATTATCGATAACGCAACCGAGAATGAATATTATGTGCTAATCCAACGTGAAATAACGGAGCGTAAAAAGCATGAGCAAATGATGGAAAGACTAGCTTATATTGACCCTCTGACAAACTTTCCAAACCGAAATTATATGAAGAAATGGATAATGGACAAGCAGGATGCAGCTGATACCGAAATTACCATTCTCTTTATCGATATCGACCGTTTTAAAGCAATTAATGATAATTTCGGCCATGATATCGGAGACCAAGTCTTAATCACTTTAGCAAAACGATTAAAAAAGAGCATTCATAAAGAGGCATTCATCTGTCGGTATGGCGGGGAAGAATTTATTATTCTCCTTCAGAATCAGTCGAAACATGAGAAGAATCTGTTGTTAAACGCGATTCTGCACGCAATCCGTGAACCTGTCCGAATTGATTATCATGAGCTGCTCTTAACAGCAAGCATCGGCATTAGTTCCGGCTATCCTTTCCAAAAGGACAGCGAACGAATTGCAGTGCTGGAAGATTTAGTGAAAAAAGCAGACATCGCTATGTACCATGCAAAAAAGCAAGGAATAAGCAACTATCACTTCCATTCCAGTAATCAAATCAGGGAAATGGAACGGACCTATCAGATTGAACTCGAAGTTCGTGATGCACTGGAACGGAATGAATTTTCCCTCGTCTATCAGCCATTAATTAACTTGAAAACAAATAAAATTGTTGGAGTGGAATCGTTGCTGCGCTGGGATAACCGATTACTTGGCAAAGTTTCCCCAATGGAATTCATCCCAATTCTTGAAGAAACAGGTCTTATCGTACCGGTCGGGAAATGGATTCTCCATAGTGTCTGCCATCAAATGATGAGCTGGCAGCAACAAGGATTATTCCTACAACGGGTATCCGTCAATGTGTCTCCGCTGCAATTCCGTGATCCGCATTTTGTATCGAATTTGAAAGAAATCCTTCATGAAGCTCGGCTTGACGCTCCTTATTTGGAACTGGAAATTACGGAAGGAACCTTACTGGATATCGAGAACTCCGCAAAGAAATTGCATGATCTAAAGGAACTTGGTGTCAAAGTTTCCATTGATGATTTCGGAACCGGCTATTCTTCCCTTAGTTACTTAAAACAATTGCCGATCGATACATTAAAAATCGACAAATCTTTTATCGATGATCTTGACAGAGATGGTAAAATTATCGTCAACACAATCATCAGCATGGGGAAAAACCTCCAGTTCCGGATTATTGCAGAAGGAATTGAAAACAGTGATCAGTTCAAGTACCTTCAACAGCAACAATGTCACGAAGGTCAAGGCTACTTCTTCAGCCGCCCGGTAGAAAGTGATAGAATAGAAGAATTATATCACTCGCTTCAGTAATAACAAAGACGGAAGCGTCCTCACAGGCTAAGTACGCGATTCGCCCACTTAACAAAAAAACAGCCAGCTAGTATTTTCCAGCTGACTGTTTTTTTGACTCATTCTTACATTTCCTGAGCTGCATCGATTACTTCTTGTGGAACTACAATCTCATCGACTGTATTAATACCCGTGTATGTTGCAGTCATTTCTTGATTCATACGTAACGATTCACCTTCTGCATTCATGTCGAAGTCCATATTCGTCATTACTTTTGTCGTATCATATGTTTCTTTGTCGATATGGATTTCATAATACATGGAATGAATCGTCATTTCTTCAAGTATTTCGGAGATTTCCACTCCTAGATCAGCAAATGTTTCTTCACCCAAATTCTCTTTGATAAGTTCCTCGGTAAGTGCGGCAAACTCTTCCCCTTCCCCATCAAACTTAAATGCATAATAGTCATCTTCTTCTACAAATTCGACGTCATCAATAAAGGACTCAAGCATCTCCAATTGGTCTTGGGCAGTTTGATCTGTATTCATCATTTCTGTCGGCATCATATCTGCACTCATTTTTAACCACGTTTGTGACATGGATTCATACATGTAAAAATCTGTATCCGTCAGATACATCTCCATCTCTGTTTCGATTGGCATCCCTTCCATTTCCATGTTAACCGTGCCAGTCTGGTGCATTGCAAGCGGGTCGATTGTCATAGAAGATTGCGTATCCATCTCCATCTCCATTGCACCTTCCATCGCGTCACTCTCAATCGTTTGGTTGATCACCATGTCCATTTCAACACTTTCCATATTCTCTCCAGCCTCTACAGCTTTCTGGTATACTTCCTCTGCATTTTCACTGTTCCCACAAGCTGCTAAGAAGCCCATCAGTAAAATTGCAAGGCCTACTGTAAATTTCTTCATTACTAATCCCCTTTCTTTTTCCCTACTATTTGATACGGATGACTTTTATCAAAGGTTTCATCTTTTTGACGAAACTGTAGAACAGTATATCTTGTTTTCTTTGTTTTGAACAGTGGATAAAGGCAGATTGTAAGAATTGGTGAATTTCAGCAATATATGCTATGATTCTACTGTTACCCGACGGTTCACCGCTCAAGGAGGGGATTTTTCATGCCGACGGATAATCAATTTCTGCCTATGTCGAAGGGGTACCAATTTCTATTAATTGTCGGGATTATTTTAATTTCTCTAAATCTGCGGCCAGCGATTACAGCTGTGGGGCCGCTGCTCGGAGTTATTCGGGATGATTTCGCCTTAACGAATTCAAGTGCTGGTTTGTTAACGAGCTTGCCCTTGATCGCTTTTGCCGTCATGTCATCCTTTGCCGCCCGAATCGGCAATCATTATACATATGAAGGAGCTATGCTGATTGGCCTTGTGTTGCTGCTGATTGGAATCAGCATCCGCTCTTCCGTTCTCTTACCGCTCCTCTTTTTTGGTACGTTTTTAGTCGGGGTCGGGATTGCTTTTTTAAATGTCCTCTTACCAGGACTTATTAAAGATAAATTTCCATTAAAAGTCGGCTTGATGACGAGTATTTATACGACAACGATGGGGATTATTGCGGCGACTGCTTCTGGCGTAAGCATCCCGCTAGCCGACAGCACAGGACTCGGTTGGCAAGGTTCTTTAAGTGTCTGGGCTCTTCCAGCGATTACCGCAATTATCGTCTGGATTTTTTTAAGAAGAAAGAACAAGGCTCCAAAAGCACATGAGAAAGATATAAAATATGCTCCGGCGAAATCAGGCGACAGACAAATTTGGCGCGCTCCTCTTGCCTGGCAAATTGCTGCTTTCATGGGCTTTCAATCTTTCTTATTTTATGTCACGATTTCCTGGCTGCCGGAGATTATTCAATCTACTGGGATGTCGATTGAAACAGGAGGATGGATGCTATCCTTCGCTCAATTCATTGGCTTGCCCGCAAGCTTCCTCGTTCCAGTTCTTGCTGAAAAAGTAAAGTCACCAAAAGGATTGGTACTATTTCTTACCCTTTCCTGCTTTACAGGATACGGCGGATTATTAGTCAGCAGCCATATCGTCAGTGTCGTCATCTGTATGATTCTAATCGGAATCTTTTTATCAGGAACCTTTGCCTTAGCACTGACACTTTTCGGACTCCGTACACGTTCCGCTAAAGATGCAGCGGAATTATCCGGAATGGCACAGTCTGTCGGCTACGTGCTTGCGGCAATCGGGCCTATTTTTATCGGTTTTTTAAATGATGTAACTGGGACTTGGCACATCCCAATTATGACGATTATGACAATCGCTCTTATTATCGCCTTTTTCGGCATACTCGCTAGTAGAGACAAATATTTATATGACAAATAAAGCACTTAGAGGCCGGGACTTGAGTTCCGGCCTCTTCATGTTCTACTCTCCCTTTCAATTGAATATAAATGGGAATGGATTAAATACACGAGATTGGGTGATAGAATGGATAATGATAAGAATAAAGATTTGAACCGGCAGACAGAATTTACGGATGAAAAGGATAAACAGCTGGAAGAATTCCGCAGAAAAAATACCGGACCCGGCAAGAAGATGACCGATGACAATGCCGTTAAGGTTTCAAATGACGAGACGACACTGCGAGCTGGAAAACGTGGCCCATTAGTATTTAACGACTATCATTTTTATAAAAAACAATCCCATTTCAACCGGGAACGGATTCCGGAAAAGGTCGTACATGCACGTGGATTCGGGGTATATGGTGATTTTACAGCGACAAAATCACTGAAATCTATAACAAAAGCACATTTCTTAAGTAAAGCAGGCGTATCAACTCCTGTATTTACACGCTTTTCCACTTTCCAAGGGAGTAAAGGTTCAAAGGATACGGCTGTTGATATTCGCGGATTTGCCGTGAAGTTCTACACACAGGAAGGCAATTATGATATGCTCTCCCTCCAGTTTCCCGTCTTTATCGTAGCGGATGCAATGAAATTCATGGATGTCGTCCATGCTGCCAAACCGAATCCGATTAGCGATATTCCTCAAGCAACCACAGCTCATGATAACTTCTGGGATTATATCGCAAACAATCAGGAAGCAGCTCATATGGTCATGTGGCTCATGTCCATGCGTGGTCGACCCCGCAGCTGGCGCATGATGAACGGCTGGCCGATTAATACATTCCGCTTTATAAATGACGAAGAGAAATCTACATTCGTTCGCTTTAAATGGATACCAAAACTCGGTGTTCACTCCCTGCTTCTTGATGAAGCAAATATAATTGGCGGAGTCGATCCTGACTTTCACCGGAATGATATTATTCAAGCCGTCCAAATGGGAGCCCATCCAGAATTTGAACTCGGTGTACAACTGATCCCTGAAGAAGATGAATTCAAGTATGATTTTGATATCCTCGATAACACGAAGCTATGGCCGGAAGAAGTGATTCCAGTAGAGACAGTCGGAGTCATGAAATTGAACAGGTTAATGAATAATTTTTTTGCCGAAGAGGAGCAAGCAGCCTTTGACCCGGCAAGTGTGGTGCCGGGAATTGATTTTACAAGTGACCCTGTCCTCCAGGGCCGGGCTTTTGCCTATCGGGATACGGAATTATATCGTCAGCGTACAGCGAATATTAATGATATCCCAGTCAACCGCCCGCTTGTGGAACGGAACTTCAATTTACGTGATAGCTTTAACCGGTACCGGCTTGATGTGGATTCTGTTCATTATCATAATAATTCACTTGCAGGAAACACCCCCGCCGAATCGAGCCCGGAGGAAGGCGGCTATGTTAATTATCCAGAAGAAGTTTCCGGGCATCTTACCCGTGACGTGCCGAGTGACTCGTTCCTTGATCATTTCTCTCAGCCCCGAATGTTTTACAATAGCTTAAGTGATGTAGAAAAAAGGGACTTAATCCAAACATTTAATTTCCACCTTGGAAAAGTCAAGAGTAAATCTGTCCGCGAACAAAACGCAAGGATGTGGGCAAACGTCGATAATGGTATGGCACAGGCAATAGCCGACCATATTGGCGTAGATCACCCGCCTAAAGTTAACTATCCTGCCCCGCCCGATTATCCGTCTCTTAGTCTAATGAATACTCCATTTTACGCCGCAACGCAAAGAATCGGGATTGTGATTGCAGATGATTTTCCGGCTGAAGAAGTGGGGCAAGTGTTAAAGAGTTTTGATGAAAATCAAGTTTTCTACGATATCATCAGTGACAATCTAGGGAGTATCACAAGCTCTGATGGCACAAAGGTAAGTGCTAATCAAACATTCACAACGACCTATCCCGTACTTTATGACAGCATTTATCTCGTTGGGGGCAAGATGAGAAATCCACGGCTTTTAAAACAAGAGATGGAAAAGTATTTTAAAAACGCTTATAGATTTTATAAGCCAATCGGTATTGCGGCCGGGGCTGAGAAATACTTTGCCGCTCCCACAAAAAGCAATAATTTAAAAGGTGTTGTATTTGCAAAAGATAATAAACAATTCGCCAATGCCTTCTTACAAGCCATTGCCAAGCAGCGATTCTGGGACCGGGCATAATAATCCCTCCCTTCTATAAGAAGTTTCCTTGTCGATATGGTATGATGTGAACTAATCACCAGTTGAAAGGAAATCAGCATGGATCTAAAAATCTTATATGAAGATAACCATTTACTCTTTGTCATGAAACCAGTAAATATGCCTGTCCAGGAAGACCGTACAGGTGACCTTGATTTATTAAACGCCGTTAAATCCGATATTAAAGAAAGATATAATAAGCCAGGCAATGTTTACGTTGGAATGGTTCACCGCTTGGACCGTCCAGTCGGAGGTGTCATGGTATTTGCGAAAACATCGAAAGCTGCTTCCCGCATCTCAGATGTGATCCGCAGACAGGAAATGGAAAAGAAATATCTGGCGATTGTAAGGGGAATACCGGATAAAGAATTTGCTCGTCTGGAAGATTATCTTGTGAAAAATAAGAAGAAAAATATCGTACACACCTCAACAAAGGATAATAAAGAGGCAAAGAGAGCGCTGCTTGATTTTGAAGTACTTGATACGAAAAAGGGGCTTAGCTTGCTTGCGATTACGCTCCATACAGGCCGCCCGCATCAGATTCGAGTTCAACTTGCGAGTCGGGGACTTCCTTTATATGGCGACCAGAAATACGGGGAGAATGTCAATAAACCTGGTGAACAGATTGCTTTATGGTCGAATGAGCTTGCCTTGCCCCACCCAACGAAAAAAGAAGAAATTCGAATCTCAGCAGCTCCGCCTAATGAATATCCTTGGAATTTGTTTTGAATAGGAAGAAAATGAGACATAACCCAAACTGATATGCTCCCTTTATAGTAGACAGAGAAATAATAAAAGATCTCTACTACTATAAAGGGAGTTTTTATTATGTCTGAGAAAGTAATGAAACACACATTGGATGAAAGGGTTCAAGCTGTATTGTGC
>NZ_JAKNRA010000022.1:0-25074 GCF_022213125.1 Oceanobacillus alkalisoli | reverse complement strand
TATGGAATTTTATAATGAAGAACGATACCAAACGAAATTAAACAGCCTAACACCGTTAGAATATCGGTACCAGGCTGCGGCATAGATTTTTATTTTTTTACTGTCCACTTGACAGGGCGCAGTTCAAACTGCAGTTATGTCTCATTTTCTTTTGCTTTTTCATTCACTTGTTTTTCCAACAATTCGACTAATATCTAATGAACTTCATAATACGTATTTAATGCATCACCATCACCATATGTAGTTGAGTTGGTTCGTTCCCAACTGCATATGGTGATGGGAAAGCCGACTTTGGTAATTATGAAATTCATTCATTTCACTAGGTTCGTCACCGGTATAGCCGATGTTAGTGACCGCGTTTTCGGTTCGTGCAATAATAGATATATAGTTATTCTCTTCTTCCAGCCATGCTTCTTCATAACCTGTTAAAATGATTGCTTCATAATCTTCCAAGCTTTTTTCATCTTTTAAAGCACTCACTAATTTTTTGGCAATGGATTCCGTCAATGCTTCATAACGGTAAGAACTGATGCTTGCTGTATAAGAAACCGCATCATTTTCTTTCGTTGATACGGTTTTTCATGATCAAACATCTCATTGCGTTTAAGCTTTCTGATCAGCAATGATATATGAATCATTCCTCGAATCATGTACACAGCTAGGAAGAGATAAATAACAACAAGGATTAGATTGGATAGGAAATAGTCCTCTAGTAAATCCAAGCTGGTTGGATTGGTAAATCGGTACCCTTGCGAGAATACGATTAACATTGTAATAAAAATAATCGTGAAACCACGGCTTAAAGTATTTCGTTTTAAACGCTTAATCGAGCCGGCATGTATCATTGAATCGGTGTGGATTTCAACCGTTTCTCCCGCTCTTTGTTCGCGCAAGATATGAATAAATCTTCTTGACGTTACATGCTCCCAGCCCGCTGCCTCGTACAATTCAATTTGCTCATCTTCCAATTGTTTGTTTTTCGAAGCAACTTCTAGCCGATACCGGATTTCGGCTGGCTCACCTTTCACGAACTCTGCAAATCCAAATGTGAAACGGATGAGATACCAGCCATTTCTCGCCATATCCTGTAACCATGATTCCTGTTCCTCAAGCTCCCATTCATCAAAAATGGTGATGATTAAACCGATGACAATAGGTATTTCTCCAGAATTTAAAATTGTGAATGAAAAAGCTGAAAGCATATGGTACGATAAAACGTATATAGAGTAAGATACAAGAAAGGAGGGATTATGTGGAACTATTCGGAACATCTATAGAAAATGTTTATTTAATCATCCTGATCCTTTCTAGTATTTTAACGATACTTTATTTATTTTTCGGAGATTTCTTGGAAGCTTTTGGGGAGATTATACCATTTTTTAATCCGGCATTGATTCTTGCTTTCATTACATTCTTCTCTGCTTCGGCATACATTGCGGAGATTGTTTCATCACTATCACCGGTTATCATTATCATCATTTCTGCTGTGATTGCATTTATACTCACTTCCGTACTGAACCTCTTCGTATTCATTCCGATGAAATCAGCAGAAGAATCATTAAGTTATACAGAGGAATCACTGAAAGGAAGAGTTGGTAAATTAATCCTTTCTATCCCGTTTGATGGTTATGGGGAAATTGTCATCGAAAGTAAAAGTGGCACCATTTCCAAGCCTGCAGCAAGTTATGATAAGGAGGAAATCGAAGCTGGCAACCGTGTACTTGTCATCGAAGTGAAAAATGGTGTTCTTTATGTCATTCCATATGAAACAGAGTTCGATTTATCATCTGTTTAATCTACTCATTTAGAAGAGTATGTTAATAAATATAAATGAAGGAGGAAACTACATGTTTGAATCAGTCAGCATGGCCGTCTGGGTTGTTGTCGCGATTGTCGTCTTTCTTGTTATTGCATTTATCGCGATTTTCACGACGAGATATCGTACAGCTGGACCGGACGAAGCATTAATTGTAACAGGTAGCTATCTAGGAGGTAAAAATGTACATACGGATGAAGCAGGAAATAAAATCAAAATCATCCGTGGCGGCGGTACTTTTGTTCTGCCCGTCTTTCAACAGGCAAGTCCTTTAAGTCTCTTATCTAGCAAACTGGAAGTCTCTACTCCTGAAGTCTATACGGAACAGGGTGTTCCCGTAATGGCGGACGGAACTGCAATTATTAAAATCGGCGGATCGATCAATGAGATCGCAACAGCTGCCGAGCAATTTTTAGGAAAGAGCCGGCAAGACCGCGAGTTTGAAGCAAAAGAAGTATTAGAGGGGCATCTCCGCTCCATCCTCGGTTCCATGACCGTTGAAGAAATTTATAAGAACCGGGATAAGTTCTCCCAGGAAGTGCAACGGGTTGCTTCTCAGGACCTTGCTAAAATGGGGCTTCTTATCGTATCCTTCACCATTAAAGAAGTAAAGGATGAGAATGGTTATCTCGAATCCCTTGGGAAACCACGTATTGCCCAAGTAAAACGAGATGCAGATATTGCAACAGCTGACGCGGAGAAAGAAACACGAATCAAGCGGGCTGAAGCTGCAAAAGATGCTCAAAAAGCCGAACTGGAACGTGCAACTGAAATCGCTGAAGCAGAAAAAGAAAATCAATTAAAAACAGCCGAATACCGCCGCGAACAAGATATCGCGAAAGCGCGGGCTGACCAGGCTTATGACTTTGAAACTGCGAGATCAAAACAGCAAGTCACCGAACAAGAAATGCAGATTCAAATCATTGAGCGTCAAAAACAAATTGAACTCGAAGAAAAAGAGATTCAGCGCCGGGAGAAACAATACGATTCGGAAGTTAAGAAGAAAGCAGATGCGGATCGTTATGCTGTAGAGCAATCCGCTGTTGCTGAGAAAGCGAAACAAATGGCTGCAGCAGATGCGAATAAATACCGCATTGAAGCACAAGCTCAGGCCGAGGCCGAACAAGTGCGAATCGATGGTCTTGCTAAAGCTGATTCCTTAAGAGCGCAAGGAGAATCTGAAGCAGAAATCATTCGTCTTAAAGGTATTGCCGAAGCGGAAGCCAAGGAAAAAATTGCCGAAGCGTTCGAACAGTACGGGCAAGCAGCGATTCTCGATATGGTTATCAAGATGCTTCCTGACTATGCGAAAGAAGTTGCAGGACCTCTTGGCAACATCGATAAGATTACCGTTGTGGATACTGGCGGCGGAAAAGGAAACGGCGGCGCCAATAAAGTATCAGGCTATGCAACGAATCTGATGGCAAGTCTGCAGGAAACATTAAAAGAAACTTCTGGTATTGATGTCAAAGAATTACTGGAAGGTATTGCAGGTAAACAAACGCAAGCCGTTAGCAACTCTATTAATCATGTTCCAGAAGTAAGAGCGAATAAGGAACAAACAGAGGTAAAGGCTGAACCATCTAAAACAACTGATTCTGAGTAAATAAATAACCACGCTCTGGTTCACAAACAACTGTAAACCAGACCGTGGTTATTCTCTATCAATAAATAATGTAAGTACCTTTGCCTCTTCATGCTGATTCACCGGCATAAATAAATGTGGCTTGTGCCCCTGAAAGTATGCACTATCTCCCTGTTCCATCAAATGCTTTTCCCCGTTATAAAAGAGAATGATGGAGCCTTCCAAAATAAAAATAAACTCATCCTGCGAGTGGGTGTACCCTTCCGTACGTTTGTTGAATTCCTTTGGTGTAACATGGACAATTGTCGGTTCAATCCCACTGTAATGAGCCCGGTTCGCAAGCAATTCATAAGAATACCCCATGGACTCGTCCCCTACCTTGGATGGACGGTCATTATTTCGTTGTAACACGAGTTCTTCTTCTTTCTCTTCATCTAAAACCCAGGAAAGCGGAACTTCCAATGTTTCGCTGATTTTCGAGAGTGTCGCGACCGCGGCAGCAGTTTGACCGTTTTCTATTTTGGACAGCATGCTTTTTGATATTTGGCATTGATCAGCAATTTGCTGTTGCGTTAGCTTTTTTCGTAAGCGGATTTGCTTAATTTTTTTACCAATACTTTGCAGATCTATCGGTGTTCATTCCTTTCCCAAATATTCTATTACGTTTTTATAATAGATTAGCAAGACCTGCAAGTCAAGATAAAGTGAAACCTCATTCCATGGGGGATTACAATACGTTAATGCGTGATAAGTAGAATAGAATGGGCCATGGTAACCGTTTTGGTACCATGGCCCATTCATTATGCGTTGGATATATAAGCTAACGAACGGCTTGGGAGTTGTTTGCCAAGAATGTTTTGGATATAGAGACCTGCTTGCTGCATTTTCTTTTCACTGATTCCTGTTTCAATTCCGATGCCGTGCAGCAAGTATAATACATCATTCGTATCCACATTTCCGGTGGCACCCTTCGCATAAGGACAACCCCCAAGCCCTCCCACGGTACTATCAAATCGATTGATTCCATAATGGAGTGAAGTCATAATATTGGCGATTGCCATCCCTCTCGTATCATGGAAATGAAGAATAAGTTTCTCTTTCGGGAAGTGTTGCAGTAATACTTCGAGCAGCTTTTCAACATCGGTAGGAACTGCTGTCCCAATCGTATCACCTAACGATAAATCATCGACACCTGCTTCAACAAGCCGGTCACATACTTCAAGCACTTGCTCTGGTGTAATCTTTCCTTGATAGGGACAATCAAATACAGTTGAAATGTATCCTGTCACAAGTTTCCCTGCATCTTTCGCTTCCTTGATTACTTCTTCTAAAATTGGGTACGTATTTCCAATTGATTTATTAATATTTTTCTGATTATGCATTTCACTTGCCGACATAAAGACAGACGCCCGGTCAATACCTGCTTCCAGCGCAAACTCGAGTCCCTTCATGTTCGGAACAAGCGCTGAGTAAGTGACAGCTGGATTACGGTTAATTCTCTCCCCCACTCCTCTCGCATCTTTAAGGGCAGGGATCATTTTTGGATTTACGAACGAGGAGTATTCAATCTCTCTTACCCCTGTATTCGATAGCATATTAATCCAAGCAATTTTATGTTCTGTCGGAATCCATTCCTTTTCATTTTGTAAACCATCACGAGGGCCGACCTCTTTCATAATTACTTCTTTCGGTAATTTTTTCATATTATCCCTCCGTTCATCAATCGCCGGAATCGCTTACAAATCATTGTCAAAAAGATTTAACATTCAATTACAGTTTACTTGTGTTCAACATTGTTGAGTAAAGTATATAATAAATACTCAATCATTGCAATTAATTTATTCCAAAAAAAACAAAACGGACCCTTGGAAGAGCCCGTTTTGCAATCGTTTCGTTTATTTTTTTAGAGTCCTTCATCTGTATCTGTACCAGGATCCATGCCATCACCAGGCGCTTCTTCACCAGGTACATCCGGTGCCATTGGTTCTTCCGCCGGTTCTTCACCATCTGCACAAGCTACAAGGAATCCCGATAAGAGAAAAATCGATGCAAATATTTTAAGGTGCTTCTTCATCATTCTTCATTCCTTTCTTTAGCTTTCTACTCTATGTATATCCAAATAAAGCCTTTACAAATCTTAAGAACACGTTACAAACACATAACAATAATTAGATAATCCCACTCTTCATCATTTACCTTTAGAAAAGAAAAATGAAACCAAATCCACCTTTATACAGTAATATATAGTAAGCTAACTTTCAGAGCCCAAACAATAGATCACCTTCATTCAGCATAAGTATCCGAAACTCACTTCTTTAGGTCCGCAGTCCAGACACCTCTCGCACCTGCTGAGCGGCCTCCCGCAGGAGTCTCGAGGTGTTTGGACTGCTACCAGGAAAAGCCTAATTTCAAGCGCTATTTATTATTCCAAAGATATGATTTTATCGTGACAAGACACTGGAATAAATTCTATTAATAATAATCATCCCAACCAGTTCAGTTGCCCGGTGGACGGTGACTCCTGCGGGAATAGCACAAGCCTGGAGACCCCGCAGGGCGTTAGCCCGAGGAGCTCCGGTAGTGCCTAAGGATGCGCATCCGTCCACCGGGCAACTGAACGAGGGTCAGTGCTCCCTAATAACTGAATGCTCATAATGCTTACGCTGCATGAAAGAATTAATTTTTTAGATGCGAAAGGTGAGATATTGAGTTAAACTGAAATTAACCTTTATAATGAAGGAGGAAGCAGAATGGGAATCATTTCAAGATTTACTACTCTTATGAAAGCGAATATAAACAGCATAATCGATCGTTCCAGAGATCCTCAAAAAGTTATTCAAAAAACATTACGTGATGTGAATCTCGACCTTCGCACCGTGCAATCCGAAGTGAATGCCTTAGAAGCAGATGTGAGACGGGCTAAGCGAGCAGTGGATGAATGTGAACTGGAAATCAGAAAGCTTGAACGCTATCGGGAACGTGCAGCTGATCGAAATGAAGCCCAGGCTATCGGCTTTTTAAATGATCAGGAACACCTGGAAAATAAAAAGGTAGAGCTAATTGGCAAGTATAACCGGGTTCTAATTGAAGCAAGGCAGATGAGATTACTAGAAGAAAAATTAACGCTGGATATCAGACAACTGGAAGCAAGGAGTCAAACTGTTAAAGAAAAAACAGCACTACTTAATCAAAAACAAAAAATAAATAGTGGAGATTCCTCCATTGCTACCGGTTTTATGAGTTATGAGGAAGAACTCAATTTTAAACTGGATGAAGCTGAAGCACTAGAACAGTTAAGAAACAAATCAGCATCCATCGATTCCATCGATGAAGAAATCGTAAAGTTAACGACGAACAAAAGTCAGACATCAAACGAATAGCGAGGGATTGTAAATGGTTATACAATATAAATGTCCAAACTGTGGGAGTGATATGACGTTTGATGCCGAATCCGGTTCATTATCTTGTGACAACTGTGGCAGACAGGATAATATAGAGAACTTTTCAGAAGACTTTATTGAAACGGTTTTTGAAGAAAATGAAGCGAAAGAATATCATTGTGAAAATTGTGGGGCTGTCATTGTAACAGATGGTGATACTGCCGCAACGAATTGCAGTTTCTGCGGGGCAGCAGTCGTTTTAGCAGACAGGGTTGCCGGAATTCTTGCCCCTTCCCTTGTGCTCCCTTTTACGATAACAAAGCAGCAAGCGGAACAAGCATTCAGGAAATGGTGTAAAAGAGGATTGCTCACACCGAAAGACTTCAAAATGGCGGACCGGATAAAAGAAATAACGGGCATGTATGTCCCCTTCTGGCTTTACGATTTAAAAAATGAAGCGAAAATCCATGCAATTGGAACGAGGGTAAGGAATTACACGAGAGGGGATTATATTTATACAGAAACGAAATACTATGATGTGTACCGGGATCTGCGCATTGATTTCAGCCGAGTGCCGGTCGATGCGTCGGAAAAAATGGATGATTCCTTAATGGATAAGCTCGAACCCTATCAATATAATGATCTAAAAGACTTCAAAACTCCTTATCTTGCAGGTTACATTGCAGAGAAGTACAATTATGATGCAGATGATTTACTGCCTCGCGTAAAGGATAAGATGAGTAAACCGCTTGATGATTATATTCGGTCAACAATCAGTGGATACCATTCCGTAAATTACAAAGATAAAAAGATACGCACCTCAAAATCAAAAAGCTTGTATACGTTCCTTCCCGTCTGGATGGTATACTATGATTACGAGCAAGCAGAACATATTTTTGCGATGAATGGGCAAACCGGGAAAGTTGTCGGAAAGCCACCACTTAGTAAAGCTAAAATTGCTGGCTGGTTTGCAAGCATTGCAGGCGGATCGTTTATTCTAATGAAAATCATCTCCTTTATTGTTACAGGAGGTATCAATTTCTAATGAATCGCTTATTAAAACGTGCAATCATTTTTATCGGATTCTTTTTCTTATTAACGCCTACCGTCTTTGCTGATGTCAAGCGAATTTATGATGAAGCTGATTTGCTTGGTGCAGAACAAATCCAGCATCTGGAGGAGCAAGCTGCCTCGTACTTTAGTGAATGGTCGACTGACTTTATTATTGTTACAACCAATGATACCGAGGGTAAATCATTAATGAGCTATACACAGGACGTTTCCGATGATTTAGCAGAAGAATTAAACCGTGCTGAAGATAATATGGTCATCCTAACGATCTATATAGAATCAAGTGAAGATAGAGAAGCTTATATCGCAGCTTTCGGGAAAGGGAAAGAATATGTAGATAATGCAAGAGTGCAACTCATTCTTGACCACATTATCCCTCCCTTGTCGGATGACGATTATTTCGGAGCTTTTGAGCTATTCTTTGAGAAATCCGCTGAATACTTGAATATTCGTCCCGGCGTAAATCCGGAGTCGCTTTTGTTAAATACGTATGTTCAACTTGCTGTTGCTATTGGTCTAGGTGGGATAATCGTATTTTTTATGGCTTATTCGTCTGGTGGCAGAAGTACCGTAACAAGCGGGACATATTTAAATCGGAATAATTCTCAAATTGTTAGGAAGCATGACCGTTACCTCCGTAAAACGGTCACTAGGAAGAGAAAGCCGTCAAACAATAATCGAGGCGGTGGAAGTGGCTTTAGTGGTGGCGGGGGCGGTGTGACCCGTGCAGGCCGCTCGCATAGTGGCGGTGGCAGGAAGTTTTAAATAAACAATAACACGTAACGATAACGAGAAAGGACGGATTCCATGTCTTTTTTTAGAAATCAATTAGCAGATGTGGTGGAATGGCAAGAATTTAGAGATGATATGATTTTTTGGAAATGGCCGAACCGGGAGATTAAACGAGGCAGTCGCCTGATGATTCAACCTGGTCAAGATGCAATCTTCTTTAGTAACGGAAAAATTGAAGGGATTTTTGAAGACGATGGTGAGTATAATATTGAATCAGAAATCATTCCTTTCTTATCGACATTAAAAGGTTTTAAATTCGGCTTTAATACTGGACTCCGTGTTGAAGTTCTCTTTGTTAACACGAAGCAGTTCACCGTAAAATGGGGAACGAAAAATGCAATTAACATTCCTTCACCCTCCCCAGCTTTACCAGGGGGTATTCCCATCCGAGCGAACGGGACATTTAATTTTAAAGTAAATGATTATGTCCGTTTGATTGAAAATGTAGCTGGTGTGAAGAAACGGTATCTCGTGGAAGACGTGAAGATTCGGATTACTACCGTGCTTGATCAACTCTTAATGAAATGGATTGCTCGTGAAGGGAAGGATATGTTCAACCTGCAAGCAAATTCATTTGAAATCTCGCAGGGTATCCAAGAAGACCTTGATATGGAAGTCTATGATTTAGGACTTTCCATAACCGGATTTAATGTAAATAGCTTCAACTATCCAAAAGAGATTCAGGATATGATTACGAAAGCTGCTTCCCAAGGCATGGTCGGTGACGTCGCGAAATATCAACAAATTGAAATGACGGACGGTATCGCATCAGGTAAAGTAAAAAGTGGTGGGACCGCATCCGACATGGCTGGGATGATGATGGGCATGAACGTTGCAAATGAAATGATGAAAAATATGAAACAAATGAATCAACCCGAGCAAAATCAACAACAACAGCCACAGCAGCAACAAAGTCAACGAGCAGCACAGAACGAGTCTTCCAGCAATTCAAGTAAACCTAACTTCTGTCCGAATTGCGGTCAGAAAACAGATGGAGCAAACTTCTGTTCGAACTGTGGTGAAAAATTGTAAAGTAAAACTTAAAAAAGGTCGGCACATTAGATGCCGACCTTTTTATTTACTGAATCGTTACTTTCACCGTGCGTACGCCCCAGCTTGTTGCTTGTTTTTTCGTTGGAACAAACACATCTATTTTATTTCCCCGAATTGCACTTCCTGTATCTCCGGCAATCGCATGACCATATCCCTCTACATGAACGATACTTCCGAGGGGAATGACGCTTGGGTCTACTGCGATAACTTTTGCATTTGGATTTGCTTTTAAGTCGATTCCTGTACTTGTTGTACCAGAGCAACCGTTACAGTCTGCTGTATAAGCAGTAGCCGTTACGGTGAATGACTTTTTATCCGGTTGGCTTGGTTCTGATTTCGGTGTTGGTGTTGGCGTTGGTTTCGCTTCTGGTTTATCTGCAACAGGTTCTTCTTTTTTCACCTGAACCGGTTCGCTTTCCTTCTGTTCTTCTTTCTTCTCTACATTTTTCTTTTTAGCTGCTGCTACTCGGGCTTGCTCTTCCTGCTTCACTTTCTCAGCAGCTGCTGCTTTAATCTTTTCTTGGCGCTCACGTTCTGCTGCTTCTGCTGCAGCAATTTCTTGCTTCACTGTATCTTCCATTGTTTTTAAACGTGTATCTTCGCCTTCTAATTGTTCAACATAAGCGACTAGCTCCTTGCGTTTATCATTTAAAGAAGCTTTAGCCGTTTCTTGTTGCTCTTTTTCCTGCTTTATCAATGCCCGTTCTGCCTCTTGTTCTTCATACATTTGATCTAACTCATTCAGCTTCTCAAGCGTTGAATGCTGATGTGCTTCAACAAGCTTCATGTCAGCTTCGAGTTGCTCCATCAATGCTGCATCCGAATCCATTACTTGGTTGACTGCAGTTACACGGCTAAGGAAGTCTCCAAAGCTTTGAGAGCCGAAGATCACTTCAATATAATTAATTAATCCGCCTGATTTTTGGTAGGATGCTGCTCTTGATTTCAGCAAATCAAAGCGTTCTTCAATACTTGTGTTCAGACTGTCGATTTCTTCTTGGAGGGTGTAAATATCTTCTTTCGTTGTTTCAATTTCATATGTAGTTTCCTCCACTTTTGCCTCTTTCTCTTGGAGAAGGACATCTAACCGACTAACTTCCTCGTTCAATGCTTCCATATCGTCATAAAGTTCATTAATTTTCTGTTCCTGTGCTGATAAATCGTTATGTATTTTTTTTCTTTCTTGTTGGATTTCCTCCAGATTATCCTTATCTTCAGCAAGGACTTGTGTGTTGAAGGTCCCTTGGATAAATAGTAGAGAAGCTATCAGGGTGACGATTGTTATCTTTTTCCTCAACATTTTTCCCCCATTTCCATAGATTTCTAATTAGCAATCTATGGTTGAAGTATAACATCTAATCGTAACAAAAAGATTATACTAAGATTACAATTAGATTTCAGGGAAAAGTTAGATTGAAACAAAACGAAAGCTAAGGAAGAATAAATTCTCCTTAGCTTCACCCTATGTTTCTATTAATTTTCTACTGTGTTTGCTTGAAAATTTGTTAGTGTTTGGTTGAGGTTTGCTTTTTCTTCATCTGATAACGGAATAAGCGGTAGACGGACACTTCCGACCGGCACATTGATTTCGTTTAACGCTTCTTTTACTGGTGTCGGGCTTGGAGCCTGGAATAGAGCTTTTACGACCGGTACGATACGACGGTGGATTCCAGCGGCTTCTGTAACATTACCGTCAAGGAAGTTATGAACCATTGTATGCATATCTTTTCCAATCACGTGAGCTGCAACAGATACAACGCCTGTTCCGCCGATGGAGAGGATTGGTAACGTCATACCGTCATCTCCACTATATATGCTGAAGTCATCTCCAGTTTCTTCAATGATCTTAGATACTGCATCAAGATCCCCGCTCGCTTCCTTTACAGAGACGATATTTTCAATTTGGGATAAGCGGATAATTGTTTCAGGAGCCATGTTGACAGAAGATCTTCCTGGAATATTGTAAAGCATAACTGGTAAAGATGTGCTTGCTGCAATTTGGCTGAAATGTTGGTATAGTCCTTCTTGAGAAGGTTTATTATAATAAGGTACGACAAGCATGATTCCATCAAGCCCAATCGATTCGACTTCTCTCGTCAGTTCAATGGAAGCTCTTGTATTATTCGAGCCTGTTCCGGCAATAACTGGTACTCTGCCATTTACTTCTTTCACTACGTATTTAAATAGTTCTACCTTTTCTGTCGTCGTTAATGTCGGTGATTCACCGGTTGTCCCCGCTACAACTAAACCATCTGTACCTGTATCAAGTAAATGTTCGATTAACTTCGACGTTCTACCATAGTCTACTTCTCCGTGTTCATCAAAAGGTGTCACCATTGCTGTTAATAATCTTCCAAAATACATTTATTTCACATCCCTTTCTTTTTTACCATCCATAAAAATAAAAAAGCAATAACGGTTTGGGCCGCTATTGCTTGTCGAACGATGGATTGTTCTTTCGCTTGATAGCTCCCCATATAGTTGCCTATATGACAGATCTATACCTATTCGATACAGACCCAGCATCCGGAAATAATGAGCTTCCTTCTGCTTCGGCAATTCCCCCTTTCCATATGATTCACTGGGTCTCATTCACCCTCCACATATGTAATAATGGTCACTGCAACCTCTATCCTTACTTTATCGTTTATAAAATAAGAGATATTTAATTGTTTTCACTACTATAACAAAGATTATTGGAATTAACAAGTAAACAGCAGCTCTTTACTGCTATATTTATGTGATTCGCATCCTAACCGTGCATCTTTTACAGAATTCGTTCTCCAAATAACGATCCAATTAGGTCAACTGCCAATGTTCCTGTTTTATTCCGTTCATCAAGAATTGGATTAACCTCCACAAATTCAGCAGATGTAATTTTTCCAGTTTCTGCAAGCATCTCCATAGCAAGATGTGCCTCACGGAATGTTACCCCTCCTGGAACGGGGGTACCAACACCCGGCGCGTATAATGGATCTAATGAATCGAGGTCAAAAGAAAGATGCACCCCGTCCACTTCCTGCTCTTCGAAATATTGATTCGTATCCTCAATAATCCTAGACATGCCGACCCGATCAATCTCATGCATCGTATACACTTTAATTCCCTTTTCTTTAATAAATTCTTTTTCACCAGGGTCTAAGTCACGCGCACCGATGATGATAACATTTTCTGGTTTTACTTTTGGAGAATATCCGCCAATTTCAGTAAGTTTTTTTTCGCCATAGCCCAACGATGCAGCAAGTGGCATACCATGGATATTTCCGGATGGAGACGTCTCGGGAGTATTCAAATCCCCATGGGCGTCATACCAGATAAGACCAAGATTTTTATAAGATTTAGCTGCCGCTGCTAATGTACCGATAGCCATACTATGGTCACCGCCTAAAATAAGTGGAAAAGAATCTTTTTGAATGACTTCCTCAATTTGGGTCATCAACTGTTCGCTTGCTTTATAGACTGCTTCCAAGTTTCTGATGCCAGTTTCCGGATCTGTCTCTAGTTTTTCTCTGCCAATCTGGATATCCCCTAAATCTTGAACCGTGTATCCTCTGTTTTCTAGTCTTTCTATGATACCGGCATAACGAATCGCACTAGGACCCATATCGACACCGCGGCGTAATTGACCGAGATCGATCGGCATTCCGATAATTGATATATTTCTCATATGAAAATCCTCCAGTTGCCATTTAAATATGTAAAAATGATTCTCGTATACTTCCATTTATCCCGGTGTAACCGTCCGTAAAACTCCCACCTCAAAACTTTAGAGTCTTCGAGATTGTTTAGGTGGAAAGAACGTGAGTTAACACCTAAGGTACGTCCAACTAAGTCGTAGGGAAGAAAACCCCCGACCGATTGCAGTTTCACTATATATTTGCATATTTTTAATCACTCTGTCAATTGATTATTCAAAAAAAACAACTGGAACATAACCAGTCACACATTCGTTATGTTCCAGCCTGTTGAAGTTCTTTTATTTACTTAATACCTTATGAATACGTTCGAGCGCCCAGTCCAGGTTTTTTTTAGTGATTATTAACGGCGGCGCGAAACGAATTGTATTCTCGTGGGTCTCCTTACAGAGAATCCCTTCTTCTTTCAAGGTCTCGCAGAATCCCCGAACTGGATGGTTAAACTCGACACCGATAAAGAGTCCTCGCGCCCGCACCTCTACTAAATCGGGATTATCTACTTTTCGTAATTCCTCGGCAAAATATTTACCGAGCTCAAGAGATTTCGTGACGAGATCCTCTTCCTCTATGACATCAATCGAAGCAATGGAAACCGCACAAGCAAGTGGATTACCACCAAATGTAGAACCGTGGGAACCTGGTGTAAATACATCCATGATTTCTTTATTGGCTGCAATCGCTGAAACTGGCATGACACCACCGCCAAGTGCTTTACCCATAACATAAATATCCGGTTCTACACCTTCCCACTCGCAAGCAAACATCTTCCCTGTCCGGGCTAAGCCGGTCTGTACTTCATCAGCTATAAACAATACATGATTCTCATCACAAATTTTACGGATTTCACGTAAATAACCTTCAGGTGGAATAATAATTCCTGCTTCCCCTTGAATTGGTTCAACGATAATTCCAGCGGTGTTCGGTGTAATTGCTTTACGAATAGCTTCCACGTCTCCAAAAGCAACTTTCACAATCCCTGGCACAAATGGTCCAAAGTTTTTCGTTGCTGTTGCATCATTGGATAAAGAAATGGAATTGATCGAACGGCCATGGAAATTCCCTTTTGCAGCGATAATCTCTGCATGGTTATCCTTTACACCTTTTACTTCATAAGCCCAGCGTCGTGCAGCCTTGATTGCAGTTTCAACTGCCTCCACTCCGGTATTCATCGGTAACACTTTATCCTTGGCAGTTAATTTTGCAATTCGTTCTGTTAACCTGCCAAGAATATCGTTATGAAATGCTCGGGAAGTCAGTGTAACTCGATCTGCCTGATCCTTTAACGCCTGGATAATTTTCGGATGGCGATGCCCTTGGTTCAGAGCGGAATATGCACTCAGCATATCCATATACTCATTGCCTTCCGGGTCTTTCACCCATACCCCTTCCGCTTCAGAAATCACAATTGGGAGTGGATGGTAGTTATTTGCACCATACTGCTCTGTTTGTGAAATAATACGATCCGTTGTTTTTACCGTCATAACGAGCTGCCCCCTTATGTATTTTCATACTTCAGTTAAAATATCGATTTGTTTGATTATAACATAGAAAAAGAAGTCAGAACATCATAATTCTGACTTCATAAAGTGAAGCTTCATTCGGTGGGGAGTTACAGGTTCATGCGTGACCAACTTTATTCATTAGATAATTTTAATAAATCGAGCAGTCTGAAAAAGATGCTTATGATAATCGCGACGATTGTTGCAAGCCCCATGCCTGTGAGTGCAACTGAACCGATATCGATACTTGCTCCACTGATTCCAATTCCAAGCACAACACATGTTAAAATAAGGTTCTGTGAATTATTATAATCAATTTGTGCTTCAACGAGCATTCTTAATCCACTAACTGCGATGATTCCAAAGAGCAGTAAGGAAATACCGCCCATCACCGGGGTCGGAATGGATGATATTAATGCCGCAAGTTTTCCGCAGAATGATAGAATGATTGCAAGAGCTGCCGCACCACCGATTATCCAAGTGGAGTATACTCTCGTAATTGCAAGTACCCCAATATTCTCACCATACGTTGTGTTTGGTGTGGAACCGAATAGACTCGAGATCATTGTGGAAATACCGTTACCGAACAGGGAGCGGTCCAGACCCGGATCTTTCACTAAATCCCTCTTCACGATATTTCCTGTCACAACTAAGTGACCAATATGCTCTGGGATTAAGACGAGTGCTGCAGGTAAGATTATTAAAATATCCGCCCAGTTAAATTCAATTTGGTAGTATGTCGGCATTTGAATCCAAGCGGCCTCTTTTACTGCCGTGTAATCAACAATGCCATACATCGTTGCAATGATATATCCAGTTACGATTCCGAGCAAGATTGGAATGATTTTTAAGAATCCGCGCATGGTTACCCAGTAAATGATCGTTGCACCGAGTGTCAGCAACGCTACCGTAATCGCAGTCGTATCTCTCGGTTCATCCGCTACAGCGATTAAACCGGCCATATCGGCCGCTACCGGCACAAGCTCAAGACCAATTACTGCAACAATCGCTCCCATTGCAGCAGGTGGAAATATAAAGTCAATCCAAGACGTGCCGGCAAACTTAACGATTAAACCGATAAGAACAAGAACGGCTCCAACAACGAAGAATCCGCCAAGCGCAGCCCCGTATCCGCCACCTTGCGTCAACACGACCGTAACTGGCGAGATGAACGCAAAGCTTGAACCTAAATAAGCAGGTATCTTTCCTTTTGTAATAAAGATATATAATAACGTTCCAAATCCATTCATTAAAAGAATCGTTGCTGGGTCAACCCCGAACAAAATTGGTACAAGCACGGTCGAACCAAACATAGCAAACAAATGTTGTAAGCTTAATGGCAGACTCTGCAATAAGGGTAATCGTTCATCGACACCTATTTCTCGTTGTTTCATTTTCCTTCTCCTCGCGTTTTTATTTTTATAGCGAAAGGTGTTTTTTTCATGAATATTCATGAAAAAAACACCTTGCCTTTATGTTCAGCAAGGTGCAGATTTTTATAGCGCATGGTTATTCCACTCCACTATGCGTCGTTCTTTTCGAACAACTAAATTCCGCATCACCTTGCCAACCTCACAGGGTTGACTTAAAGGCAACTAATTATTTTCACTAGCAATAATTATGTCAAATAATGACCTATAAAGTCAAGCATTTTTTTAAAACCGGATGATACGTGTATAAAAATCTATACCCGGCTAAATACTAACTCTATATTATGGAGAAGCGAGGGGTTATTAAATTGGTACATATGAAAGCATTGGGTATCAAATGGGTTTACACAGCGATCATCCTAGCATCATTTCTCGCTGTGTTTGGGTCGGTCACACTTCGTCAATTAATTATCGTCTCACTCTTGTTGACAGGAGCTGCATATTTAGCAGACATCCTTATCCTTCCCGCAATTGGCATGCTCGCAGCAGCTATTGTAGACTTTGGCATTTCATTTCTCGTCGTTTGGCTATTTTCAGGCATGTATGTCGGTCAAACAACAGCTTTAGTCGTTATTTCGTTGATGGTTGCTTATTTCTTTGCAATTTGTGAGGCACTTTTTCATGTGTATATGAAGGAGCGTGTCTTACCGAGAAGGGAAGCGACTATTATCCCGTTCCCTGCAATGCGATATCAAATGGAAGCAAGTGAGGAAATTTACCCGGAGAAAGATAAAAAAGAATAAGCTTATTTACGCATCACAAATTCATTTCATAAAACCGCACACCCCATTGTATATAACAAAGGAGTGTGCGGTTTTACTTAATTTTAAAAAACGGCTTTACAGCGATAAATCGGATGTCCTTTTGCAGAAAACTTTTCTTCATACTCTGTCATCACATTCAATGGATCTTCTTCAGCGTGTAAATCAAGATTTACTTCTTTGAGCAACATATCGTATGCGGAAAAGCTGCAAAGCGAATACTCGAATAGTCCACGATTATCAGTTTTAAAGATGAGTTCCCCTTCTTGCTGTAAAATATGTTCGTACTGTTTTAAAAATGTAGTATACGTTAATCTCCGTTTTTCATGACGATTTTTCGGCCATGGATCAGAGAAATTCAAATAAATAGTTGAAATTTCATCTTCCGCAAAGTAATCAAGCAAATGATTAGCATCTGCATGGACGAGCAGTAAGTTGTCCATTTCTGCTTCCAATGCTTTCTCCCCCGCTGTCACAACAACACTTTTTGCAACTTCCATACCAATAAAATTAATATCGGGATGCTGTTTTGCCATTCCGACAAGAAATTGCCCTTTTCCTGTTCCTACTTCCAGATGAAGGGATTGTTTATTCGCAAACAAGCTTTGCCACCTGCCTTTTTGTTCAGCAGGGTTTTGTATAATTAAATCCTGATGCTCCATTAGAAAGTCATCAGCCCATGGTTTATAGCGTTGACGCATTTTCCTATCCATCCTTACTTATCGTAACTTCTCTAATGCAGATGACTTTTAGTTCATCATGCCTTCCATAAATTGATTCAATTCATGTAATGACTCCAGCCGCTCTCTTACTTTTTCCTGTTCTTTCCGCTCGCTATGCCAGCAAATATAATCAAGAGCATTCAACAATAGATACCAGTGCATTCTTTCATACAAATATTCATGCTCGGTAATTCCATACCTCTTTAGCCAACCATTCCATTCATCTTTGGGAATATACCATTTCAAAAGGAAACCAAAATCCATCACCGGGTCAGCAATCATTGCATTATCCCAATCCACAAGAAAAATCTCACCGGAATCAGACATTAATAAGTTATTATGATTAAGATCACAATGACAGACGACAAGCTTTTGATTTCGGGTAATCGGTAAGAGCTTCACCAAATAATGTAAAGCTACAGCGACTTCTTCATATTGTTCAAGTAAACCGAGGCGCACTAAACGGCTCTCGATTTCTAGCAGTGATTGATCCGATGTGACTGGTTTCTTCCCTAAGCGCATGAGCATATGCAATAATTCAGGCGAATGATGGATTTTCTTTAATAATTCCATGATTTGCCCACTCTTCATATCTTCTCGGGTTAACTCTCTACCTTCAAGCCACTCTTGGGCTGTTATAACGTCACCATTTTCCATCCGCTTTGTCCAAATCAATTTTGGAACAATACCGACAGCCGATAACACCGCGAGAAATGGCGAGGTATTCCGTTTAACAAATAATTTGCGATTTTCTTTTGTGGCAATATAGGCATCCCCTGTCAGGCCGCCAGCCGGAGTAAGTGTCCAGCCTTTTCCCACTGCTTTTTCAAGCCATTCCTTCATGATGTTTTCCCATCTTTCACTTGTAACATTTGAAATTCCATTTTAAAATTAATTGAAACAAATTACAACTATTAATGAATTTCATAATACGTATTTAATGCTTTGGTAATTATGAAATTCATTCCTATATGTATGATTTCGGAACAATTAACCGGATTCCATTCCGTCGCTTCCTAATTTCCTCCGTCTTACAAACTTGTGTCTCCCCATCCACCTGCGAATAGATCGGTTCTTTCGATTCGATTGTTAAACTGCATTTCCACATCAGTTAGCGGGGCTAAAATCTTCTCCGGTCTTCCTTTGATATGTGCTCCTCGTGCGAAGTCATTACCTGACCCACCGGGAACAAACCCTACCGGAATATCGCAGGAACCAATACCGTTAATGACCTCATGGATTGTTCCGTCCCCACCGATAACCATAATAGCTCTTATCTCTTCATTTGCTGCAAGCTCTCTGACGATTGCTTCCGCATGGCTTTCATATTCACTATAATAATAAACGACTTGTAATGATTGATAGTCAAGCGTTTTTTGCAATTTCTCAAATTGCAATTTTCCTCTGCCGTTCCCCGCTTGCGGATTTATAATAAAGGACCACATTACACGTCTTCCGCCTCTTCTATTGCAATACTTCCACTATCATCTTCTTCCCATTCCGGTCGTTTCAGTGAGGTGGACTGGCAATAACTTAATAGTACTTCTGCGGCTTTAATTTGAATATTTTTCAGTGGTGATTGAAAGGACCTTTTTTCATTGAACCAGTCGATATAATTTGTACTGCCAATAATCCGTGTCTGATAAGGTTCACTTGCAAAATAAATCGGATTTGTTCTTGATAATACGACCTTTTTAATCGGCAGGGAAATATCTTTTGTCGCCAATATGCTTTTCACTAATTTTTCCGTCCGCTTTAAGGAAATGAGCGGATTTAATATCTTTCTGTTTTCCACCGGGCTTTCTACATGCCATGTCCGCTCTTCGCCCGCCATAAGAACCGCTTCTTCTTCCAACTCGACAAATTGGATCACTTCTATTTCCACAGGGGAAATTAATATTATGTCACCTTCAACCGGAGCTTGTCTTATTGAAAAAATGGGGTAGTACATGATGAAGTACGTATCTGGAAATCGTTGCAATAAGTATTTTAATAAGGAATCGGAATAATACTTTTTAGCAACAATTGATTTATGGGTTACGGTCGATGTCGCCCATTTCATTTGAAAGTTTAATAGATTATCTAGAAATTCCTGTTTTAATTCCTGTTCGGATTCAGGAAGTTCTTCCGCTTCACTTGACTCTTCTTCCTGGATGGTTTCTGAGTAAACAGCTTTTCTTAAAAATTTATTCTTTAACTTAGAAAAAATAGTAGCCGTCTCTTCCGAATATGACGCTTCTTCCGGTGGCATGTTCTCTTCGGGGTTGATCCAGCGGTCATATAACCGATCCCAGCTTTCTCGTTTCAGACGGATATATTGTGTCGGATAACGAAAAGTGTCCCATTCATACCTCGTAATATAATCTTGGATTTTAATTAACTGTGCCATTAAAAACCACCCTCTCTATCCATTCAAAGCGGAAAAACAGCAACCTTTTCATAACTTGGTACATGCCCTGGGTGTATCTTATATAATATAAAAGCTGTAACTTCAAAATGTTTCCTCGTCTGAAATTGTGATTGCAGCTCGCTAAGCCTTTCTTCTGGCAAATCAAATGCTGCTCCCCATTTTTTTCCAAGGGTGAGATGGGGGCGATACCGCCGTTTATCGAGCTCGAAGTCTAGTACTTCTGCCGCTTTTACAATCTGCTGCTGTAGCTGACTCAGTTCCTCTTTAAGGTGAACATCAACATAAAGAACACGCGGGCGGTTGTTTTTGCCGAATGTACCCAAGCCTTCCAGCGTGAGTGCGAAACTTCCCGAAAACGATAATGCTTTCAGGCTTTCTACAAGTAATTCTAACCGTTCAGCATACACCTCACCTAAAAAGGCAAGTGTAATATGCAAATCCTTCTCGTGGGTCCATCTTTTATAAGGTAAAATCGTTTTTAGTTCCTGTTGCCATTCCTTATAATACTTCTTTAATTCATCAGGGATTTCAATTCCAAGAAAATAATGGGTCACAATCTCACCTCGTATTATGCCATTTTCACTTCTTCACAATATGCAAGTTCCTCTTCGTTCAAGCGACGGTAATCACCCTTTTGAAGTACGGAATCGAGCGAAATTTCACCCATGCGCAATCGTTTTAAGTAGGTTACTTTTTTCCCAACAGCTTCAAACATCCGTTTTACCTGATGGAATTTCCCTTCTGTAATAGTTAATTCAATTTCGGAAATAGCACCACTTCGTAAAATCACAAGCTCAGCGGGTTTGGTAAGTTTATTCTCGCCAATATCTACCCCCGTCTTAAACTTTTGAATGTCTTCTTCTGTTACTCTCCCCTGAATAGTCGCAAAGTATGTTTTCTCCACGTTTTTCTTTGGTGAAAGCAGACGGTGGGCAAGATCACCATCGTTCGTGAGCAAGAGTAACCCCTCTGTATCTTTATCCAGCCTGCCGACTGGGAATGGCTGAAAATGCTGGAAATATGGATCAACCAGATCAACAACTGTACTCGTATGATGATCTCTAGTTGCCGAAAGAATCCCAGCCGGCTTATGAAGCATCAAATAGATATATTTCTCATAAACGATTTTTTCTCCGCTCACTGTTACAACATCTGTTTCGGAATCAACATGCTTGCTCCCATTGTTTACTATCTCATCATTAACCGTAACAAGTTTTTTCTTCAACATGGCTTTAACTTCTTTCCGGGTGCCAATCCCCATATTGGAAAGCATTTTATCTAACCGCATACTATCCCTCCATTATTTACGGAGCTTTCGTAATAACTTATCGACAATCGGTATTTCATCACCGAATACATGGTGCAGTAAAGTCGAAGCATAGGCGAGCCATAAATATACTCCCCCGCCGACAGCCACTCCTGCAAGCAGTACGATAATAGATCCGGTGCGAGATGTTTCATACGATATGAAAATACCGAATACTGCTTTTACTGCAAAAATGAAAAGCGCCATAATCGTCCCGAAAATTAAAATAAGCATTGTCCGTTTCAGGACTTGACGGAACGGAAATTCAACCGATCGCTTAATCCGGAATAAATTTATACATACAGCAATAATAACAGCAAGCCCTGTGCCGAAAATAAGCCCCTTTGCACCGAACCACTGGATAAGCTGGATATTTAATAATATTTTAACAAGCAATCCAGCCATTAAACTCAGGACGGTAAAGTTTTGCTGATTGATTCCCTGCAATATTGATGCCGTTACAGTAAACAACGCAAAGAAAAGCCCAACTGGAGCATACCATGCAAGCAACGGTCCTGTTGTTGCAATCTCTTCCATCCCATATAAGGATGCATAAAACACATCAGCGAGACATGCAATTCCAATTACTGCTGGAATAACCAATACAAGGACGATTTGTAACGATTGGTTAATTTGTGTATGCAATTCCTTTATATTTCTCTGTGCAAATGTCCGAGTCAATGCCGGGAGAATAGCTAAGGAAAGACCTGTAGCGATAGTGCCTGGAATGATAACGATTTTATGGGCTAATGTATTAATTGCCCCGAGTGTCCAATACATTTCTTCATTGCCAGCTGCTACAAGTGCTCGGTCAAAGGTAAATAAATCAACGAGTTGATAAAGTGAAGTAGCAAGTCCAACAATAATAAAAGGCCCTGCATAACTGAACATTTCCTTAAAAATATCTTTTGTAGTTAACTCACTATCCACAACCTGACCTGTAAGCAGCTTATCAAGATGTGGCTTTCTTTTTTTCCAATACCATAACAGAATAAACCAGGAACCAACTGCTCCGACAAATGCACCGAATGTCGCAAAACCAACAGCTATTGCAACCGTGCCTTTTAAAATAACCATAACAATGAACACAGAGACAAGAACAAATATAATCCTAACAATTTGCTCCGTTACAGTTGAAATAGCTGACGGCCCCATGGATTCATGTCCTTGGAAAAAACCACGCATAATACTCATAGCAGGAATAATGATTAATGCAAAGCTTACTGCCCGAATGACGAGTACAACATCATTCACGGATGCCCCTTGCGAACCTTCACTTGTAATAATCCAATTGGCAAGGAGCTCGGCTCCAAAATAAAGAATAAGAAAAGATATAAATCCTGTGATAAACATAAGAACGGTACCACTCTTGAAGGTACGCCTTCCTGTCGCATAGTCACCTAGCGCATTATATTTTGATATTGTTTTCGACATCGCCAGTGGAATTCCAATGGTCGAGATACTCAACATAATATTATATGGTACATAAGCGATATTATATAATGTTGCTCCTTCCGGTCCAACTAACATATTAAATGGTATTAAATAAATTAATCCTAAAAATTTAGAAAGAAAAGTTGCTACCGTAAGCAACAATGATCCTCTAACAAGATTTGACATGTTTTCACCTGTATTTCTCTTAAATAGATACCTATGTTATTTTACCATAAACTCGCGTTAACTGATATTGAAACTGTTTTAATATCATATATTTACCTAGAAAGTTGCTCATATTCGGCTGAAAAGGGTAAGATAACTAACGAGAGGAGTGAAATGAATGACTTATGACGTTATAGTCATTGGTGGTGGACCATCCGGTTTAATGGCAGCAATCTCTGCAGCTGAACATGGCGCACACACCCTTTTACTTGAAAAAGGAAAAAAATTAGGTAAAAAACTTGCTATTTCTGGCGGAGGCCGTTGTAATGTTACAAATCGACTCCCCGAAGATGAAGTAATAAAACATATTCCAGGAAACGGAAAGTTTCTTTACAGCGCCTTTTCTGTCTTTAATTATTATGATATTATTGAATTCTTTGAGAACCTTGGAGTAGCCTTAAAGGAAGAAGACCATGGACGCATGTTTCCGGTTTCAAATTCAGCGGCTTCGGTAGTTAATACACTGATTGATCAATTGAATAAGCTTGAAGTCGACATCCGATTAAACGCCCCAGTTAAAGCGGTGGACTACGGAGATACCATGCATAAGGTCTACAGTGAGAATGGGGATATCTTTGAAACGAATGCAATCGTTATTGCTGTTGGAGGGAAAGCAGTTCCCCATACAGGAAGCAATGGGGAAGGATATCCTTGGGCAAAGAAAGCAGGACATACTATTACAACATTGTTCCCTACAGAAGTGCCTTTAACATCAAGCGAAACATTTATTAAAGAACGAACTCTTCAAGGCCTAGCCCTAAGGGATGTAGCAGTCTCCGTATTGAATAAAAAAGGAAAAATAATCATTACCCATCAAATGGACATGCTCTTCACCCATTTTGGCGTGTCCGGTCCAGCGATTTTACGTTGCTCCCAATTTGCAGTCAAGGAATTAATGAAGGAGAAAACTATTACATTACAGATCGATGCACTCCCTAATAAAAACCAAGAAGAGATCAGGTTGGAGATAGAAAATCTTATCCGTGATAATCCGAAACGTACCATTAAAAACAGTTTGAAAGGCATTGTTCCTGAACGGTATCTTCAGTTTTTATTTGATTCCTTATCCATTGATGATAACAAACAAGGTAATCAGATTTCTAATGAGAATATCCGAGCGCTTGCCCAAACGATTAAACAGTTTTCCTTTGAAGTCGATGGGTCTCTGCCAATGAAAAAAGCTTTTGTTACAGGAGGCGGAGTTTCCATTAAAGAAATTGTGCCAAATACAATGCAATCCAAATTAATGGAGGGATTATTCTTCTGTGGAGAAATACTTGACATCCACGGCTACACGGGAGGCTATAACATCACTTCTGCCCTTGTCACCGGCCGCCTTGCCGGTATGAATGCCGCCTGGAGTTAATTCGTACTCGAACAAACCTTAAGTGAGATCGATTTTTAATTTCCAGTAGCTGCCTCGCATGATTTCAATCAGGTGGCTAATACTATAACTGTCTAATAGCTTAGACAGAAAGGGATGGGTAAAAATGAAAAATGGAATCTGGCTGCCGTTAATCGCGTCAATCGGTGTAGGTGCTGCAACGTTCTATTCGATGAGCCGTGGGAATAATCAGGGCATCGGGCAAATGATGCAACAAATTATGCCAGGTAAGTCGTCTTCATCATGAACGAAATAGTCCCCATTTAAATCGTCCCAATTGGAAAGTTTATTGGACAAAAAACGTGATTCTTCAAAAAAGAATCACGTTTTCATTTCGTTTTATATAACAAAACAGCGAATTACTTGTAATTCGCTGTTTAATTCGCCTGGCAACGTCCTACTCTCGCAGAGACAAGGTCTCAACTACCATCGGCGCTGGAAAGCTTAACTGCTGTGTTCGGTATGGGAACAGGTGTGACCTTTCCGCCCTCATTACCAGACATATACTATA
>NZ_JAKNRA010000021.1:0-26167 GCF_022213125.1 Oceanobacillus alkalisoli | reverse complement strand
ACACCGTCATCTATTCTTAGCTTCAAAAATTGATTCAGGGATAAAAAGCTTTCGTTAGATCAATCCAACGTTTTACTTCTTACCTCTTTTTCATACTGGTTGTTTTGTTCAGTTTTCAAAGAGCAAACGTTCTTGCATCCTCTTCGCGAGGCAACTTTTATAGTATATCAAACAAAAACTATCAAGTCAATAACTTTTTTATTATTTTTTCACGTTGCCACTCCGTTAAAAGCGACAAGAAATAATATACCACACTATTAAACTTAAAGTCAACCACTTTTTTATTTGGATTTTCTCTAGTTTTTGTGGCGGAAGATTAATATAACATGTATAAACTACGAAAGCAACATTATTTTTAACTGTCTATAAATAATTACATTTATTATTACTGTCATAATTAATATGGAGATAAGTATGACCCGCTCATTGGCTTCAAGTCGTCCACACCATTTCCAGCCGTGACAATGTCAGCTTCCTCGTTGCCCAGCATGGCAGTAAATTTACATTATCTCGCCATGCGGGACAAAATTTTCTTATCATCTCGATTCCTTTATTAAATCCTTCAGCTATACCAATTTTTTCTCATTCAAGAATTCCAAACCGAATTCTTTCTTCAGTTTTTCAGCTATGCATTGCAGCAGGCTGGTGTTTCTTGGGAAGAATCCATGGTTCAGCAAGCAAACCAATACTTACTTTCACGGCAGCATATTCGTTACGGCGACTGGGTGATTCACAATCCTTCCAGCAGCCCGGGCGGATGGGGATTTGCTGATCAGAACACGATGCATCCCGATCTAGATGATACAACTGCTTCCTAAAAATATTCAAAATGAAGATGGAGGATGGGGAGAGTCTTGCTATAGCGATATCCATCAAACCTATACTCCATTAAGCGTGAGTACAATAACCGACACGGCCTGGGCTGTGGATGCGCTTATTGCTGCTTCGGGCGACGATACACCCGAAATACAAAAAGGGTAAAATTTTTACTGGATCAAACTGACGTATTGGACTGGACGTTAAAATATCCAAAAGGGCAAGGAATGGCAGGTGGGTTTTATATTCATTAACATAGCTACCAATATATTTTTCCTTTACTAGTGTTGAGTCATTACCGGAATAAGTTTTTATAAGTGCGGCGAACGGGAATGGCCGATGATTATGAACTAGACAATGCGATTTAAGCCCTTGGCGACCTTAATGGAGTTGCCAAGGGGTTTTGGTGGTTCCGGGATCATGGAAATATTGAATGTAAGGTGAGGGACCTGTTATTGTGTGTTAGTATGGCGAAGTTTTTTCTCATGTTGAATGACTTTACTTGCGGCAAATTCAGCTGTTTCTTGTGTTTCTTGAAGGTTAATCTGAATCCCATCGACTTTTTTGGTTAGATTATCGATTTTTTCATTTACTTCATTGAAACGTTCATCGACTTCCAGAAAGCGCTTATCCATTTTTTCGTTGATCTGCTTCGAATGTTCATTTAATGCATTTAAAATTTCTTGCAAGACTACTTTTTCTTCCATCCGTTCTCACCTCCTTGCTTTTATTATAGCTTGTCTATGGAGATTTGAGAAGTGTACGATTCGACCCTTCTCTCATTAGTCTTTCAGTCAGATTTTCGTTCGATTCACACGTAATGGACTTCCTGTTAATGCTCGTTTTCTCGTTTAAAGGAGTTTTTCATGAAACCACTTCATTTTTTCTTACAAATTAGTTGTTAGACCTTCCGTATTTTACAAAAAGATGAATGATTTATTAACAAATGCTTGCTGCTTTTCTAAAAAGATTACTATGCTGGTGTTTATTGCCTCTCATCATGATTTGCCTCTGACATCATAGTGATAACTCTTTGTTAACTGTATTCCACAGTTTTGTTACAACTTTCAGGTATTCTATACATGAGATACAAATTATGAGGAGGTCTATTTATGAAAATCAAACAAGTTCTTACAGGTGTACTCTCTATTGGGGTCGCAGTGACTTTAGCTGCTTGCTCAGGAGAAACGGAAGATCAAGAGGAAATTATGGAAAACCCACCTGAGACTGAAACAACTCCAGATACAGGAGAAACAGATCCTGGAATGGACTCAGAAATGGAAGAAGATGAACCTGCTAGTGGTTCAGAACCTGGCTCCATCCCAGGTGATGCTGAGGATCCAAACACTGAAACAGATGAAGATACAGGAATTGAGGATCCAGCGGCAGATACGGAAGAAGATACAGGGTTCGAGGATCCTGCAGCTGATACGGAAGAGCAATCCGATACAGAAGAACAATAATATTTCAATATGTAAACGAAACATCCTCCCCTACATTGTAGGATATATAGTGACTGTCTGCGGAAATGCAGACAGTCTTTTTGATTTTCTATAGCAATGTAATCTTTGCATAACGGATTGATTAGGAATTGAAGAAATGGGAAATATACCCGTATAAACATTAATGAGGTGATTCCAATTTCCAATATGATTAACCAAGAAGAAATCAAGACGTTGAGAGAATTAATCAAAGACGTCGATACTGCTATGCTGACTACAATGACAGAAGAGGGACTTATTTCACGCCCGATGAAAACGCAGAAGATAGAGTTTGATGGAGATTTATGGTTTTTCACTAAAAAAGAAACGGATAAGTATAAAGAAATTTTACAGGATCAAGAAGTAAATGTTGCCTACGCTGGCAAATCCTATGTCTCCGTCCGTGGAAGAGCTGAAATTGTGGAGGATTTAGACAAGAAAAAGGAATTATGGAGTAAAGTATATGAGAAAATTTTGCAAACCTCTTATGATAATCCGGACATTGTTTTGATAAAGGTAAAAGCTGAAGCAGCAGAATATTGGGAGACCGGTAATTTTACGAAAAAAATTGCATTTCTTTATAAACGGATGACGGGAAAAAATTCTGAAGCGGCGCATGTAAATGAAACGATTGAACTGGATAAATGATAAAGTGAAACGATATTCAGTGGGGGTTCTTACTTCCCCGCTGATTGTTAGTTGAATAGAATCAGGAATTTACGGACTGCTTATCCCCACCTTCACATTTAGTTTCCCCTTATGTGGAGAAGCGAGAGGGGTATTACAGACTGTTAATGCGTGATAAAAAAACAGATTTCCAAGTTTTGGGCAATCTGTTTTTTTATGAACTTCAGTTATACTAGGTTTAATGTGTTTCTTAAAGTCGTAAAGTTGGATAGAGTGGGACATTTACTGACCCCATGTCCCGCTCTATAAGACCGCTAAACTTGGAATTGATTTACTAGTTCATTTAGGTCTTCTGCTAATCGGGCTAGTTCTGATGCGCTGTTGGCTACTTCTTCCATGGAACTGCTTGTTTGCTCTGATGAGGCAGATGTTTGTTCAATCCCTGCAGCTGATTCTTCGGAGACAGCTGCAATTTCTTGTATGGAGGAATTCATTTTCTGGCTGCTCGTTGCAAATTCTGACACATTAGCGGAGATCTTCTGCATATTCCCCACCATATCCGTCACAGATTCACGAATACGCGCAAATTTCTCTCCCGTATTTTGAATTTGAACGGTTCCTTGCTTCACTTCTTCATATCCATGATTCAATTCATTTGTCACTTCACTAAATTCGGTTTGTATATGATGAACAATCCCTGAGATATCGGTTACGGAACTTCCTACCTGCTCAGCGAGCTTGCCGACTTCATCAGCGACTACTGCAAATCCACGTCCATTTTCACCAGCTCTTGCAGCCTCGATTGCAGCATTTAAAGCCAATAAATTCGTCTGCGCTGCAATATCTTGGATGACGGTGACCAACTTGGAAATTTCTTGTGTTTGTTCATCTAACCCTTCCACTTTTTGCACGGTAGCTTGTACCATCGCATCAATACTTTCCATCTGATTCGTTGATAAATCCATTAAGACTGACCCTTCATTCGTCATTTCTAACACTTGATTCGATTCTTCCTCGACATGCACTGCGTTACAATTTACTTCTTCAATCTGCCCTGTAAAGTTAGACATCATACTGGATAAATCACCTGATTGATAGGCTTGTGTTTCCGCTCCTGAAGCCAATTCTTCCATTGTACTTGTGATTTGCTCTGTTCCTGAACGCACCTCAAAAGCAGATTGCGTAAGTTCTTCACTATGTGCTGACACCGTATGAGAGACGTCCGTAATTTTCACCATAATATCCCGCATGCTTTCATTCATATCATTTGTTGCCGACACCAACTGTCCAATCTCATCTCGCATATTTACATTCAACCGCTCATTATTCAAATGACCGGAAGCTATTAGTTGCATCCGTTTCATTACAGTTTGAATCGGATTTGTAATCAGCCGAGCAGTGATCATTGCGATTGTAATACCTAGAACAATCACCGCCAAAGAAATAACAATACCAAACGTCATAAGTGTATTTACATTTTGTTGTATTTCTTCACCAATCGCTTGAATTCTCTGCTCGGTAGTACCTGCCAGATTTCCAAACCCATCAATTAATTCTCTTCCAAGCGGCTCAAGCGATGTTTCTAAAATAACTCCTGCTTCATCTACATTTCCCGATTCATAAGCTTCAATTATCTCATCGGTTAAATAACCCCACTCGATTTTTCTTTCGAGTAATGATTCTAATTCCGCTGAACCACTTAGCTCGGACGCACGATTTTCTAATGCAATACTCTCTTCCAGTCCCGCTTCAAATGCTTCTTTATACGCCTCATTACCGAACATAATATAGCCTTGAATCAATCTTGTCCGGTCCAACATATTTTTTGCCAACCCTTCATCAACAATCATTAATTCCAGTTCCTTATCCAATACAATATCCAAGTCGTTATTGACTGAATTAATCGAGTAAATGGTGAATCCACTTAAAAGGACAACCAATACCATCATAATAGAAAAGCCAAATAACACCTTCGTTTTCAGTTTTTTAAAGTTAAATAATCCCGTAATCATTTTCATTCAAGCACTCCGATCATCATTTTTATCATGTAAGAGAAATAAATAGGCCTCCTTATCCTATATCGTACAATACACCGAAAATGTTAATCTATTATCGTTAAATCGTACTTTGCAACAAATATTCATATTACTTATTATCGCGATAAGCAGCATAATAACTGGGACAAATGCTCACTGACCCCCATGTCCCAGTGAATCCTTTTTGGGTGTTCTTTCGTATTACGTATAAGAAAGTGAGGGATTTACATGAAAAAATCAGTTACTCTTTTTCTGTTCTTCTTAATTGGAGTTTTACTATTTCCGCTGCAAGCGCTGGCGGTCGACTTTACAATCAATGAAACAACAATTGATGCTTACCTTTTAGATGATGGAAATGTTGAGGTGACCGAATCCCATACGTATGAGTTTGATGGAGAATTTAATGGAATTACCCGCAGCCTGATTTCGAAAGAGGGAACTTCCATTACGGATTTTACAGCACGTGAGGATGGGACTAGTCTAGAGGTTGAATTAGAAGATGAAACATATAAGGTTTTTCGCAGTGGGAAAGACGAGATGGTTACGATTGAACTTTCTTATTTAATCCAAGATGGTGTCGAAGTTTATGAAGATATGGCACAATTTTACTGGCCATTTTTTGATACAAGCAACGAGAGTGATTATGAGAATCTCACTGTAACGATTCATCCGCCTGAAGTGACATCAGATGTGATTGCATATGGGTTTGATGAAGCATATAAAACGGAAAAAATCGAAAGTGATGGAACAGTTGTATTTAAAATGGGGCTTGTCGATAGCGGGAAAAAAGGTGATATACGTGTAGGCTATGATCATGCTTTATTTTCTGCTGCACCGAGCCATGACGGAACCATTCGGGAGGAAATGATTCGGGAAGAACAAGAACTTGCCGACAAAGAAGCAGCTTTTCTCGCGCGCCAAGAAACACTTAGAAATCTCGCTCCTTTTGTAACAGCGATATTCGGCTTACTTCTTGTCCTCGTATTGTTTTATGGCTGGAGAAAAGGACAAATGACGAAGCTTGAAACAGAACATCAATACCATGCCGTTTCTATCGTTCCAAAAGAAATACTCAGTATGCCGGCGACAATTTTTTATTTCCGTAATCAAGTTGCAGACCATGGGGATATGCTAACAGCCGCAATGATGGATTTAGTAAGGAAAGGAAATATTGAATCCAGGAAAGATGGAACGTATTATCTAGTTCATGAAAATACGGACTTGCAGCATGAAATACTGCTTATTGATCTTTTATTTAAAAAGATTGGGGAAAGTCGCATTTTTTCTTTTGATCAGCTGGAAGCATATACGAAAAAGACAGCCAATCAAGAAACGTTTTATAAAGCTTTAACAGAATATCAGAGATTATTAAAAGAGGAAATAAACACTCATCAGCTGCTGAATAAACATAAAAAGCTGCGCTGGACGATAGGATTAACGAGTCTCTTATTAATCCCTTTTCTGATATTATTCGGCGTTCATGAATTGTATCTCTGGCTCATTATTGATTTGATTATAATGGGCGGACTTCTATTAATTGCCATTGTCTTTCAAACCCAAACAGTGAAAGGGCGACTTATCAGACGGCAATGGCAGCAATTCAAGGAAGACTTTAATGAATTGCAATCCAATAATTGGTACACCCTGCCAAAAGATGATAAAGAGCGTGCACTCATTTTCTCTTCAGGACTGAAGGATAAAGAACTGCAACAGAAAAATAAATATTTTATTGAAAATAGTGCTGCTGGGCAACCTGATTCAACGACTAACTTATTATTATTACTGACACTTTCATCAGCTGCGAACACAAATTTTGGTTCAGCTACAACCGTTGCCGCCCAGTCGGTCACCTCTTCATCCAGCACGGGTACAGGAGTTGGCGGTGGTGGCGGTGGATCTGGCGCATTTTAAAAATGGAATATATGTATAATCTGGCTTAATGAAAAAGGGATGCTTGTCCCTTTTTCTTTTTTTATTTATTGTTCCGTATGGCTCGTAATTTCAACACCTTGTAGAGCTTGCGTCGCCAATTGATCAGCCTCACGATTCTTTTTCCGTGAAACATTTTCGTAGGTTGGCGTGATGCCGAGTTGCCGGGTCTTCGCTTCAATCCGGTCCATCCACTTTGCCAGTTCCGCTTCATAGCATGGCCATTCATCATTAAGCTGGTTAACGACGACAAGGGAATCACCGATAAACGTAATTGGCAAATGACGGACACCTAATAGTTCGAGTTCCTTCAATCCAAGATGAAGCGCCGCATACTCGGCTTCATTATTACTAATAAAACCTTCTACTAAAGCATTTCTTCTGATTCGATGTAACTTTTCATCTTGTTTATAGTAAATCACGCAACCTAATCCAGCTTCTCGTGTATTCCGGTCAAATCCACCATCAAAATAAACGACGATATCATGAGGTTCTGTTTTAACTTTTTCCATAAATTTCTTCAGCTGTTTGAATGTCCAATGGTTATCTAGATTGTCAATAAAAGTTAATTGCCTCATTCTCCCTGTCTTCTCCAAATCTTCAGCAATAACAAGAGCCAGACCAGCCTGCATTTCATCCGAACTGAAGACTGCTTCAACCCCGTTTTTCGTTCGATAAGTTAATTCAATTCTCACTTGCATCATGAACCCCTCCCCTTGTCTATTTTCTTGATGATATAATTGGTTAATCGCCTGGATGGAGTAAATATCTCTCCGTTCAGGCGATTAAACGCTTCCCTTTCAAGCAATTAAAAAGCACCTATTCCTTTATCCTAAACTAACCTTCAACTTATAACCCGTATTACAACCCATGATGCGGATTATGATTTTGTCTAGAATGATTCGCTTGTTTCGTTTTTTTCGAACCCGATAGAGGTTCTCCGTAAGGCTGCTCTGGGCTTTGTGGTAGATCTGGATTTTTCTTTTGCTTTGGCCCTTTTGGTCTTGATGCCATCATTGTGCCCTCCTTCCTGATAGGTTAGCTTTTGACGGAAGGAAGGGATTTATTCCTGAAGCAGTTAAATAATCAAATGCGGCTTTAGAGATTTTGAATAATGAAGTTCCCCGTTTTTTGTGACAACGATTGCCGCGACATCTTTTATCCTTTCTAAAGCTGCAATTGTTTCTTCTGCTGACTTGCCAAATAAACGGCCTGTCCAAATTTCACCATCGACGGATTGGTTGGAGACAACCGTCAAGCCAGCAATTTCAGTTTCAATTGGATAACCTGTATGCCTGTCTAAAATATGGTGATACGTTTCATTATTTAACGTTAATTTCCTTTCGTAGATGCCCGAGGTAACAACGGATTGGTTGAAAGCTTTGACAATTGCAATATGATTGCCGCGCTCTTTGAATGGATGCTGGATCCCAATGCGAAAATATCCGTCTGTCTGAGTCGGTGCAGGTCCGTAAGTGAGAACATTTCCGCCTAGATTAATAATAGCCGCACTCACTTCCATCGCTTCTAAATCAGGAATTAAAAGATCCGCGATATATCCTTTCGCTAAAGCCCCAAGATCGATAAACATGCCAGGTTCTTTTAAAAGCACGGTTTGCTTTGCATCATTCAGGATGATGTTACTCGGATCTGTTAAAGGGAGTAAGCCTTGAATGTCTTTATCTGCTGGAACTTCTGTACCGCCGAAGCCAATTCGCCATGCTTCAACGAGCGGGCCGATTGCAATATTTAACGAACTGTCCGCAGGTGTACTATGTTCTTTTCCGATTTTAATTAATTTGTATAAATCAGAATGCACCTTCACTGGCTTCCTTCCAGCATTTTTATTAATGCGCATTAATTCTGATCCTGGGTCATGGGCACTGAAACGTTTATTAAATTCCTTAAGGCGAATTTCCAATTCATCTAAGATGAAATCTGCAAATTTATGCTGAACGGACAATTCAATAACCGTGCCCATCATGCGTATCTCACGACTTTTCATTCGACAAAACCTATCCTTCCACGTAAAAATTCGAAAAAAAGAGGCCATAAAGACCTCTTTTTCTGTCTTTCCTTTACGATTTTTAACCTTGAGCGGTTGCTCCTGAGACTGTATCCACTTTCTCTGTAGCTCCAGATACCGCATCAACATCTCCACCGGTCAGTTGTTGTCCAGTCTGTTTCAAGTACCAGTCGATAATTGGTTTGATATCTTGGACATATTCATTAATTCCTAGATAATTTCCTTCATCATCCCGGATTGCTTGATAGCTGTGAACAACAAACTTGTCCGGTCCGTGTGTTGGTACATGAGCGCGAACCGTATCTTCTTTTCCGCTGCGTAATTGCTGAATGACCCAGGCAACACTGCTAAAAGCATTTTCCGGGTGACACTGTGCGAGCGGATTACCCACTTGTGCCGGTGTACGGGAAGCAAGCATGTCTTCTGCTTCATACATTCGGTTATAATACAGGAATTGGTTATTACTATCCGCGTATGTTAGTTCAGCCGGCATGGAATTTAAGAAGTAATTCAACTGATTGACGGTTAAAATTCCACGATCCAATTTCACGTACGCGTCACCTTCAACTGCTCCGGTTGCAACAGCCGCCTGTTCTACCCAATCTTCAGCTTCCATATCAATGCCTTCGATTGTTGTATCGATTTTCCCAGTAGCATATAAGTCCTCTGTACTCGATACGTCCTTCATTCCGTCTGGTGCATCTACAATTCTCACTACGTTAATGAAGCGAATGAACTTCTTGATACAACCTTCGAGAAATTGGACAGTGTTCGCATCTTTCAGATTTTCTTCTTCATCAAACGCTTTATGCACTTCACCTAACAGGAACTCATTACCTGGCATGACGACCGCATTTACACCCGGTGCATCTAAGATTTGACGTAAATGAAGCTGAGAGCGTGATGAACCTTGCACGTCATAAGAAGCTCCAACAATCATAACTGGTTTCCCGTCGAGCGGATGGATTTTAAAGGACAACCATTCTAGAGCACTTTGTAATGCTGAAGGGATGGAATGGTTATATTCAGGTGTCGCAATGATGACACCGTCCGCTGCAACAATTTTTTTGTTTAGATGTTGAATGGCTTCACTGTTCGTTTGATCATTTGATTGGTTAAACATCGGAACTTTATCAATATCCAGCACTTCCACATCAATCAAATTTCCAAACTTTTTAGCGATAAATTTTAATAATAAACGGTTATAAGAAAACGCTGCATTCGACCCGACAATTCCTACTATTTTCATCTATATTTACTATATTTACCTCCCTATTCATTTTTTTCCCAAGAAAAGCTTTGTGTTTTCTGCTGGGAAGGATTTGCTGAGACTAATTGGTTTGTAATATCAACAAAATGGATAAACTCATTAAATATTCCTTCTAATTCTTCTATTTTCTTCGGATCACTAAGCTTGCCATCTTCATCATAAGCTTGCAGAGAGAATCCAACTAAAAACTCAGAACTCGGCATAATACGTGCTTTCAATTCCGGGGCATCTAGAATTTGCCTCAAATGTGCCTGCGCTCTTGAAGAACCAAGCCTTCCATACGAAGCACCAGTGAGCATAACCGGCTTGTCAATTAATGGCTGGGTTGTATAGGACAACCATTCCAATGTACTTTTTAAAATTGCCGGGACAGAATGGTTATATTCTGGGGAACTTATAATCACCCCGTCTGCTTCTCGAATTTTGTCTGAAAGATCCTGCACTTCAGCTGGTGCTGTTTTGTCATCTGGCTTATTGAATGCAGGAATATCTTTAATTTCATAAAGTTCAATGTTCGCCTTTTCTGCAAAATGTTTTTGTATGAATTGCAATAATTTACGATTCGTAGATTGGTCGGAGTTCGTTCCAACAATTGCTAGTAGATTCATCATTTTATTGCTCCCTTCTCATGTTTTGTACATTACCATCATTCGAGTGTTTTTTTTCGAAAATTCGCGATATCATGATGTATCTTAAAATTTAATACATAAAGATAATTACCCTGCGTCTAGCTACGATAAACATGATATTTCGCTTCTCGAAAATTCCTATTCGAACGATTTAATGTGAGAGTAGCTTTTTTAGCCATCATTTAATCGACTAAACATACCATTCTTACAATCATTAACACGTCATCAATCGATTTGTCCTCCCACATTTCTCTCTTGTGAAATAATTCACTAACTATCACAATTTAAATATACCCCATTCACATTAGAAATGCAATATACTTCACCACGTTGTAACAATTTTAAAATTCGGGACAGGAGGTCGAGAGCATTTGTCCCAGTGAAAAAATGCTCTCGACCTCCTGTCCCGCTCAACAGATTAACTGCCTCTTTTCCTTTTATTCCTCTTCTGATCCAAGTTGAGAAATTCTGTATCCTCTGCTATTTCCATGTCTTGCTTTGGCCTTGTATCGTATTTTCTTACATTTCGTTGTTTGCCTTTATCCTTATTCCTGTTCTTATTTTCTTCCGACATGTTGTAAGCCTCCTCTATACGATTTCAGACTTAGTATATCCTTCCTTTTTATTATTTATTTCAGGTGAAAGTTATCGGATTTTCCTATCTTTTGGTATAATGCGGACATAGAGATTAGAATGAAAAAGGAGTTTTCCAGAATGAAGATAGAAATAAATGGTCTTGAGTTGAAAGAGGAGCATATAAAAATGCTTTTAAATGAACTGAAAGACGAAAAGGTTAGAACGACAGAAGAGTTGCAAAGATATTTAAACGATCATTGGTATACGAAAGACAATGCAAGAAAATGCCACTTGCTCGTTGCCAAACATCCAAAGAAAAGAAGCTTTGCGATTCCATTTGAATAAGAATTCCTTCCAAAAAATAAAGTAGTTTAATGAATTTCATAATACGTATTTAATGCATCACCATCACCATATGTAGTTGAGTTGGTTCGTTCCCAACTACATATGGTGATGGGAAAGCTGACTTTTGTAATTATGAAATTCATTCAGTTTAGCATCCTTTTCAATAAAAAATGCTAAACTACTTATTTTCTCCTAAACAAATTGATTCTGTTCTATCGTATAAACTCCGCGGGAGGTGCTGATCGTAAAGCGAGCCCCATCAAATTCGTACGTTGCTTCCTCTTCAAGAGGGATTTCAAATGTTTCAGCTGGCAAGGATTCATAATTCTTCATCGTTGTTTCGACGAGACCACTTCCGTTTAATTGCAAGGCGTAACGGGATATATAATCATCAATACTCTGTCCCTTCGTGAAAGAAACTCCTCTTAAAACAAGAAGTGTTTCTTTTATATCATCCATTTCCTGCTTCACAATCTTTATCTGTTGGTCATTTCATTGCTGTAATAATTCATTAAACTCTTCAATGCTTAAGCGCCGCTGCTTCATTGTATCACTCCTTTTTATTACGTTTTCCCTCTCTTCGGAAAAACATACAAAGAGTGTTTTCAATTGCTAAGAAAGCGCTGCAGTGCCTCAAATTGCTCTTTAGCATCGTTCCAACCTAACTCATAAAGCTCTTCCACTCGTTCCTTCTTCCGTTCCGCCCTCCCTACCGGCAATTCCACACTTGGTCGCATCACAAACGCATTTCCTAGCTGTTCCTGTTTAGCGACATATTCAAGTGTCTCATTATAATGCTTATACCGTTCCCTTAATAAATCATTTATTTTCGGATGCTGCTTATACTTAATAATAGAGTACATTTTTCTTGGCCGTTTGAAATAACCCTCTGGCTTTGTAAGGATAATTACATTCTTTTCAAAGCCATCTTGCTCTGATTTTTTTATCGGAATGGGATCACTAATCCCGCCGTCTAATAAATGCCGGCTTTTATATTCCACACTCGACGCTACAAATGGCAAAGAACTTGAGGCACGGAGTAATTTCACGAGATCTGTCCCCTGGTCCGTTTTATTAAAATAGACCGGCTCCCCTGTGTCACAATCGGTGGTTACAATGACGAATTCCTCTGTATTCTGCTTAAACGCATCCATATCAAATGGAACTAATTTATTTGGAATTTCATCAAAAATAAAATCCATTCCAAAAAGTTCCCGTTTCTTGATAAAATTTCTAAAGGAAAGGTAACGTTTATCCTCAATAAAACCGAGATTCACTTTTTTGTTTCGACCTTTTTGCCTTGAAAGATAAGATGCGGCCATACAAGCTCCCGCCGAAACACCGATAACGTAGGGTGGGTATAAATCCCGCTCCATAAAATATTCCAGCACTCCTGCCGTATATAATCCGCGCATACCGCCACCTTCAAGGATTAATCCTGCATTAACCATCGTCTCTTCCCTCAACTTTATTGTGAATTTTGTAGGCTTTTTCCATTTATATTATGCTCCGGATACTACAATTAAATAATATCATTTTAACAGGCCTACCTAGAGTTTGGGAATTTTTTCAATTTAAAACAGGTAAGAAGATTTCTTTCTTGTATACCTGCGTACATTAGATATTGGAAAGGAAGGATTTTCTTGAAGATTAAACTGAAACGAATTTATGATGAATCCGCAAAAGCAGACGGGGTACGCATTCTCGTTGATCGCCTCTGGCCAAGAGGTGTATCAAAAGAAAAGGCAAATCTCGACCACTGGCTGAAAGAAATTGGCCCGACAGATGAATTACGGAAATCATTTCATGAGGATGAACGGAGCTTTAAACAATTTAAAGTAAAATATTTAAAAGAATTACAATCCGGAGAACAAAAAGAAGCACTGAATGAATTAAAGAAAATAGCAGACGATACAAAACAAATCACCCTCCTCTTCGCAGCAAAAAATAAAGAAGAAAACCAAGCAGTAATATTAAAAGAAAAACTAGAAGATTAGAAGCAAGTCATTTTCCCTCTCCTATTTGCATATGTTTTATTAGGACAACCTTATAGTCAACATGGCAAAAATTATTAAAGGAGAGGAATTTTAACATGAGGTATAAAAACCCAAATACAGAAGGTGCAGTGATCACATTTAAGGACCGTTACGATAACTTCATTGGAGGAGAATATCGTCCACCAGTCAAGGGGTTATATTTTGAAAATGTCAGTCCGGTAACTGGTAAAGCATTCTGTGAAATCGCTCGTTCAACAAAAGAAGATATCCAGTTAGCTGTCGATGCAGCGAGTGAAGCAAAGGAAGCCTGGGGGAAAACTTCGGTTACGGAGCGGGCAAACATTTTAAATGAAATTGCCAATCGGATTGAGGACAATATGGAAATGCTCGCCGTTGCGGAAACCTGGGACAACGGAAAAGCGATCCGAGAACCACTTGCCGCTGACTTGCCATTAGCCGTCGATCACTTCCGCTATTTTGCCGGTGTTATCCGAGCGCAAGAAGGCGGCATCAGCCAAATCGATCAAGACACAGTTGCCTATCACTTCCACGAGCCGCTCGGTGTTGTCGGACAAATTATTCCATGGAATTTTCCGCTGTTAATGGCGACTTGGAAACTTGCACCAGCGCTCGCTACCGGTAACTGTGTCGTTTTAAAACCAGCTGAACAAACACCAGCATCGATTCACGTATTGCTGGAGTTGATTCATGACTTGCTTCCTCCAGGTGTATTAAATGTCGTGAATGGATTCGGGGTCGAAGCTGGTAAGCCACTTGCGACAAATCCGGGGATTGATAAAGTTGCTTTCACTGGGGAAACAACAACCGGCCGCTTAATTATGCAATATGCATCTGAAAATATTATCCCGGTAACATTGGAACTTGGAGGAAAGTCACCGAATATCTTTTTTGAAGATGTTATGGACGAAGATGATGGTTTTCTCGATAAAGCGGTGGAAGGCTTGACGATGTTTGCTTTAAATCAAGGTGAAGTGTGTACGTGTCCTTCTCGGGCCTTGATTCATGAGTCCATTTATGATGAATTTATGGAACGGGCACTCGCACGTGTCAAAGAAATTAAAATCGGCCACCCGCTCGATACGACAACGATGATGGGTGCACAGGCCTCAACGGAACAACTAGAGAAAATCACCTCCTATCTTGATATCGGAAAACAAGAAGGCGCGGAAGTGTTAATCGGAGGCAATGTAAATAAACTGGGCGGAGAGCTCTCCAACGGTTACTATGTAGAACCAACTATCTTTAAGGGACATAATAAAATGCGCATTTTCCAGGAGGAAATTTTCGGCCCGGTTCTTTCTGTCACAACATTTAAGGATAAGGAAGAAGCACTGGAAATTGCAAATGATACACTCTACGGTCTTGGTGCTGGTGTCTGGACGCGAAACATTAATACGGCTTACCGCTTTGGCCGGGAGATTCAAGCCGGAAGAGTATGGACGAATACGTACCATCAATATCCCGCTCATGCGGCGTTTGGCGGGTATAAAAAGTCTGGAATCGGACGGGAAAATCACCAGACGATGCTCGCTCATTATCAGCAAACGAAAAACTTACTGATCAGCTATAGTGAAGGCCCTGCAGGTTTATTCTAACTTTCCTTTGTCGGGAAGCTAATCATATGTATTGATTAGCTTCCCTTCTACATAGATTGAAAGAAGGAGGGATCTTTTGATGGTACAACGTGTAGTTGCAACGGAAAGTACACTTCAATTAATCGAAAAGTTGAAAACGATCCACGGCCCACTCATGTTTCACCAATCCGGGGGCTGCTGTGACGGAAGCTCACCAATGTGCTACCCGCGGGATGAATTCCGCACCGGTGAATCGGATATATTACTTGGTAAAATTGGAGACACACCTTTTTACATGTCCAAAGATCAATATGAGTACTGGAAACATACTCAGCTTATCATTGATGTAGTCGATGGCAGAGGTGGTATGTTTTCCTTGGAAGGTCCAGAAGGCAAACGATTTTTAACAAGATCCCGGATATTTACAACAAAAGAACGAGAAAAATTGGAGTTGTGACAGCGGGACGTGGGGTCAGAGCATTTGTCCCAGTGGGACAGTTGCTCTGACCCCTTTGTCCCATCTCCCCCTAAATTCCCTAGCAATTTAATGGGGTATTTCCTCTTCTAACCTGTTATAATAGATATATCATTTAACGAAATTTTATCGCAATCTATTATTCTACTTTTGGACTTGAAAGGTGAGCTGCTTATAAATGAGCACGTCAAATGTAATTATGAAACGAATAATCATTGGAATACTTATTGTTATTGGAGGTTTTCTTACATATTTCTATTTCTCGCAAATCTTCCCCATCTTGCTAGCACTGCTGCTCGCGCTCATTTTTGAACCATTCGTTCGGCTGATGATGCGCAAATTCAAGTGGGAGAAAAGAATCTTACCTGTTTTGATTACCTTTCTATCCTTTCTTGTCATTAGCGGCTTCATCATCTATATTACAGTTGTCGTCATTTTTGACATTCTTTATGGATGGGCATTTCAAATTCCGCGCTACGCCATCGAAATTCAGCATTTTATAGAAAACAATATTGAAAAGTTCTATGAATTTCTGCAAGAAGTTCCAATGGCAGATGTAATTATCGAGGAGCTCGAAGCGTTATCTTCTGATTTCATGCAGACGGCATTAAGTATTACGACATCCATTATCACAGGATTTGGTTCTATTGTACAAACTATTGTAGCGGCAATTCCAAATTTAATTTTTGTATCATTATTTTTCTTGATTGCTTTGTTTTTATTCAGTTTGGAATTACCAAGAGTGAAAAAAATCTTCTGGAGCTGGTTCCGTTCTGACCTCGCCGCTAAATTGCAATTCATTTCGAAGCGCATGGGAGAAGTCTTTTTCGGGTATTGGAAAGCACAGCTCGTTTTAAGTATCGGGGTATTTATTTTATGTTATATCAGTCTTAAGTTTATTGCGCCAGGCCCTGCCCTGATCATGTCTTTCATCATTTGGATAGTCGATATTATTCCATTGTACGTCGGGCCCGCGTTGGTGCTTGTTCCATGGGCACTGCTTGCTTTTATTCTCGGAAATACATTTATGGGAGTTCAGTTGATTATTCTTACAATCGTGCTCCTTGTATTGCGCCGAATAATCGAACCGAAAGTGCTAGGAGATTCCATTGGTCTCGCTGCCCTGCCAACCGTGCTTTCTATGTATTTTGGTTATGTGCTAGCAGGCGTGCTTGGCCTAATCTTCGGACCATTTGTCTATATCGCATTCATTACAGCCAAAGAAGCAGGACTATTTGAATTAACCTCAAAACCAGGACGAACAGGAAACTAACCTGTCCGTCTTTGGGACAAGGGGTCAGAGCATTTGTCCCAATTAGTGGCGGGACAGTTGCTCTGACCCTCAGTCTCATTTCTTCAATCGTCTTAAGATTTCATCTGTCACTTCTTCTGTCGAATGCTTTCCACCTATATCTGCTGTCGTAATTCCAGCACTCACGGTGTTTTCAATAGACTCCAGCACAAGCGTGCCCAGTTCATCTTCCCCGAAGTGATCAAGCATCATTTTTGCCGTCCAGATTTGACCAATTGGATTAGCTTTCCCTTTTCCTGCAATATTAGGTGCTGACCCATGCACCGGTTCGAACATCGATGGATATTTTCCCTCCACATTAATGTTCGCTGTTGGCGCAATACCAACACTTCCCATAATAGCGGCACCGATATCCGATAAAATATCCCCAAAAAGATTACTCGCGACAACGATATCGAATTTTTCCGGCTGTGTAACGAAAAATGCTGATAGTGCATCAATGTGCTGGGAGTCTGTCTCCACTTCCGGGTATTCCTCCCCTAGATCTTTAAATACCTCATCCCAAAACGGCATCGTATGAACAATCCCGTTCGATTTCGTAGCACTTGTTACATGCTTTTTTCTTTTGTCTGCCAACTCAAAGGCATAGCGCATCGCCCGTTCCATACCTTTTCTTGAGAATATGTTATTTTGAATAGAAATTTCATCTTCCCCACGGTAAATCCTTCCGCCAACCTCACTATACTCACCTTCACTATTTTCCCGCACGATAACTAAATCAAAATCTTTCGGGCTCACAAGCGGAGTTTTTATACCACGGAGCAATTTCGCTGGGCGAACGTTGATTTGCTGTTCAAAATCACGACGAATTTTTATTAACAAACCCCATAAAGAAATATGATCTGGAACAAGGTCCGCGTTCCCTACCGCTCCTAGAAAAACAGCATCAGAATCCGATAATCGGTCGATTCCGTCTTCAGGCATCATTTTCCCGTGTTGCAAATAATACTCACAGCTATATGGAAATTCCTCATACTCAAACTTCAATCCCCCATGCAGTTCTGCAACCGCATCCAAAACTCGGGTAGCAGCAGGCACTACCTCTCTTCCAATCCCGTCTCCAGGAATAGAAGCAATTTTGAACTTTTTCATAATAAAAACCCCTCCTTGTAAAACTACTATTCAACTATTCTTCATTAGTATACCAAAAAGCGCGACACAGGGTCAGAGCAACTGTCCCAAAACAGGAGGATAGGCCCTTAAATTATTATTCCCACACCTTGAAATGACATGGACGGGTAACCTAGCAATTTTCGTTTGCCTGTTCATTTTCTCCACTGTACCGACACCTGGCGAGACAAATACACAAGAACGAAAACCTGCTTACAGTATGAGAACGATGCGAAATAAATTCTAAATATGCTTAGTCGGACCAGTTTCCATTTGGTCCGACTAAGCATATTATTTAGGAAAAATTCCCATTTGATCCATTTTAACCGCACGGGTAGCAGCAAATGTTTTAATATATTTATCTATCATCCGCTCCCCGCCGAAATCATCCTCATAAAAACCAGTAACAGCAAACCCGGCATCAATTTGACCTTGAATTTGATCCTCTAGTGTATGGGCAAACTCAATTGTTTCCTCTCTCTTTAGAAACTCTTCAAGCGCCTCTCCCCCTAGATGGTCAAGTGTGGAAGAAGGAATCGGATGTCGTACAGCAAGATTTCCCTTTTTCTCCTGTTCATCATCAAAAATCCATAATAGTGGATTAGTGAATCCAGCTATGAGTACACCTCTCTGCTTCAACACCCCTGCAATCTCTTGCCAAACCGGCCGTGGATTTTCGATAAATAAATTTGACACTGGATGAACAACAATATCAAATGACTCCTTTTTAAAATGACTAAGATCCGCCATATCTCCTTGCACCACTTTTAAGTTTAAACATTCGCGTCTTGCAACCTTTTCATCCTGCTCCAGTTGCTTCTTAGAAATATCCATGACGGTTACATCTGCACCTGCAGCGGCTAGAATTGGAGCTTGTTGTCCGCCGCCTGCTGCAAGACAAAGAATTTTTAAACCGTGAATTGACGCAGGAAACCAATTCCGCGGCACTGACTTTTCTGACCCCATGTCCCAATTTTGTTATACTAGAAACAGTAGTTATAAAGTAAAGGAGTTATGGTTAATGAAGAAGTTTATTAATGCAACGATTTACGGGAACCCTGATTCCCATGAAATTTTAGTAGAAAACAATCAATTTAAAGTAATCGGCAATGATCTCGGTGACGCAGATGAAGTCATCGATTTAGGAGGTCGTCTTGTTCTGCCTCCATATGTTGATCCACATCTCCATTTAGATTACATTTTCTCCGGTCTTGGTGAAGGAAATGCAAACATATCAGGTACGTTGTTCGAAGGGATTCAGCGCTGGAGTGATAATAAGAAAACTTTGACTGAAGAATTGGTTCGGGAGCGTGCCATGAAAGGGATTCAGAAGGAAGTAAGCAAAGGAGTACAATTCATCCGAACACACGTTGACATTACTGATCCGAACCTCACAGGAATGAAGGCATTAATCAAACTTCGCGAAGAACTAAAAAGTATCGTAACCCTACAGCTTGTCGCCTTCCCCCAAGAAGGATTCTTCCGCTACAAAGGGGCTGAGGAATTAATGGAAAAAGCACTCGAAATGGGTGCAGATGCCGCAGGAGGCATCCCCCACTTTGAGATATCCTATGAACATGGGGTAGAGTCCTTAAGACGAATTGTTGATCTTGCCATTAAATATGATGTAATGATCGACATCCACTGTGACGAGAATGATGACCCGAACAGCCGCTTTCTAGAGGTCCTGAATGCCCTTGTCATGGAAAAAGAGTACGGCGAATACACAACCGCAAGCCACACGACAAGTTTTGCTTCGGTAGAAAATAGTTATGCGAATAAAATGATGGGTCTTTTTAAAGAATCAAAAATTAATTTCATTTCATGCCCAACGGAAAACGCTCATCTTCAAGGACGCGGGGATACATATCCGAAACGCCGCGGTTTAACCCGTGTGAAAGAATTGCTCGCGAATGGAAATAATGTCGCATTTGCTCAGGATTCAATTGCTGACTACTGGTACCCTTTAGGTAATGGAAACATGATGAATATTTTGGATAACGGAATCCACCTTGCCCACTACACCCACATTGATGAGATCAACAAAGCATTTGACCTGATTACGTATAACGGTGCAAACATTATGCGGGTAAATGAAGAATATGGAATTGAAGCCGGAAAACCAGCCAACTTCATCGTGCTTGATGCAACAGATGCTTATGAAGCCATCCGAGAGCGCGCAGAAGTGCTTGCTTCTGTTAGAAATGGTGAATACCTGTTTAAGCGTGCTCCGAGAGTGAATGAAATTGAAATTGACTTTTTAAAAGAACTATAAAGTAAAACTAACCTTTAGTGGACGTTTTCTTTCATCCCACACTGGTGGTTAATTGAACGAATCGGACTGTTACTAGATGTTGAATCTCCCACTTCAAGAAATGAAAGAAACTTTTTATTACTAAGTGGGAGGGCCAACAGCCAGTTACACTGCGATAAAATATTAAAAAACTCCCCTTCTACCATACATCTGAAGGGGAGTTTTCTATAATTATTTATGTCTATCGGATATTCACAAATTCCAGTCCGAACATTTTCGCTAAATCTTCTATTTGCTTAGCCGTAACCGCAAAGGATAGAACCGTATGATGACCTCCACCATATTCAACCCATTTTTCCACGCCATGCTGGAATCCGGATTTGATCGTCATCATTTGACGAGCGACCGGAAGATGTGGAGCAGGCTCTTGCGGGATACTTCCTTCCACTTCGTACATGACCATCCGGAAATAATCACCGAAATCAGAAATTGTCAAGTTCACACCTTCTCCTTCCACACCATCGAATACTAAGCGTGCAGGATCTTCCTTATCACCAATCCCTAGCGGGTGAACCTCCACACGTGGTTTTGAGCTTGCTAATGTCGGATCGACTTCAAGCATATGCGAGCCCAGAATCGCTTCTTCACCTTTTACTAAGTTGTACGTATAATCTTCCATAAAACCTGTCAGCTTGTTATGAGCCATAATCTTAATTAAACGGTCAAGTGCTGCTGTTTTCCAGTCACCTTCACCGGCAAAACCATACCCAGCTTCATTTAGACGCTGTACAGCCATACCAGGGAGTTGCTTCATGCCCCATAAATCCTCGAAGTTCGTCGTGAATGCAGTATAACCGCCACGCTCTAAAAATCTCTTCAATGCGATTTCAATTTTGATTTGTTCTTTCACTTGGTTTTCGAAAAATGCTGGATCATTTTCGCCAACAACAAGTTCATATTTCTCTTCGCACTCTTTATATACTTCATCAATAGCCTCATCCGTCACTTCATTCATTTCAGCGACTAAGTCACCAATACCGAAGTAATCGACCGTCCAGCCGAATTGAATTTGCGCTTCAATCTTATCCCCGTCCGTAACAGCCACATTACGCATATTGTCACCAAATCTGGCAACTTTGATGTTGAAGCTTTCATTATAAGCAACCGCAACATCCATCCACTGTTTAATTTCCTTTTGAACATCTTCATCTTTCCAGTGGCCAACAACAATTTTATTGTTTTTCTTCAGACGGGCATTAATGTAACCATACTCTCTGTCCCCATGTGCACTTTGGTGCAGGTTCATATAGTCCATATCAATATCTTTCCACGGAATATTATTTGCTAATTGTGTGTTCAAATGAAGCAATGGCTTTTGCAGCAGTTTCGTCCCTCTGATCCAGTTTTTCGCTGGAGAGAATGTATGCATCCACGTAATAACACCAGCAACTTTATCATTATAGTTAATTTCCTTCATCACATCCGTGATACTATCAGAATCCGTAGCAACTGTTTTAAATACAATCGGATAAGGGAAATTACTCTTTTCATTTAATTCATTTATGATTGTTACCGCGTTTTCCTTAACCGCATTCAATGTTTCTTCCCCGTATAAAGGCTGACTTCCTACAACGAACCAAAATTCATATGGATTTATTTCCAACATAATAAAGACCTCCTTGAAGTTACGTATCTTAAGTTCCCCTGCTTCATTCACAAGGTTTGAATCTCTTTACAGGACTGTACTTTAATAGAACTCTCTGTAAACCGCTTACATTTTTTATTGTATATCAATAATACGTATAAGTCAACAATAAAATAATTTGTACGTATAAAAATATAATAAGAAATTCCCTCCAACTAACAACAGTCTCAATAAAGCCAGCTATTACAGAGCATTTTTCACTTCATTATTTATACGAACAAAAATATTATAGTTGATTCGTCTGGACAATAATGATATTATCTATTTGTGAAAGCCTTTACTTCCAGCTGAAAGTAACCATAGAAAAGAGGAGGATACAGTAGTCATACGCAATTAATTCTTCATTTCATTATAGTTGTACTGATAAATAATTCCTTTTCTCTTTATTAGTACTCTTTGGTTTGTAAGCCTTTACTATTTTAAAAAAATATTTACAAGAAATGCTTTACACTTAGGGAGGGGATTTTAATGGTAAAAGAAAAAAAGATTTCTCATAAATTTATTTATTTCTTCGGAGCTTTTGGAGGAATACTATTCGGTTATGATATTGGAGTTATGACAGGAGCGCTTCCGTTCCTGCAGCAAGATTGGGGACTGCAGAATGCGGCAACGATTGGCTGGATTACTTCTTCGATTATGTTAGGTGCAATCTTCGGTGGTGCTCTCGCCGGGCAACTTTCGGACCGTTTCGGACGCCGGAAAATGATTCTAGCTTCTGCGGTTATCTTTGTGATTGGATCACTCCTGTCAGGAATTGCACCGCCTAATGGCGATATTTTCCTGATTCTCGTTCGTATCTTTCTTGGTCTAGCTGTTGGTGCAGCTTCTGCACTTGTTCCGGCCTATATGTCGGAGATGGCTCCAGCCAAGTTACGCGGGCGATTATCCGGGATAAACCAGACTATGATTGTTTCCGGTATGTTACTGTCTTATATTGTTGACTTTTTACTAAGTGGTTTGCCGACCACAATAGCGTGGCGCTCTATGCTTGCGATGGCAGCGGTACCAGCTATCATTCTGTTTCTTGGTGTATTAAAGTTACCGGAGTCCCCTCGTTTCCTTATTAAAAATAACAAGATCCGGGAAGCTCGTCAGGTCTTAAGCTATATTCGTCCAAATAAAGAAGCAATCGATGCTGAAATTAAAGAAATTCAAGAAAGCAGTAAGAAAGAAGATCAGAAAGTTTCTTGGGGTGCTTTATTAAATAGTAAATACCGCTATTTAGTCATTGCCGGTGTCGGTGTAGCAGCATTCCAGCAGTTCCAAGGTGCGAACGCGATATTCTATTATATCCCGTTAATTGTAGAATCAGCTACTGGACAAGCAGCAAGCTCTGCATTGCTGTGGCCGATTATCCAGGGTATCATCCTAGTAATAGGTTCCTTAGTTTTCCTTGTTATTGCAGATAAATTTAAACGCCGGACATTGCTGACCCTCGGGGGTACTGTAATGGGACTTTCCTTTATCTTCCCTGCAATCATCAATTCCATTGTTCCAGATGCGAATCCGATGATGATTGTTGTGTTCTTGAGTATTTATGTCGCGTTCTATTCCTTTACATGGGCACCTTTAACATGGGTAATTGTCGGAGAAATCTTCCCGCTGCTCATCCGCGGACGTGCATCCGGCTTAGCTTCATCCTTTAACTGGATCGGATCATTCCTCGTCGGATTGCTTTTCCCGATTATGACCGCATCGATGGCACAAGAAGCTGTATTCGCCATCTTTGGTATCATCTGTCTGCTCGGTGTTGCCTTTATCCGTATCCGTGTACCGGAAACTCGCGGCCGTACATTAGAAGAAATTGAGAAAATCGGTGAAATGAAAGGTTTGGCAAAGAACAATAAAACAGCCTAAAATGAAGAGAGAAACAGAATAATAGATTTGGAGGGACTTTTTATGAATCTAACGGAGACGTCCAAAGCGATTCAGCAAGGTGATGTATATCTCGGGATTGAATTAGGTTCTACTAGAATTAAAGCTGTCCTGATTGATGACGATTTCAATACGATTGCTGCTGGAAATTATGCTTGGGAAAACAAATTCGAAAATGGCATGTGGACTTATTCCCTTGAAGATGTTTGGAAAGGGATTCAAAGCAGTTATCTTCAAGTAGCCGCTGACGTAGAGAGCAGGTATCACACGAAGCTTGCAAGTATTCGTTCCATTGGGGTAAGTGCCATGATGCACGGCTACTTACCCTTCTCAAAAAATGATGAATTACTAACGCCTTTCCGTACATGGCGGAATAACACAACAGGACAGGCTGCGCATGACCTGACCGAACGATTCCAATTCAATATTCCGGAGCGCTGGAGTATTGCCCATCTTTATCAAGCAATCCTTGATGAAGAAGAGCATGTACGCGAAGTTGATTTCATTACAACACTTGCAGGTTATGTCCATTGGCAATTATCCGGAGAAAAAGTGTTAGGTGTAGGTGACGCTTCCGGAATGTTCCCGATTGACGATTCGGGAACTTATTCTGATAAGCATGTAAAGTTGTTTGAAAACCTGGAGAATGTCGCCCAGTATGACTGGAACCTCCTTGACATCCTGCCAAACGTACTACAAGCAGGTGACCAGGCCGGCACTTTGACGGAAGCAGGCGCCAAATTACTAGATATAAACGGAAACCTTCAAGCCGGCAGTATCATGGCCCCTCCTGAGGGGGATGCCGGCACCGGTATGGTTAGTACGAATAGTGTCCGCAAGCGAACTGGAAATATTTCTGTCGGGACTTCCGCCTTTTCCATGCTTGTCCTTGATAAGCCATTGCAGAAAGTATATAAAGACATCGATCTCGTGACGACACCAAATAACGAGCCGGTTGCAATGGTCCATACGAATAATTGCTCTTCCGATATTAATGCTTGGTCCAGCATCTTTAAAGAATTTGCTGAACGTCTTGGCATCAATCTTGATGAAGGCCGCTTATTCGAAATCCTGTTCCACTCCACAACGAGATCAGAACCGGATGCAGGCGGATTAATCAATTACAGTTATTTATCTGGAGAAAATATTACGAAGATGCCAGAAGGACGTCCGCTGTTCGTAAGAGATGTCAATAGTTCCTTTACGCTCGCAAACTTTTTCCTTACGCAGTTGTATGCAGCATTTGCTCCACTAAAAATTGGAATGGATATTTTAATTAATGAAGAAAAAATCGAGACAAATGTTCTAATCGCACAAGGCGGACTATTTAAAACACCTGTCATCGCACAGCAAGTTCTTTCCAATGCGCTGAATATCCCGATTACCGTGATGAAAACAGCAAGTGAAGGCGGCGCTTGGGGAATGGCAGTACTAGCAGCTTACGCGAAGCAAGGAAATAAAGAAATCAGTTTAGAAGATTTCCTTGACCAATACGTATTCACGGACCCGCAAAGCTCTACCTTAAGCCCAGAACCTGCAGGGGTAGAAGGTTACGAGCAGTTTATTACAAAATATAAAGCTGGACTGCCAGTTGAATCAGCTGCAATCGAGCATATATAAATAAGAATACCGGGCGAACTATATGCCCGGTTCTTTTCTATTCATCGTCACTCTATAAAAATCGGATGCATTTTTTCTGCCCCCTTACTCCCATTTTCCTTTTCTGGCTTGCCAATTCTGATTCTTATTAAAGAAAGTTCGTTACAGATTCTTTTTTTATATGAATGAATTTCATAATTACCAAAGTCGGCTTTTCCATCACCATATATAGTTGGGAACGAACCAACTCAACTCATATGGTGATGGAAAAGCATTAAATACGTATTATGAAATTCATTAATATGTTAAATTTACCATAATATTGATTGCCTAAGTGGGTGAAAATTTCGACATTTCTCTATACAAAATAAAAAGTCCGAATGGGCTGGGACATAACTAGCCAAAAATAATAAAAAAAGAATCCAAGTCATTAAAATGCGGCTTGGATTCATTTTTGATAGAAATTTATCATCGTTATTTATTTTTTTGGAGTTTTTGGCGGTGAACTTC
>NZ_JAKNRA010000020.1:0-33771 GCF_022213125.1 Oceanobacillus alkalisoli | reverse complement strand
GAGTCTCATCTCCTGGATCACTCGGGTCCTCCGGTTCTGATGGAGGAGTCTCATCTCCTGGATCACTCGGGTCCTCCGGTTCTGATGGAGGAGTCTCATCTCCTGGATCACTCGGGTCCTCCGGTTCAGTAGGTGCTTTACCCCCTAGCTTCACAATAACTGTAGTCAAAGCATCGACTTTTATTTGGTCTCCAGTAAGCTCAAAGCCACTCGGATCGACGACTTCACTCACACCAGCTTCATCGTGATCAACAACAACGACACCTGCGCTTAGATCAACATCGCCTAATGACAATGTGCGCGCTTCGTTATCTGCGTTAAGGAAGACATAATATTCTTCGGTCTCATCCGATGAAACCGCATGGTATGCAATCACTAAATCATCTGTTGCAATTTCCGGGATATCGAGTAATGTCACATTGCGATCCACTTCATCCTTTGTTCCTAAATGAAATGCATCAGTGGAACGACGCAGTTCGATTAATCCTGTCGTATACGCTCTTGTTAAATGATGAATCGGATATAATTCTTCATTCGTTGCTTTTTCCCAATCAATCTTGTTGATTGCATCAGAAGCATCATAGGAATCATGGATAAAATATGGATATACAAATGGATTGCCGTCCTCGTCCGTCATATATGTTGATTTATATGGTGCTTCTGCAGTTTCTTCTCTAAACTGTTTCGTTCGCCCAAATTCTTGACCTGCATGAATGAAGGCGGTACCTTGCGCAGTTAGGACCATTGCATTTCCAAGTCGAATCCGCTTATGGATCTCTTCCTCATGGTATTCTGGGTCTTTTTTTATCGACTGAGCAATAACATCATGTAATGTCAAGTTATCATGAGCCGCAATGTACGTTAGCACGTCACCTGGATCATCAGCCGTAAAATTATGGGGATTGGCCGTCAGATTATCAAAGATTTGCTCGATATTTCTAGCTCCTCCTGTTAAAAATCGCGGCTCTCCTTCACTGCCGAAACCAGATTTCAGTTCATTGCGGAATTCATCGGAAAATGAAGCGACACTGTCTGTGTGCTGCATCCAATCCTGATCTGCCGGCATAACCGGTTCCCCTTCATCTCCAACATAGGTCCGCCAGCCTTCACCAACCATGATGATATTTGGATTGAGTTCTTTTGCAGTATCATAGGCGATTTGAATGGTTTCCGCGTCATGGTCACCCATCATATCAAAGCGGAATCCATCAATCTTAAATTCTTCCACCCAATATGCAATCGAATCTACCAACACTTTACGGGACATTGCATGTGTCGTACCAAGACGACCACCACCAAAGCTCTCTCTCGGTGTACCATCTACATCCATAAAATGGTAGTAATGCGGCACTAAGTCTTCGAATATCTCTGTGCGTGCTGTATGGTTGTAAACAACATCAAGCACGACCCCCATACCACGATTATGAATCTCATCAACGAGTCGTTTGAACTCGGCAATGCGTAATTCCGGATCATCCGGATTTTCCGAATACATGCCAGATAAGGAGAAATAACTATGCGGGTCATAGCCCCAGTTATAATTATTATCTGTTGATGACCATTCCAGAAGACGCTCATCACTTGCCCATTCATCCCCAAAGAAATAACTCATTACCGGCAATAGTTGAATATGAGTAACACCTAGGTCTTCTATATAATCCAGTTTCTCAACAAATGCTTGAAACGTACCAAATTGTGAATCCAATTCACCTGAAATAGTAGGATCCGATGTAAAATCACGCACATGCACTTCATAAATGATTGCATCTTCGCGTTTTTCAAATCCGTCAATCACAGCGTAATCCAGTTCCGGCCCAATCGCAGACGGGGCCACAATTGCAGCTTTTCCAATTGGATACTCTCCGCCGACTTCAGGGTTCGCCCATGTGGCCATCGATTTCGCATATGGATCAAGTGCTAATTTTTCTTCCCCGTCATGGGTAATCTTGTAATGATAATAATATCCGTCTAAACTGTTTAAACCAGTGTTTTTATTATCAAGAATAACTTCCCAAACACCTTGTTCCCCTAATGTCATTGGAATTTCGTCACGTACAACATCGAACTGATCATTTTTGTCATAAAGTACCACCGAAACGTTCTCTGCTTTCGGTGACCATAATTTTAATGTCGCTGATCCATCCTCATGTAGCTGTGCGCCAAGCTCACCGTCATAAGCATACATTTCATCCATCATTTTCCAGCCACCAGAGACAGAAATTGTTTTCTCCTCGTAAGTTACTGAAAATGGCGCCTGATCCAAATTAAATGTACTGTACAATTCTACAATTGCATCATCCATTATTTCTACACGATCAATCTCAACTTCATTATCATCTTTATCCACTACCGAAATGCCCTCTAAAAGATCATTTTCTGTTAAGCCTTCTGTTCTCGTAAATCGGAGCTGAATTTTCTCATCTGACAGTAAATCTCCTGATAGAAGCATAACTGGAATGGAGCCATAAGGATTTGTATATACTTGCTCGTCCCCATCCTTTATGAAAATTTGATTGTGATCAAGCATATTAAAACTATAGCCTCCTGTTTGTTCTTCTGTATCTTTATTCATGAAAAGAAATTCGATTTCCTCGGCATTTTCCGATAACAGAAGGTCATAATATGCACCGTGTTTTCCAATACCAAGCGCGTCTTTCGCACCATTTGGCCAATCATCAGAAGGTGCTGCAACATCGCCCCAGGACCATAGTGACCAGCCATCATAAGTTTGATCGGCACGTTCATAATGAACACGAATCGTATTGTCCGGTAAATCAATTGGCTCCACTAAAGAAACTTCATCTGAATCTTGTTTGATCCATACTTCATTCATTTCTGGAGAGAATAACTCGATAAACTTGTCGGCACCCTCTTTATCACCTGTTACGGTATTCAATAGTAGCAATCCCACTTTCTGCGCATCACTTTGCAACGGGATGTCGAGGTAGGCACCATACTCTGTCACTTGACTATCTACAAATGGGGTAGAGCCTGTTGGCCAGTTCTCTGACGGGGATCTCACATCCTCCCACAGCCATAGTCCTAAATCGGCATAATTATTGTCATCACGTTGATAGTGGACACGCAATGTGTCTTCAGGAATTTCCGGTAACGTAATGTCTCCTTCAGCATCCTCACTGTCTGATACTAAAATGAATGTACCGCCATCCGTTCGTGCCGGCAATGTCACCGTTGCACTCAGGTCATCACCAACCCTAACAGATCTCTCATTATAGACATCTTCCGCAGTAGTATTTTTAACATACGGAGTTTGAAAGGTTACATCTACTGCTTCCTCTGTCGTATTAATACCGACGATAACTGACTCCCCTTCGTAACTCCGTTCAAAAATCATATACCCGGAATCATTGTCTCCAGCTAATAATTCATAGCTTCCTTTAGAGAAAATCTTCGAATAATCTTTTCGTATATTTAATAGCTTTTTGTAATGCGCATGAACATCGTTACCTTCCACTTGCTCCCAAGGAAAGACATAACGGTTATCATATTCCGGCCAATTTGCTTCGCCAGAAAGACCTAACTCCTCGCCATAATAAATGACCGGTTGACCCTTCGAAGTAATTTGAAGTGTAGAGGCAACCTTCAGCTTACTCGTGTCCTCCTCACCGATATATTGTAAAAATCCATCTTCATCATGGCTCCCTAAGAATTGGCCCATTGTTGCCTTATTATCCAACAAGTCACTTCTAGCTTGGACTTTCCCATTCACTGCATGAATATTACCGTTGACTAAATCTCTCGCAATCGTTTTGAACTCGAAATCCAAAAGCGAATCCATCGTTCCTGTATTTAAGTAACGATCCGCATAGTCATTTGTTGCTGTTGCCCCAAATGCTTCGCCGATCATTTTGAATTCTCGATTTGCTTTTGTCAATTCATTTTTAAAGTGCATTAATGTTGTATCTTCCACATGTTTCACCGTATCCACCCGGAAGTAATCGATCGTATTCCCATTTTCCGTTGTCGCTTTTTCCAACCAGCCTACTTGCCAGTCGACAATTTGCTCACGTACTTCCTGATTTTCCGTAATAAAATCCGGCAGTCCAGAAAGTTCACCAGTTATCTCATTCCCAGGATTTCCACCATCTTGACGAAGCATATCCTGAAATTTCAAGCGATCTTCATCTGTCGGGTAGCCTTCTGGTTGGTCCTCCAAATCGCCATCATCCAGTTTCAAACCGTAACCGGTATGGTTTAATACGACATCCACCATAATTTTGATGCCACGTTCACTTGCAGCATCAATCAGCTCATGAAACTCTGCCAGCGTTCCAAGATGCGGATTCAGTTTTTCAAAATCCTTTGCCCAGTACCCATGATAGCCATAGTACGGAATACCACCGGCATTTGCATCTTGATAAGCAGCATCATGATACACATTTTCAACGATCGGCGTGATCCAAATCGTATTAATTCCAAGCTCATCCAGATAATCAAGCTTTTCCGTAACTCCTTTAAAATCGCCGCCTTGGTAAGAACCTGGGCTCGTCGGGTCATAGCCGATGTTGTTATTATTTTCTTGATTTCCATCAGCAAAACGATCTGTCAGCATAAAGTAGATTCTTGCTTCATCCCAGTCAAAATCCTCTTCTCCATTGACAACGCGCGGTTTGATATCTACTTTAGCCTCTGACTCATGTGTCCCGCCGTACACATCCGTGACTGTAACAGGCAATACCTTTGTACCTGCCTCAATATAATCAGCAACTGAGATTGTTATCTCATTTAATTCAGGATCAATAGTTGTCAACGCATCCCCACCAACTGAAGTTAAATCAACATACATCTCCCGAATGGATTCCTTGTCCACCGCTTGGCCCTGGTCATCCTCCATATGTAATGTCAACACCGCATGTTGATGATAGTCGATCTCCCGGGGTGCTACTTCCGTCGTCACGGTTAATTCTTCGGAAGAGATATTAATTATCGATTTACCTTCTTCATTGATATGGTATGGATCAGCAATTTCTATCGTCTCTCCATCAATCGTAACAAGATACGTATACGCATATTCCCCTCCCGGCAGGTTTTCCACCGTGCCAGTAAAGCGTTCGTTCTCTGCTTCAAAATTCATATCGTAAACTTGTCCATCCAACTTCACTTGAACAGCATCGATCGTCTCCATCGCATCCTCACGATACAAATCAGCATCACGATAGAAAAACTCTACGTTGCCTGCATCAATCTTAGGAGCTTGCATAAATGGAACGGTCCGGAATTCGGTTTCCCCTTCTTTCACAAACACTTTCGTCAGGTCTTCTGTCGGACTGATGTTAATCGTCCGGTCTTCTTCTACATCCACCTCATCCCAATCGGTACCCTTTCTTAATTTAAAGCCCATACTGGTCGTTGCTGAACCAACTTCAATATGTGCTGTCGCGACCTCTCCTACTTCGTCAAAATCAATTTGATCGTCTTTGGCACCCGTGTTCCATACCCAGATGTTCCAATCCTTGTAATCTTGCTTTTCCCTTTCATAAACAAATCTGACTGTCGAAGGGTAGGAGCCATCAGCAATTTCACTCATCGAATGTGCACGAGGGGATGTGCCCTCGCCGCTCGCAGCTGAAACTGGTTGTATACCAAAGAATAGACTTATAAACATAAGAGCTGTTAGAAAAATAGATATACTTCTTTGGTAATGCTTCATATTCATTGTTTCTCTCCTCTCATAATTGCGTGACGTTTGCCCAGATTTTCTTGTAAATGAAATGAACCTTTATCTTTCCATCTTTAAATCCCACCTTTTCAAATAATGTTTTTGCGAAAACGTTTGCTCAATTTCCTTTTGATTATATATTCTAATTCAAAATGATGCAAACGTTTTCAGTTAATTTGTTTGTTTTTCATATAAATTAGGACGATTCAAACATTATCTTCTCGCTTATTTTAAAGAGAAAAAGAAACTAGCAAATTAGTGGCAAATCTATCTCTTTATTGACAATTTAATCCGCTTACATTACATTAAAAGGAGAACAACTTAAGGGCAATGCTTTGTGCAAATGACAACAACCCCGATTTCCAATTCTCTGGAAATCGGGGTTTCTAATTTGAAAGGAGAAAAGTAAATGTTAAAGGAAGCAATCTACCATCGCCCAAAGGATAACTTTGCGTATGCCTATGACAAAGATACGCTACATATCCTTCTACAAACCAAAAAGAATGATATGGAGTCTGTTACTCTCCTGTTTGGAGATCCATATGATTGGAAAGATGGGAAATGGCAGACGGAAACACTTGAGATGATCAAGTCCGGATCGACAGCATTACATGATTATTGGTTTATCGCTGTAAAGCCTGAATTTCGGAGAATGCGTTATGCCTTTCGCTGCACGGATTCCAGCGAAACATGCTATTACACGGAAGGCGGTATATATGCTTCCCCACCAGCAGATATCTCCAATTACTTCTGCTTTCCCTACTTGAATCAAATCGATGTCTTCCAAGCACCAGACTGGGTGAAGGACACGATTTGGTATCAAATTTTTCCAGAACGATTTGGAAATGGAGATCCGGCATTAAATCCGGAGGGGACTTTACCATGGGGATCAGCTGCGCCAACTGCGACGAACTTTTTTGGAGGGGATTTCCAAGGTGTTATCAATCACTTGGATTATCTTGTTGATTTAGGGATTACGGGCATTTACTTCACGCCTATCTTCAAAGCGCATTCCAATCATAAATATGACACGATAGATTATATGGAAATTGATCCGCAATTTGGTGATAAAGAAACGTTCCGCCGTCTCGTCCGTGCCTGTCATCAGCGAGGCATTCGTGTCATGCTTGATGCGGTATTTAATCATAGCGGATATTATTTCCCTCCTTTTCAAGATGTACTGGAAAATCAGGAGGAATCCGTGTATACGGAATGGTTTCATCTTCGTGAATTCCCTGTAGAAACACATCCAACACCAAATTATCATACATTCGGATTTGCTGGATCCATGCCAAAGCTCAATACCGAAAATCCGGAAGTGAAAGCCTATTTACTAAAAGTTGCACGCTACTGGATTGAAGAATTTGATATTGACGGCTGGCGCTTAGATGTTGCCAATGAGGTGGATCACCAGTTTTGGCGAGAGTTTAGAAGCGTAGTGAAAGGAGTAAAGCCGGATGCTTATCTATTAGGAGAAATTTGGCATGATTCGATGCCCTGGCTTGGCGGTGACCAATTCGATGCTGTCATGAATTACCCGTTTACAAATAGTGCGATTGACTTTTTTGCAAAACAGGGGCTGTCTCCAGAGGACTTTGCGAATACCATTACCAACGTATTGCATATGTATCCGGAAAATGTGAATGAAGTTGCATTTAATTTGCTTGATAGCCACGATACACCGCGGATTCTGACATTGGCTGGTGGGGAGATTGATCGTGTGAAACTTCTATATCTCTTTCAACTCTCCTTCATTGGCACACCTTGTATCTATTATGGGGATGAAATTGGGATGGAAGGCGGTCAAGATCCGGGTTGCCGTGCATGTATGATATGGGACGAAGCGAAGCAGAATAAAGAGTTGTTTACGTTTGTAAAAAATCTGATTGAAATGCGAAAAACAATTCCGGCTTTTGGAAATGACGGCACATTCCAAATCATTGCGTACGATAATGAAGCAAATACATTAGTCTATCAAAAGCAAGCAGATAACCGGCGTATCCTTTTTGTTATTAATAATAGTATGGAGGAACAAACTGTAGTTTTGCCAGATTCATTCGAACAATATTGCAGTGAATTACTCCTTGGAACGAGTAACGATACAGTATATTCACGGGAGCCTATTCAGCTGGTACAGTTAAATAAGATAAAAGTCTCTGCATTAGAGTTTCGCATTTTTGAGTTTAGAAATGAAGAAAAGATTTGAAGCTAAATATTTATGACACATTAATGAATTTCATAATACGTATTTAATGCATCACCATCACCATATGTAGTTGAGTTGGTTCGTTCCCAACTACATATGGTGATGGGAAAGCCGACTTTGGTAATTATGAAATTCATTCACATGATAAATTTTATCATTTTTATAGACAAGGACAGTTCAAGCGTTCGTTTATAGTTAAAATAAACGACACGAACTGTCCTGCCAAATTTTATCAGCAACACTTCATCTAATTGATTCATATCTGTTTTCTTAATAACAAGCCCACCCATTTGCCACTATGATGGGGTCTGCTGCTTCGCTGGAAGAGATACCCAATTTAGGCACCCTTTTTAATGAACAGCGATACCCTGCATACTGCCTGAATATCGTCCACAGGCTACCCCTACCCCCCATTTCCTGTATAGTGAGAAATATAATATTACGTTAAAGGAATACAAAACTGGGGGAAATGCGATGACAAGTAAAATTATTTTTTCAACAGAGAGTGGTGCAGAATTACCGGAGGACCTGAAGTTAAAATATAATATACAAATAGTTCCTATGCACGTCATCATGGATGGTAAGGATTATTTAGATGGTACCTTACCTGTTCAAGAAATTTATAGCTGCAGTTCGCTATTTAAGAAACTGCAGCTATTTTCACCAAGACTATTGACGCTTTTTCGTTTTTTTATTATTAAGCTTTTCATTCGCAGTTAGTGGCTCATTGGCAAACTCATGGTCAAAACTCTTGGAAAGCTTTTTCCTTACTGCCTGCTCATCACTGAAGCCGCCATTACTTAACTTTTTCTTCGTCATCGGAACACCTCCTTATTATATATTCAGCATTTGAAGGAAAATTATAAGCTCGCACAAAGATTCCCTCCGCTTTCCATCATCAGGATTTTAAATTATAATAAGACCTAACAAATGCAACATTCGCACAGTTGTATAAAGAAAATCTTCGTACATATGCACAAATCATGTATACTAGAATGTTCACACGCATATGAAGCAAGAGGATACCAAATTGATTAAAGGAGAATGATGCATGCCTAACGGATCACATAGTACAGAGTTAGATTTACCAATCGAAAAAGTATGGACATTTGTAAGTTCGATTAATAACTGGGCTCCGCTTGTCCCGGGTTATATCAACCATGAACTTATCAATGACTCCGAATCCACTTGGGAGTTTAAAGGAGATTTAGGTTTTATGAAGAAAACAATCAAATTAAAAGTTGATATTACCGAGTGGAAAGAACCGAACCTTGTTACCTTCAATCTATCCAGCCTATCGGATAACTTCTCTGGCGGTGGCTATTTTGACGCAGAGAAAAACGGTGAAAACTCCACGAAAATGACTGGCTATTTAGATATTACTGCAAAAGGAGCGATGAGCCCGATGATTAATGGGGTCTTAAAAAAGTTTGTTCCAAAAACTGCTGAGGAATTGACGACTTCCGTTGCGAATAGGATGAAAGAGGTTGTCGGGGACCGGGCTTAAGTTTCTAAGCTTCGAGCGGAGTTTGAGTTCTCCGCTCTTTTTATTGGTTAAATTCAATCTTCTCGCTTACTCAAAAATTCGTTCGGTTCCTCTCCTTTTTCAGCATTATAATTTTTAAATTGACTTTTACGGCCATTACGACGTTCCCCGCTTTGGCCTCGCTCTTTAAATTGACGATTTTTATTTTCTTGCATGAATGATGCCTCCTTTTAAGATTTATATTAGTTTCTCTTTTGGAGGCGAATTTATGCGATAAAGCGGCTGGACAACATAAAAAGCTTTGCAGCCAAAGGTAGGTTGCAAAGCTTTTTATGTTTTATTCAGAAGCAATTCTCACTTATCGTGACGAATCACCATCAAATTTATCTTTCATTTCTCCGACTTTCTTTTTAACGTCACCTTTTGCTTTATCAAATTTCCCTTCGGCTTGCTTGGAGAAATCATCTCTTGCTTTACCTAGCCTATCCTTCGCTTCTCCTTTAGCCTTATCGATTTGTCCATTTACTTTATTTTTGAAACCATCACTCATATTATCTGCTCCTTTCTGCAAATAAATATTCCCTTCTTCATTATTATTAAACATGTATGCCCTTTTTGGAAATCATTCTTTAACCCAAACAACGAGTGTTCTTGGTTTATTCATCAATATTCATATAAATGATCCATACAAAATTTGGAAGAAATAAATCACAGCCTTGTGTCATAAATTATCAGTAGAAGGCATCTTATCTATTTCTGTCATAATCTGTAATAAACTTGTCCCTATTTTGTAAGTCATGTTTACGTTTAGATTTCCGGCAAGCGGTAACAATACCATTAAAAAGGAGGTATATGGACAATGATGAATCAATCAGATAAGTACCTCGAAGAAACATTGCTTCAAGCGAAAAAACATGACCTGCCCCCACATTATATCAGGAGAATCGAATCTGAAATGAATGAACGACTTGAAAAAGAAAGAATGTTTACGATGGAAGTGTACCGAAACAATCTTCACAACTAACAATGACGTAAAGCACCCTGTCCATTTTGGAGGGCGCTTTACGTCATTAGTTTTTCAACTCGATTTCATACGCACTTGGTAATTCCATTATTTTATCTAGTTCGGCATTCATACACTTTTAAGCGGGGTATATAAATGGGTAAGTGTCACACACTAACTCGTGGAGGTGCTGTCATGTCGAAAGAAACAGATCATGCCAAGAAGAAAAGGGCTAGATCCAGCGTGAATCCACAAGGGTATTCAGAGGATGTCGCTGATCAGCAGCCACAATCACAATTGGAGCAGCGAGCCAAGAAGAAAAATACAAAAATATAAGTAGCTGAATCAGGGATATCCCTGGTTCAACTACTTATTAGTGAGGAAGCAGATTTCATTCAAACAAATCCTTAAATTTTTCCTCTTTCTGTCTGCTTTAGCTCACTGTGGTCGCTCACCGAGTGCACCATTTCTTCAGGCCCCAATTTCAAATACTCCTGCAATGCTTGCTGCAAGGTTCCTTTCACTTCTGCCCGTAAAGTATTGCCTACTCCCAATAAAGCGGTTTTCTTCGCAAGTTGCGGCCTTATACCGGTTAGAATCGGCTTAGAGCCCATCATTTGTATTCCATGTAAGATCGTTTGAAAGATATGAATAAGATATTCATCTATGTCAGGGATGCCAGACAGATCAATAATCAAAGTTTCTATCCCTAGCCTCGCAATTTCATTTAACACTTTTTCTTCGATAATTTCCATCCGGTATGAATCGAATTCACCAATGAGCGGTAACACGGCTATTTTAGAGCCAACCGGAATGATTGGAACTGTCAGATGTTCAACGAGTTGCCGCTGATTTAAGAGCAATTCATCTTTATATTTTGAATAACTGATGAAAAAGTTATTTAAAAACTCATCAATCCCATCATTGATTTTTTTCTCCAATTCAAAAAAGTCATCCAGTGAATTGGAATCTGTTTCAGGTGGACAATATTCACGAAGGAGATGCCATAACGTACGCCTTATCGTATGGACCCATTCCAATTTAAAGGATAGCGTCAACGAATGTTTCGCCCAGGAAATTCCCTCCTTTTCTGCAAAAGCGATGAGTTCATCCTCCCTGTCTCCCAATACATACAGGCAGATATACTCTGCATTTTTTAAGAGATCGATGTCCCCTTCTATTAAAATCTGATTGATTTTTTCCGTAACATTCCCTGCCTCTGTTAACAGCTTTGACCGAAAATCTTCTCTATTATTCTTAATAAAAAATCCAACATTATGTGGATATAACAATGAAATCTCCCCCTTTTACAAATTAACACTACTCACAAGCCAGTTCCCTTAATCCGTTGTAATTAAACTGTAATCGAATTGAAATGTTAGTAATTAAATTTAAATCAGTTATCTTGATAATAGGAATTAATTTTAACACAATCATGAAAAGAAACGCCACCTCGGATACCGACCTTCAAAAGTTAGTTTTCTCCTTTAACTTTAAGGGGTCGCTACTCTCGTCACGTTCCTTTTTTAATTCAGCTAATGCTCTATTTTCCATGGGAATACGCACGGTCATTAAAGTGAGATGGAGAATCGGGAAAAGAAATGCGGTGAAATAAGCCCCAAACATTATCGGAATGATGAATAGCTCAACACCGACGATGATATAATTTGGATGCTTAACGAACTTGTAAGGCCCCCTGCTGATGAGGGGACAGTCAGGCAAGATAATGATTTTCGTGTTCCAAAACTTACCAAGCGACTGAATACACCAGACTCTTGCTGCTTGCGTTAGGAGAAAGAGTGCAAACACATAACTGTTTAGTACAAAATTGGAATAATCACGAACCGTAACCTCCAGCAAAATGGAAATGAAGAATAGGAGATGAACAACAATAAACCATTTGTAATGCCCTCTCCCCCACTCTACTCCTCCTCGTTCCAACATCCATTTTTCATTTCTCTTTGCAATGACTAACTCCACGATCCGCTCCAACGCAATGAATATAAAAATCCACCAAAATATTTCAGGCATCATTCGCTCCACTCCATTAACAAAATTTCCGAGGAAAACCCGGGGCCTAATGCAGACAAAATCACCTTCTCCTTAGGCTTTATTGCTTCTTTCATCCATTCTTTCAAAACATATAAAACGGTGACCGATGACATATTTCCATGGTTTCGCAGCACGTTGTAGGAGTGCTTTAATTTTTCTTTTTCCGCTTCTAACACGCCTTCCATTGCCTGCAACACTTTTATACCACCAGGATGCGCAAGATAAGCGTATATCGCTTCTTTTTCCATTTGAAATTGTTGAAAGAAGTGCTCCACATGTTCTTTCCAGAAAGATTCAACAAGTGACGGAATACTTTTGGAAAAAATGACTTCCAAACCATGATTGGTTACATTCCAGCCCATCACGTCCGTACTATCCCTTTTTGTCCGGGAACTGATGCCGATGACTTTAGGAACCGCTTGTCTTTTATTAGCTAAGTAAGGAGATTCCTTCCCAACTAGTAAGGCAGCACTAACCCCGTCCCCAAATAAGGCAGTACCTACGAGATTACTTTTACGGTGGTCCCCCTTTTGAAACGTCACTCCGCAAAATTCACAGCATATGACTAGTGCAGTTTTTTCAGGGTGTGCCTTAACCCAGTCATGAGCCCTTGATAAACCGATTGCTCCACCCGCACAGCCTAGCCCCCAGAGCGGCATTCTTTGGACGTCTTCTCGGAACGGCCTTTCATTAAGCAGGAAGGCATCAATCGTTGGCGTGGATAGGCCGGAGCTGGATACATAAATAATTAGATCAACCGCTTCATAGGGAATGGAGTTTGTTAGGAAATGTTCATTTTGTAAGCAATCATCTATCGCTTCTAGCGAGTAATGAATCGCATTTTCTTGATAGATATTATTTTTCTCCGCAAATGTGTGCTCTTCTTCAAACCAGGTTTTATCCACGACAAATTGCCGATTTTCAATCCGGGCATGATCGAATACCGGGAGCAATCGTTTGACCTCGCGATTGGTATAACTAAAGACGTTCTGGACTAATTCTTTAACTTCTTCCTGGCTGATATTGTGTTTCGGGATGCTTGTGCCGACTGAACATATGTATGACATAACTTCACCTTTTGGATTCATATTTTGTATAGTTTGTCCGGGTTGGGAATTATGATTCATGAATAGGTGTGGAAAATCTCGAATTAAAAAAGAAGCTGTAACTTGCCAGCTTCAATTTTAGTTAGCGACGGATATTTCTTTCTTGTCCATATGGATTTCTTTTCTGTTTTCTTTTATTCATGTATTTCCTGATAAACGGATAAAGGATTGGGCCGTATTTAATAAGTGTTCTTAGTAAGCGTCTCATTTTGTCACCTCTATTGGATTGAATTCGTGCTGTTATGGTTATGTTTCCTTTTGGTGGGGATTTTAAACTAGTTGGTTTGCCATCCGATCTTATGTTACCATCATAGTCATCATAATCGGTTTTGCTTTTGATAACTTTCCAATAGAACCATTACCCATGCCGATTACTTGTAGTAATATTTAAAAAGCAAGTTTAGTCCCTGGGAATTTCCCCGAAACAAAACTTGCTTTTCATCAGACGACTGGCACCTTTATTCATTTTGGGATTGGTTGCAGTGTGAGGTCATTCTATACTGCATACTTATTTCGCGAAGTTTTTTCTCATGTTGAATGACTTTACTAGCGGCAAATTCTGCGGTTTCTTGTGTTTCGTGAAGATCAATGCGAAGTCCGTCTACTTTTTTATTTAAGTTATCGAATTTTTTATCTACGTGATCGAAGCGTTTATCCATCTCGGCAAAACGATTATCCATCTCAGCGAAACGTTTATCCATCTTCTTTTCTAGACCAGCAATACTTTCATCCAATTTCGTATTCATTTGCCGGGAATGCTCTTTTAACGTATTTAGGATTTCCTTTAATATTGTTTCCTGTTCCATTTCCTTCACCTCCCTTTCATTATTATAACCTGTTGCAGACAATATTGGATGCTGGTGGCTCCTTCAGAAGCACAAATACTCAACCTAACTTAAACGCTTCGCAGTTTCCAGTTCAGATTCAAATGCCGTTTGGAATGCATCGACTTCTTGTTGCAGAATTTCAATCTTTGGCAACAGTTACCTTTTTTTATAAATCGATTCTAATAACTCGATGTCTTCTGCTGATAAATCAGCAGGGTTTATCCGCGAAGCCGCCTGCTCGTAAACAGATGTCCTGATTCTTACAACTGCATCACTGATTGCTTTCGCACTTATGGTACCAACACCGGTTACCTTCAATAATTCATGGGGATCTTTATCCTGGACGTCTGCAACCCCTCCGCCGTCAGCGCATGAATCGGCATTCCCTTTTCCAATGTGGAGATTGTATCGATCGGCATGGATTGCAGTGTTTCCTGAGCAGTAATTTCTTTTAATCTTGTCCAATTATTCTTTATGGTTTCATTGAAATGGTCTTCCGTGAATTGATTTAGGCTGTTCTTGATATAGTTAAGATTAGCTTCAAGCTTTTTGATGTCTTTTTTGGTTTTTAGCATGTGGTTTGTTGCCTCCTTGCTGCTGTCAGATAACGTATGGAAATAAGGGGCTGTCCGCTTAGAGTAAAATAACTACCCTTCTGCTCGCACAGCTTCAGGGTGGTTATTATTTCTAGCGGTATGGTTACAAGGAATGCTCCATTCGTTTCTATTCGTTTAATAGGAAACCCTTTTATTCCCGCTGTATTCGGGAGTCCAGTTCTTTTAATTCAGACGGGTACAATATCTTTGCATTTCTATTGAAACCGATCGATGATTAGATTTTGATTTTGGTTGTTGTCAGGCAGCCAAAATCAATCACACCTCAAAAAAGTCATTATCCAGTTTCTTAGTGACAAACACCTGCTCATGTGTAACTCCTACGTCATATTTAAACATCAAGTCGGTTAATTGTTGCCCATCTATTAAAATGACTCGCTTATCGATTGAGTTTACATACTCATACGCTCTTCTTGAAAATTTTGCAGTAGTGATGAATATTCCTTTTGATGCCTGTTTACCGACAAGACTTCCTACAAACCCTTGGATATCCGGTCTACCTACTGTAGAATCTTTTTTCCATCTTTTCGCCTGTAAATAGATCATTTCTAGTCCAAGTACATCTTCTTTTATGATTCCATCAATACCTTCATCGCCCGTTTTTCCTATCGCTTCACCGGCATCTTTTACGGAACCGCCGTATCCCATGGCAACGACCAATTGGACAATCATTTCTTCAAAAAACTCAGGTGAACACTCTAATATTTTTTCTAATAACTCGTCTTGAAGTTCTTTTTTCAAAATGTTAAAGTTATCATCAATAATTTCCAAAGGCGTTTGATTTTCGTCCTTACTTTCCTGATTTTCAGTGGTTTCTTTGTTTGCTTTATTTTTAAACTCGTTAAAACTTGGATAGCTGGTTAAAAATTTATTATCAATTTGATTCACCTGAGGATCATTAACCACTTTGAGACCCTCTTCCGAAATACGGAAAACCCCCCTGCTAATAACTTCAATCAATCCCGCCTTATTTAAGTACGTTCGGGCCCAACCAACTCGATTGTGTAAAATTGTTTGCCTTCCACTTGGTAGTTTTTGAGCAACTTCCTCTTCCGCTAGATTAAAGTGATCTGCTAGCTTTTTATATAAATCTCGTAATCGATGTTCTCTTCCATCTTTTAATATTTGAAGGAAGGGATACATAAATTCTTGGTAGCCTGGGATGGACATTTTTATCACCTCTTGTGTTTAAATTTTAGTAATAGGAATGTTATATGTGGATGCCTGGCACTTCAACAAAATTTGGGAAGTGACATGCACTTTTATCTAAATAATACTCTTATTCGCCACTGGCACTAATGCTGGTGGCATCTCATGTTTCAATTTCCATATAAAACTGATCGGCTTTTCACCAGAATGTCTTACATATTCACATGTACCAAGAAATGTAAAAGGTGCGGTATAACCATATTCTTTTTTATATTCTCTTACAAATATAGCTATTTGATGCCCTTGCTTTCGATGATTGATATATCGTTGAGCTGTAGGACTTTTTTCTGTTAATGTACTTTGTGATTGCCAATGAAATAACTTCTCATTGATTGCATAATCCTCATACAATGTAGAAGGTGAAAAGTCTTTCTCTGATTTATTCAGTGTGGTAAAGAAGATATCAAGATCTTGATCCTTAAAGTGTTTAACTCCTTCTCGGAAAGCTGGCTTTTTGTCCTCATGGTAATATCCTAAAGCAGCTAAGATTTGCTCAGTCGAATATGTAGAATGCACGGTCAACGGTGTAACAAATTCGAAATCATGATCAATTTCAATCGTCCTAATCGATTCGTAGTTATACTTCAACACATTCATGATTTCACGCTGCATCTGTTCCTTAGCCAAAATAGACTGCAGGGCTTCTTTTACTGAAGTGTATCCTTCTTTCATTGGCTCTGTTTGAAAGAAGCTGTAATACAGCATATTTTGCATTAATCTTTCTTCTTCGTTAGATATTTCTAGATTACCAAGAGACCCTACATAACTGATGAAAAACGCCAGTAACTTTCTAGAATTTAAATGAAAGAACTTTGATAGCCTTTTTGTAATAAGCTCTTCTTTATCAAATGAAAAATCTGGAGCTAAATCAGCTTCTACAAGCATTCTGTGAAACGTGCGGTTGCCATTCCTACCATAAAAATCATATAATGAGAGATTATAATACGATAAAAAATTCTCGAACGTTAGCGAATGACCAGAATCCCGCTCAAAATACCTCATTTTGTTCAATAAATGAGGTTTCGTATTACTTGCCTCTTTTATATTGCGTAAGATATATTCTCTCGCTTGCTTTTCTAATTGAATAAAGCTCCCCCGCGGTAAATTGGAAAATCCTTTATCAATGTAATAACCCACAGAATGCTTCGCCCGGCCAATTAATGCACGAAACTTTTCCTCAAAATTATAGTTCTTATGCGCCTGTCCAACAAAATCCAATATGGTAAGGCATTCCTTATTCTCTGCTAACCGCAATCCTCTACCCAATTGCTGTAAGAACACAGTCAGACTTTCGGTAGGACGTAAGAATAATATCGTGTTTACTTCAGGGATATCTACACCCTCGTTATATAAATCAACAACAAAAATGAATTTAATCTTACCTTGCTGGAGATCCACTTTGGCTTTTCTTCGCGTTTCTTTATCTGAATTACCATGGAGTGCAATCGATGGAATAGTCCTCTTATTAAAGTGATTCGCCATGTATAGCGCATGTTCCACACTGACACAAAATCCTAAACCTTTTACTTCATCTATATCTGTGACATATTTATACAGACTTTTAATAATTTGATTACTACGAATGGTATTATTCGTATAGACGTTTTCCAATTCCTTGACTTCATAACCTTTACTCCATTTCAAGCTCGATAAATCAACCGTATCACTTACGCCGAAATAGTGAAATGGACTTAAGAGCTTTTGATTGATCGCTTCTGTAAGCCGCATTTCCGAGGCAATTTTTCCGTCAAAGTATTGCGTAATATCTTGTCCGTCCATTCTTTCAGGTGTCGCTGTTAAACCGAGCAGAATATTTGGTTGGAAATAGGTCAATAAATTTTGATAAGAATTTGCAGCTGCATGATGAAACTCATCGACTATAATGAAATCATAAAAATCAGAAGACAGTTTTTCATGTAGTTTCGTACTGTTAAAGCTTTGGATACTGACAAATAAATGATCGATTGACTCCGGTTGATGCCCGCCTACAAGCATATCCCCAAAATTGGCGTCTTTTAAAATGACCCGAAACGTATCTCTACTTTGTTTCAGGATTTCTTCACGATGCGCAACAAACAACAACTTCGCCTGCTTGTTTTTGCTCAAGTATTTTTTAAAATCAAAAGCTGAAATAACTGTTTTTCCTACACCAGTTGCAGCAACAAGAAGATTGTTATATCTGCCATAGACCTCTCTTTCCGCCCACAAGTTCTCAAGCATTTCTTTCTGATAATAGTATGGACGGATATCAAAAGTAAAAGAAAAATCTTGTTCAATTTGATACTCTTTCTTTTTCAACGCTTGTCGTAACTGCTTCTTAGAATCTTCACCTTGTGGATCAAATAAGTGAAACTCCCGATCATTCCAATAGCTTTCAAATGTTGCTTCAAATTTTTTTATAATATCAAAGGAATCTTTTTCCGTTACTTTTAAATTCCACTCGAGCCCTGAAGTAAGCGCAGGATTAGATAGGTTCGATGATCCTATGTATGCTGTTGTAAAACCGGTTCCTCTTTTAAACATATAAGCCTTTGCATGCAGTCTAGTTCGTTCAATATCGTATGAAATTTTAATCTCCGTATTTTGTAACTTGCTAAGTTCTTCAATAGCCTTGTAATCAGTTGCTTCCATATATGATGTTGTAATAATCCGTAGCTTTCCACCATTGTCCGTAAAGGTTTTCAAGTCTTCCATCAATCCACGAATACCGCTCCATTTTATGAAGGATACTAAAAAATCAATATGATCCGCGGACAGAATCTCTTTCTTTAATTCGCTTAACATATTAGGCTCATTGATTGCACCTGTAAAGAGGGAACTTTCCGAAATAGACGTGACAGGGCGTACAGTTTGCTCTTTCCTTATGCTTCTTAACGAATTTAACTTACTATAAATGGATTGTAGGATTCAATCTCTAATTTCGCAAATTCGTCTTCATCTACGGATTTACTCAATGTTTCGATGATTTGATTACAGGTTTTGATTTGTTTTAGGAGTTTTTCTTTATCGTTCTTTCCTTGATCATAGACGTAATTTAAAGCTTTCCTTGTTACTGTAAATATGTAGGAAGCTAGAAACTTTCGGGCTTCTTCCGGGTCTAAGCTTCCGATTTCTACATCAAATTCCGTATCATGGAATAAAGCTAGCTCTTCTCTTAGCTCTTTTGTGATTATTTCTTCATAGATACCTTGTCTTAACAAAAGCTCACACTCCTTTTCATCAAAAAACAACTGAGTTTCCCGTCACATTTCTATACCATCCTCGAGCAATTTATTTACGATTGGTATGTCTGCAGGCGCAAACTCAAAATGATGTAATTCATCAATATTTACCCATTTATAATCAGTATGTTCGGTAAGCTTAATCGTACCATTTTCATATTCTGCGAGAAAAGAAATTAATTTAATATCACCAAACTCATATGTATGCTGGACGGTCTTGTAATGACAATTTATTTTGATGTTTATTTTTAATTCTTCTTGTATCTCTCTTACAACACAGGTTTCAGGAGATTCGTTTTCTTCGATTTTGCCTCCTGGAAACTCCCATAGATTAGGAAGGCTTTTTGTTTTTCCTCTTTTTGCTATTAGGATTTTATGATTTGAGATTATGATTGCTGCTGAGACGAGTATCAATGATTGGCCTCCTATGTATGATATTTCACCATTACTATTGCTCGTATAAATATATATACCGTTAGCACCGTTAGCATTAGATATTAATCGAGTAGATATATTTTCCCTAACTAATTTTTGATTGAATTTTATAGTGTGATCAACTCTCATCTTACACCATTTTAAGTTTACGAGACAAGAGTCTGAGCATCCGTCCGCTAGGACAGATACTCTGAATTTATGTTCCTTTTAATTCATCCACGCTTATAAAACTTCCAGATTTATATGAGACCATGGGACAGTCCCTCACCACTTTGGATCACGCCCGTTCTTTCTCATTTGATAACTCTATAATAAATGGCATGGTCACAAATACTATGGCTAGTGCAATCAGAACAAAAACCACTGCCGTTGTTAGTTTGAAATCAAATATCGCCTGAAGCGGGAACCAACTTAACGGAATAATTGCATACCACACTGTTTTTTTCCTTGTTGCTGCCGACTGGTACTGCTTATTTCCGCAATACGGACATTTTAAGCGGAATATTGTTTTGAACGTTTGCCCCCAGCTCCACTTCTTACCACATGCTTGACAGACTGGCATTTCTGTTCGCCTCCTGTTAGGAATTTATATTTGGAATTAATTTCGTTGCGCAATATAACCTTCAACGATAATTAAAATCGCCTTCATTTGCTTTGCAGTTCGACGGACGACAGGCACCGAAAAATTAAACAAACAGTATTGAATCGTAGTCTTGTTGCCATGATTGAACTTCTTCCAGGACATACATCTGTTTGTTCCATAAGCCGGAATTACCGGCTTCATGATGGAGCGTTGCAACATGCTGGCCGTTCTTCGATTCGCTTAAAGATGACTGGCTGCAGAACCGGTCCCTAATTCCTGTGACGATCATGCCCCCATATTCTGGATAAATTGATGAAATTAAGCTATATTTATCATATAAACAACTCGAAATAACGCTGCAAGCAGGATCCCATGAGTAGCGTCCATTGCTGCTTTAGAAAAGCTGCATCGGGACATTGCTATTTCCAGTTGTTACGATAAGAAGATTGAGTTGATACCACATGAGCCAAGGAAAAATATATGAAACAGATTTATATGAACCCATTCAACTTTATTTTCAGTCACAAGGATACGAAGTGCAAGCTGAGGTGAATGATTGTGATGTCGTCGCATGGATTGATGACTCATTACTTATTGTTGAACTGAAAATAAACTTGAATATCACGTTGCTTATGCAAGCGGCAAAACGACAAAGATATACGCCGGATGTTTACATAGCTATTCAAAGGCCGAAAACGAGTTTGCGGAAGCGCAGATGGCGTGATTTAGTCCATCTTGTCCGCCGATTGGAACTCGGGTTGATTTTAGTTTCATTTGAAGGTAAAAAGCCAAGCATCCAGATAGTGCATGAGCCAGGCCCGTTTGATCGCAAACGAAGCGCGCGACAAAGTAAAAAGGCTAGGGATAAGTTGATCAAAGAAGCTAGAGATAGAAGAAGCAACTGTAATATTGGCGGAAGTACCCATGTACCGACCATAACCGCCTATAAGGAAAAAAGTATTCAAATCGCATTTTATCTGGATCATCTAGGTCCCATGTCGGCCAAGGATCTAAAAAAATGAATACGGGTGAGCGTACATATGGCATTCTGTATAATAACTACTATAACTGGTTCAAACGCATTGGTCGAGGGATCTATGATTTGACGGACTTAGGAAAAAGAGAATACCAAGGTTACCCGGAAATAATTAAGCTGTATGGGAAATCGGAGTTATAGGGAAGGATGGGGAAGCATGCTCGTTCCCCTTAGTTAGGGTGCCAGGCACTTCGGGCAAAATTAGCTCTTGACCTTAATTTATCATTATATGCTGACCCCATGTCAGGCATCTGGTTCTAAAGGAAATGGGCCAGATTATGTCCTTTAAATAAGAATAATAATCTGGCATTGGGTTACTCCACACTAAATTTTATAGTTGTTTTTTTAACTTTCCAATCTCCTTTCTTGATAATTTTGTCACCTTTGAAATGAATTCTAGACTAGATCCTTCCTTCAACATTTCGATTGCTACTTCTTTTTTTCCAAGTTCTTTGCCCTTCTCCTCATACGAAATTGGCAACTCCATAATCTCTTCCACGTCCATAAACTTTCCTATTTCAGCCATTAATTCTTCCTCCTCTTCTTTTGATAATGTTAAATACGTTTCAAAAAAACTATAAATTAACCGTTGTTTCGCCGGATCAAGTTCCATTCTAGTCATCATACGCAAAAATTCCTTTTTCACTTGAATCTTTTCTTCTTTCTTATACCCCATCGCACTTAAAAGGGCTGCAGATACTGGGTTATCTGAACGGATAAAATCACGCCAGTTCTTTTTCTGTAAATGGAGAGTCATATAATTAAACGTTAGGATATGGAGAAATGGAAATTCCATTATATAATTATCCTTTTCCCAGATTTCCCTCGTAACTAAATATAGCTATAGGAATAATTGGTTTGCGATATTTATTGTATAGAAGACTGAAATAGTGAAACATCCTTTCATGAAAGTTCGTTTGTACATAACTCTGTGGTTCAATATGCACAATCACAATAATATCCGTATTTTTCAGCTTCGTCTCCGCTACAATATCAAGTCGACGGGTCTCTCCTTCAATGAGATTCGTGTACACTTCTTCAGATATTGGTTTAATCGCTTGGAAATCAAGATGTTCGTGCACCTCAGGGAAAAACGCTATAAGAAATTCTTTGAAAAATGTGCTGATAAGTTCTTTGTACAGTTGATCATGCTTCGTGTAGGTTTGTTCGGGGGGATTTTCTTTAATAAGCTCTGGCAGGGCTGCCATTGCATCACATCCTTTAGAGTTTTGATGTGTGAGCTGCGATGCTGTTTCTGTTTTTAATATAGCATGGTTTATCATAGTGGTAAACAGGAGTAGGAATGGAGCTGTTTCTGTCTTTGTTAAATTTTCCCTTGTAATCCGTAGTCGGGATTAAAATTTAGTGGCATGCACTTCGCCAATAATCGGGAAGTGACTGGACAAATAAATTAAAGGAAGGAAAACGTTAGCGGCTAATCAAACCGTTTAAAAGTTCATTTAATGGGAAATATACCTCTATAACATAATTGAGGTGGTAAAAATGTCTAACGTGCTTAAACAAGAAGAAGTGGAAACATTAAGAGAGTTAATTAAAGACGTAGATACTGCGATGCTGACCACATTAACGGAAGAAGGGCTTATCTCACGCCCGATGAAAACGCAAGAGGTAGAGTTTGATGGTGATTTATGGTTTTTCACTAAAAAAGAAACGGATAAATATAAGGAAATTTTACATGATCAAGAAGTGAATGTTGCTTATGCAGGCAAATCCTATGTTTCTGTTCGCGGGAGAGCAGAAATCGTTGAGGATTTAGCTAAGAAAAAGGAGTTATGGAGCAAAGCCTATGAGAAAATGATGAAAGCCTCTTATGATGATCCTGACATTGTCTTGATCAAAGTAAAAGCAGAAGCTGCAGAGTACTGGGAAACGGGTAACTTCACGAAAAAAATTGCCTTTCTCTATAAACGGATGACCGGACAAAATTCTGAATCAGCAGATATAAATGAAACAATCGAATTGGATAAATAACATTAAAAGCCGCCTTTAACCATTTCTTGCAAAGATAGTAAAGAATAAACCAAGGTATCCTTACTATTTGCTCGTCATGGAAAGGCGGTTTTTATGTCATTCGCATCCTTCAATTAAACTTCCGCTTCAACAAATTGCTTCCATAGCTTCGCTTGTTCAAAATCATCCAGATTACTTCATTCTTCGATAGTTAGGATGCAGGAAATCATCATTGTAACGATTAGAACCAAAGTTCAGCAAGCATATTCATCGATCGCTTCCTGTCTTCCGGATCGTAAGTGTAAGTCACAACGATCAACTCATCGGCCCCTGTGCTTTCGGCAAATTGTTGCAGCTTCTTTTGTACTGTTTCCGGAGATCCGACCGCTTTAATGCTGAACATGGATTCAATCATTGCCCTTTCCTGTTCTGTTCCTAATTGTTCCGAATGGACAGGAGGCTGTAATAAACGCTGTCTTCCCGTTTGCATATCTTGTAACATTTGCTGCGTTGTTGTCCATAATCTTTCTGCTTCCTCATCCGTTGGAGCAACAAGAACGTTAATCCCTGCCATGACGTATGGTTCTTCAATTTGCGCTGTCGGGGCTGACGTTTTAAATGCCGAACGATAGACATCGATTTTCTCTCTGTAATCGTCAGGTGTAAAATGCGTGGCAATCGAATAAGGCAGTCCCAGCTGACCGGCAATCGAGGCGCCATTCATGCTTGAACCCAGGACCCAGATCGGTATATTCGTCCCTGTCCCGACATTCGAAGTGACAGGTACACTGTGCGCCGAACCCTTATCACTGAACCATCCAATCAGATCAAAAATCGAATTAGCAAAAGATTGCGGATCACTTCCGGAACGCGTCAAGAGCTGAGCCGTCTGCGCATCCGTCCCCGGTGCCCGTCCGAGTCCGAGGTCAATTCGATCAGGAAATAATTGGGCAAGTGTGCCAAAACTCTCCGCTACTTGCAGCGGCGCATGGTTGGGCAGCATAATACCGCCAGAGCCTATCCGGATCCTTTCCGTTACCTGTGCAGCGAGGCCAATAAGATTAGAAGTTGCCATGGATGCTAAATTTATCGAGTTATGGTGCTCTGCAAACCAGAGTCTCTTAAAGCCAAGCTTATCTATCAGTTGCGCTGATTCCAAAGCTTGCTGCAACGCTTCTCTTGTCGTTTGTCCTTCAGATATGCTGACAAGATCAAGTACGTTTAATGGTATATTTTTTGTCAATGTATTCACCTCTAGAGTTTTCTAAAATACGTATCGGTTCCGTGGAATTAGACGATTGCATGATGTAATTCATCTGTCTCGCCAATGCATCCGAATTCGTATATCAATAACTGTAACGATGTTATAACTTCTTATCAAGTGTTCTGTTTGAAAGGGGCTTTCTTAGGATGCGTAATCGAATCGTAGTCTACTTTTCTCGTAATATCATCGATATAAGGAATCTCTTTTGGATTAACAGTGGAATAGGATTCGACGGCTTTTTCAAAGATGACTTCATCGATGCCCCACTCTTTTGAAATCTCGTGAATTTCTGTGTGTAATTTACTCCGTTTCCATGCTTCATAAACCGCGTCAAAGTGCTCATCTACCGGTACATTCCCACGTGATGGGGAACCCTTTTTTCCCAAAAAAAATCAGGAACTGACAGTACTTAAAATTATTTTAGACTTCAGATAAACTTTATTAAACATCATAATCCTTTTTATCCTCAGCCACATACATATCACTCTTGAAAAACTTGTCACTCTCATATTCCTGAACCCTATCTATTCTTCCTCTCAAATATTCCGACAGCGCTTTGTCCGTACAATAAACAAAACACCCTTTTTGCCCACGGGTCATAAGAGTCCGATACGTATTCCGAATAATATTATCAACCACCTTAAGCGCTTCATTTGGTTTTTCTCTTATCATTTTTTTAATCCCGAAAATGGACCGATCTGTTAATGCTCTTTTCGTATAATCTGTTTGAACCCCGCCATCCCGGTAAACTAAATCGTCTCCAATAATCACACCAACATAATCGAATTCCAAACCCTGGCAAGTGTGAATGACCCCTGCCTCGTTTACCGAATCCTCATCTATCGCCCATGTTGCAGTATTATCAAGATTCCAGCTCATCTCAAAATTGTATTCGGGTATAACGATATCGGGAATGCGAGAGTCTGCTCTGGTATCTTTTTTCCAATCCCAGCAATATCCGGCTACTATTCTTGATTTATTGTTGGTCTTATTATTTTCCGTGATATCTTCCAGCATTTGATTAGGATCATCATAGACCTTAAAATCATAATCCTTCCCAATATAATTAACATTTGCTGTTTCTCTAATTTCCAATACATCATCAATCCATGCCAGATATCCATCAGAGCCGTTACATCTGAATTGAGAAACCAGTTCCGTGCTTGTTAACTCCGCGTTTAATTCTCCTGATTTCTTACGTATTTCTTCAATAGTACCGAAATCATCTAAGCGAACCCGCTGATGTTCATCAATAAAAAAGATGGTCGTTTTCGCAGAATTAATTAGTTCTTTAATTTGATTTTCGCCTTTTTTAAAGAAGCCTGTTTTTTCCGTTAAACGATGAGCTTCATCAATAATTAACACATCAAATTCATCTTTCGGAGTATCGATATAACTTCCCGAACCTTTAAACAAGTTATCAATGTGTGTTTTCCGGAAATCACCTTTCAATTTCGCAGAGTAGATATCCCTTGGAGTAGCATTCCTTGTAACATACTGCGCAACCATGCCGCGGTTGGTGAGTTCGACTAGCAAATTAATGGCCAATACAGACTTTCCGGTTCCAGGTCCGCCTTCTACTACCAATGACTGCTTTATCCCAGTCCGCTGTGATTCATTCGCTAGTCGCAACGCTTCTTCATACACAACCTTTTGTTCATCAATCATTGTAAATTCCCTGTTGCCTTTTAACATTGAATTTAATGAATCCTGTAATGATTTGGATGGACGTATACGCCCTTTTTCTATTTTATACAGGGTTTCTTTATTGTCACCGAATTTAATATATTTCTTAATAAAGCTTCGCAGCTTTGCTGCATCCCCTTTGACAAATACAGGTGCCTGCTCAATGTAATAATCGTAAATCGAATCAAACAAAGGATCTTGTGTGTTTGGGTCTTTTATTAAATAGTTATGCAGGTAGGCTGATGGGTGAATGTCAATTTGGTTTTGCTGCACATTTTCATTATAATCTTTTATCAGTGATGCATAGGACCAAGCCTGATAGGATGGATGCGTTGCCTCTCTTAGCCCTCCGCCTAATATCGTTTTGACTATCGCTTCTTTTCCATCTACCTTCTCTACTTCACTCCATTGTTTCAATTCTACAACAACAACATTTTCCCTTTGTTCGTTCCTTCCTGTTATTAAAAAGTCCACACGTTTAGATGAATAGGGAATTCTATATTCGATGGCGATGCCCGAATCATCTGGGATTTCGGGATCACCAAGCACCCGATACATATATTGCATCGAGTTATCCCATGAACGAACTTCTGCTACATTTACTTTCCCGACTTTTTTATTAAAATTGCTGATGATGTTATTAGTCAATTCGTCGTGAAAGACGTCCTCCAGGAATTCTTGTTTTGTTGCTTCGTAGACGAGCATATTATCCGACTCCTATTATAGATTCTTCCATTTATTATACTATTCATGATCTAAAAAGTAATTGAAAGCGATCGCTAGTTGACCAAAATCTGGTTTTGGAATAGATAAAATAATTTTTGGGAATTAATTCGGACAATACAGGGTAAAAATACTTAATGAATATAATAATTATTATAGGTTGTGATACAATGGCTGATAAAATCCAAAAGAGGCACGAAGCAAAAATATGGCTGCTATTAAATCAGTATCAAAGCTGGAGGATAAAGTCAGTTCAGAGCTTTGGAAAAGAGGGTTACGATTTAGGAGGAATAAGAAGTCACTTTTCGGAAGGCCAGATATTTCAATAGAAAAGTATAAAATTGTTATTTTCATTGATTCGTGTTTTTGGCATCAATGTCCTATTCATGGAAATATGCCTAAAACAAATATCGATTATTGGCAGAAAAAGCTAAATAGAAATGTGGAAAGGGACAGGAAAGTGACAGAATACTATCTAGAGGGAAATTGGAATATACTAAGAGTTTGGGAACATTCTTTTAGAGAAAACTTTCCAGGGGCCATTGATGAAATTACAACTTTTATCATCAAAACAAAAAGTAAATATGCGGAGGATTTCTTCAAATAAAGTATGTAAGTGCTGATACATACCAAGATCTGTTTGAGTACCATATTCTTTAATCGGTCATCCATTAATAACTGATTCGTCTCTAAAGATTAATTTTAAATACGATCACCTTCTCATTTTTTTCCAATTGTATTACTTGTAGTATAGAAGTTTTTAATAGATCGTGTATTGATAAACACTCGATTTCTAAAGTTGGTATGGGGCATTTAATAAATATAGTTTTTGGCAATTAAGTATGCACAATACTATACATATCCACATCTTTACACGAAGAGTTAGCATAATATATTGTGCGAGACAAGCCCGATTTCATAACCATAAAGGCTTTATGCCAAACTCATGATGTATGTACGAATAATACTAATTTATGTATCACCTTGATTGCCATTTCATACAAAAATTAAATGCCAAATACACCTTCTGGTAGCCCCTCATTTTTTCCTAATCTCTATTACAAATCATCTATAAAGAATAAATTTATTAGTTTTCTTACATAACAGTTTAAATAGATATGAATCTCGTCATAGTTGCTATCCAATGTCACGCTTTGATAGTTTAGAAATTATATATATTGAGTTAGTTCCATACCTTTGGTTTAAATCTAATAATTTCTTCATCTCTTAATTGATCAATAAATAGCATAATTTTTTCTCTAGCTTCCTCTGTTGATAATAAATCCCAGATCATTACACCACCTATAGTGTTCACATACCGCATTAGCGGGCGTAACACAACGTTACGTTCATCTCTAATTTGATATATCTCATCGTTCGCCTTCCAATCATCGATCAATTTCAGAACTTCTAATGTAGCGAATAAAGCAACGCGATTTCGGGACAAGTTTACGGTTTCCAACAATATGGATGCACGCTCCTGCTCTTTTAAAGCAATTTTTGTATAATAATAGGGATCATCTAGCTCATCATGAGGAGCTGGCGTCTCCCCATTTCAAGGCTGAAAAGAAGCGTCGATCCGCCATTTTTACAATGACCTGCTGCCACGTTCAATGCGAACGCCGTCTTCCCTACTGAAGGCCTTGCAGCAAGGATAACCAAGTCTCCCCGCTGTAGCCCTCCAGTCAGTTGGTCAAATGGCTCTAAACCTGTCGTAAACCCGAGCTGTTCAGATGCTGGATCCATCAGTTCCTCACTGATCCCCACTAAGTCACTATAGGTGCATTCTTCTGTCGAGGATGCTGTTAGTATGTGACACTTTAAGTCATCAACCAGCCGATCTAAGCTTGTTACAGAGGGTTGATGTAGAAACTCCTGTACGGCCAACTTTGCCTGTTGCAGTTGATAGGACTCTTTCAAAATCTGCTCATAATGTTTGAATGTCGAAGTGCTTGGTACAGAATTGGCAAGATCGGTAAGATACATAACACCCCCGACCGCTCCAATTTTTTCTCCTAACACACTCGTGAGAATCACCGCATCTATTTTCCCTTTCTCTTTATAAGCCTCCTCCATTGCCTCAAATATTACCTTGTGCTGGGAATAGTTAAAGTAGTTGGAATCAATCTCGACTTCTTTAAAAAGGGAGCTTTCGAGCAGAATGGAACCAAGTAAGCTTGTCTCCGCATGATACGTGTCCATGTTTAGTTCCATCCTTTCTGTTGGAGTAGTTTTTCGAATTTGGACTGAAAGTGTTTTTTCATTTCTGGTGTAACCTGTTTCGCTTCTTCTTCCCATTTTTCAATTTCCGTGAGCGACGAGTCTTTCTTATTTTCTTGCCTGTATGCTGCAATTTCACTAAGCATTGGCGGGTACAGTTGGTGCATCACATGTGCGCTAAGATTCTTCAAGACCCCGGTATAGTCCATTTGCTTTAAACTCGGAATAAGGATTTTTGCTTTTCTTTTCGTCAGGTTAAACTTCGGATACATTTCATTGATCATGTTTAATATTTCCATTGCTTCATCGGTTGTCATTGGAATACCTCCCTTGCCCATTCTTCCAGTGATTGTTCTTTTGTTTCAGGTTCATTGCCCGGCATATGGATATACTTTTTTCTATTTTTTAACCCTCTCTCCGCTTCATAGCGCCTGATTTCCTCTACTGTTTTTAAATGGTTGGATTCCCATTCGTTTAAGATTGCTTCGGTATAGCTGAAGGTCCTCCCGCCTTTTTTCACGGTAATGTGAATCGCTTCTTCAACGACGGCCCTGCCAACTGCATGAATCCATTGGTGTAGATCTCTTTTCACTAGCGGGGTCAGTTTGTTGATATTTTCTTCATACATTATAAAAGTAGGATGCAAGTTTGCTCCACTGCTACCTCCTCCTCTCTTTTCTTTAACTTTCTCTTTATGTATGGTCAACTTTTTTGTCAACTGTTGGGTCAAGTTTCTGGACTCCATCGGTGCAGATCCAGATGAAATTGGACTTGTTCCGTAAACCCCATACACTTCCTGAAGCGGAATCATTTCATAAATGGCCGCCCGACTGCGGCTCCCCTTTTCAAATCGAATCATCCCCCGTTCCTCAAGCCTTTGCCGCGCATTGTACATGCCTTGCTTGGATAAACCCGTTAAGCGCATTAAGGTCGAAGCAGGCGCATTAAACACACGTTGTTGCCCCAGCCGGTTCCCCATATTCATCAAGGTGTGCCAGAGTGCAATCTCCCCTGTAGACATATCATTCAACATCAGCCAGTCCATAAGCATATTCTTTTCCCTGTGAAAATTTAACTTTGTCATCCGTATTTATCTCCTTTTTATTAAATATTTATCTATCCTTGCAAACCACGCCAAAAAGGCCAATAGCAGATCGAAGGTTTTATCCCTCGATCTTTAGCGCCTCGGCCTATTCCACCATATTTTTACGCAACCAATTTTCCAGCACATCTTCGAGAAAAAATATCCTGCCTCCAAGTCTGACATGTGGTAGCTTATTTTCTCTTACCAGATCATAGATGGTATCCCGGTGCAATCCGAGGAAAGCAGCTACTTCTTCAACGGACATTGTACGTGTTTCCATGTGATTTCCCTCCTTTCACTTCTATAATCGAGAATAATCGGGAGTTGGGGGTGTTTTTTAAATAGAATATAGAAAAAGCGGGTGAACCAGAGATTTGCTCTGATTCACCCGCTTTTTCATAGCCATTAATATAAAGTGAAACTTCATGCAGTGGAGGTATTACAGACCGTTAATACATGATAAACTCAATCCATCATAATGAACAAAATACAATTTGAAGAATTGGATTTTGAAAAGTACTACAAGTTATATTTATATATCCTTTTTCAATTTCTCTAACTCTTCCATTGTTAATTTTGTTACTTTAGAGATGAATTCCAAACTGGCTCCTTCTTTTAACATTTCCTCAGCCACTTGCTTAACCCCTTCAAGCCTACCTTCTTTTCTCCCTATCTCTTTTCCTTTTTCTCATACGAAATTGGAAATTTCAATATCTTTTCAGCCTCTGGTAAATCCCTGATTTCCTTCATCAACTTTTCCTCTTCCTCTTTTGATAATTTTAAATATGTTTCAAAAAAGCCATAGATGAAGCGTTGTTTTGCCGGATCAAGTTCCATTCTCGTTATCATACGCCAAAATTCCTTTTTAACTATTATTTTTTCTTTTTCATCATATCCCATTTTACTTAATAATGCTGTAGCTGCAGGATTATTCGAACGTATATAATCACGCCAATTTTCTTTTTTCAAATGCAGGGTCTGAAAGTTAAATGTCAACACATGAAAAATCGGGAACTTTTTTAAACGGACGTGAATTGCAAAAAGAATAACTACCACAAAAAGAGGATTACAATTAGCAAATACGCTAACTGTAATCCCCTTTAGATGGAGCCTAGCGGGATCGAACCGCTGACCTCCTGCGTGCAAGGCAGGCGCTCTCCCAGCTGAGCTAAGGCCCCAAGATAAAATATATGTAAAGTAACTAGGCTACTCTACCACTAAATTAATCAGAAACAATGAATAGCTTACACGCCCTAGAGGATTCGAACCTCTGACCTACAGCTTAGAAGGCTGTTGCTCTATCCTGCTGAGCTAAGGGCGCAACATAAACAATACTTAGTATCTCTTATCTCAGAAACAAGTGTTTCTAATGGGCCTGAGTGGACTCGAACCACCGACCTCACGCTTATCAGGCGTGCGCTCTAACCAGCTGAGCTACAGGCCCACCATAAAATAAGAAGCGGGTGAAGGGAATCGAACCCTCATCATCAGCTTGGAAGGCTGAGGTTTTACCACTAAACTACACCCGCATATTATAAATGGAGGAGGTAGAGGGATTCGAACCCCCGCGCGGTTTGACCCGCCTGTCGGTTTTCAAGACCGATCCCTTCAGCCGGACTTGGGTATACCTCCGGATTATTAATGCTTCTACAAGATGTACCGATGGACCCTGCAGGACTCGAACCTGCGACCGATCGGTTATGAGCCGATAGCTCTAACCAACTGAGCTAAGGGTCCGGTATTTACAGGACACGACCATGAGAGTTGAATCTACTACCTCACTGGAAAATATTTTATGCCCGCCAGCTCTAAGCTACTTTCATGCAATCAATTATGTATATGGCGCGCCCGAGAGGAGTCGAACCCCTAACCTTTTGATCCGTAGTCAAACGCTCTATCCAATTGAGCTACGGGCGCTTTATATAATTCCAAGGTTCAGTGACTCCGCTAAGTTTTTAGAGCCTTCTTCAACTAGTGGATCCCGCTAAAACCGTTATTCAAATGATGAGCCATACAGGATTCGAACCTGTGACCCTCTGATTAAAAGTCAGATGCTCTACCGACTGAGCTAATGGCTCGTATTGTAAATGTAGCACTGGTTAATTTGTTTGAGCTAGATGTTTGAAAGCTCGTCGTGTTGCAAGTTTACTCGGCGAAGCGTACACTCCTCGCAAGCCGTGTCAGGAAGTAATTTCAAGGGTGTAAAGAGCGGCGTGCTCTACCGACTGAGCTAATGGCTCGTAATTAATATTTAGTAGTACTTTTTTCTAAAAAAATGGCTCGGGACGGAATCGAACCGCCGACACACGGATTTTCAGTCCGTTGCTCTACCGACTGAGCTACCGAGCCATAATGACTTTTTAAATAAATAGTGGCGGTCCGGACGGGACTCGAACCCGCGACCTCCTGCGTGACAGGCAGGCATTCTAACCAACTGAACTACCGGACCAATTTGCTTGCACTTTCCAAGTACTACTACTAGCGTTGATATTAATTGGTTGCGGGGGCAGGATTTGAACCTGCGACCTTTGGGTTATGAGCCCAACGAGCTACCGGACTGCTCCACCCCGCGGTAATAAGAAATATGCAAATGCTATTCATGCATAATAATAGAATAAAGACTGTTCGTCGTGTTTCGGGATAATTCGGAGAAGCTTACACACCTCACAAAGCCTAATTCAAAGATGTTTCTCAATGGTGTTTTGGCTTTGCGCCACCCCCGCGGTAATGAAAATTATAAATAATGGTGGAGGATGCAGGGCTCGAACCTGCGACCCCCTGCTTGTAAGGCAGGTGCTCTCCCAGCTGAGCTAATCCTCCAACGCATAGGATATGATAATACATGTGTTGCAACAAAACGTTGCGTATTTAACATGCCTTCCTAAAAATGGTGACCCGTACGGGATTCGAACCCGTGTTACCGCCGTGAAAGGGCGGTGTCTTAACCGCTTGACCAACGGGCCAGTTAAGTTTTATGTAATAAATCATTCCACAAACAAAGTTTATATCCTTTTAAAAGTTATTGCTTTACATTAAAGTCTCTATGAAGATATTTTAAACAAAAAAATGCCTGGCGGCGTCCTACTCTCGCAGAGACAAGGTCTCAACTACCATCGGCGCTGGAAAGCTTAACTGCTGTGTTCGGTATGGGAACAGGTGTGACCTTTCCGCTAACGCTACCAGACATGAAATATATTCATACCCTGAAAACTAAATAAGAGTAAATCACGACATCAAAATATAGAAGTTAGTTAAGTCCTCGATCGATTAGTATTCGTCAGCTCCACATGTCACCATGCTTCTACCTCGAACCTATCAACCTCATCGTCTCTGAGGGATCTTACTCACTCGAAGTGATGGGAAGT